>CAYQDM010000008.1:39669-117258 GCA_964416305.1 uncultured Acidaminobacter sp. | reverse complement strand
CCGAGCGCGTAGTGGACTTGCACCACCAAGTTATCGCCCATGCCGGGCGCACTATTGAAAATGCCCCAGCCTGGTCATTGATACAGGCAGGGGCATTTTTTTAGAGCTATCTGTTAATTAAAATAAGTCCCGCAATGCACAGTACCGCTCCAAAGATCTTGCTGACCTCAAAGGCTTCCTTGTAGATCATGATGCCCACCGGAATCAGCGCAATGGCCAGGGCAATATTCGCCACAAGGCTGCCTACGCTGATGTTCCAGCCCGCCCTGTAGGCAGCCAGAAAGCCGAACTCAAGCCCCAAAATTGAGATACCCAGGAGAAAGGCCGTCCAGTTGAGTGACTGCAAGGACTCAATGACGCCTTTGTCCGTCTTGTAGAAGAGAAGGGCGATAACGGAGAGTGCTGCCGCCACCAGGTAGGTCACAGTCAAGCTCACAAAAGGATTGATCTTATCCGGCGTGGATTTTTGCGCGATGTGATACAGGATATTGGACGCGACGATCATGACTATCGAAAAGACGTACATGGGGTTCTCCTCCTGGGTTCATCTTAGGGTGTTGCTGTAATTTCGATGGGACTATAACTATCGGCCAAGCTCGATAACATTTGCAACGAGTGCTTTGCACTTACCGCAGTCCGTTCCAGCGCCAGTCACATCAGCTACCTGATCCGCAGTGGAAGCACCCTTTGAGATCGCGGTCAAGACATCCTGGAACGTGACGTTTTTGCAGCCGCAGAGCATGGACATAATGTTGTCCAGGTTTTCGCCGCAGCCATCGCATTCCCCGCAAGCGCCGGTGACAGCTTTGAGCTCCTCAAGTGAGCGCGCGCCGCCAATTTGCGCCTTTCTAAATGCCAGATATTCTACGTTGTTTGTCGTACAGATGATGCCTTTGCTTGCCATTTTAAATTTCTCCTTTGCCTATGTGGTTGTTCCCAAGCTTCAATTTGGGTGCTTTTGAAATCTTACCAAGAGATTTTATATTATTTTTGGAAAGATTTCAAATCCTTTTCTATGCTTCAGGCGTGGGATAGTATGATAAGATGAAGTGAGAATAGCCGGATGTGTGGATGGGCGACTGGGTTGCTTGGGGAACCATCGGCTGAGATGAGCTTTTTGAATTGAAGGTTAAGGAGCGTTTTGAGATGGAACAAATGGGTTTAGAGCCTCAAAAAAATAAAATAGCCGATGGTCACCTGACCCTCGCCTCACTGCCGCAAAAGTTCAAAGGGTTTCTGTTCGACATGGACGGCACACTGTTCGATTCAATGACGATGTGGCGACACCTGATGCCGGATTATCTGAGGACTCACGGGATCGAGCTGCCACGGGAGGTCCATAAAGCCATGCAGGGCTTTACACTGGATCAGGTGATCGAGGCCGTCGCCGCTCGGTATCAGGAGACTCTGGATCTGCAGGAAATGGCCGAGTATTATGACCTGCGCTTGAAGCAGGCTTATGGCGAGCAGGTGGTGTTTAAGCATTATGCGCTGGAATATTTGAAGCATCTGCGGGCACAGGATCGCAAACTGGCGCTGGTGACTACGACGGATCGGGTTTACGTGGACGTGCTGTTTGAGCGCTTTGGGCTTCATGACTATTTTGAGGTGATCCTGACGATATCGGATGTCGGGGCTGGCAAGAATAAGCCTGACATTTATCACGAGGCGGCGCGACGGTTAGGGCTTGGCGTGCAGGACTGCGTCGTCTTCGAGGATGCACTGTTTGCTCTGGAAACCGCCCGGACTGCCGGGTATGTGACAGTTGGCGTCGAGGATCATGGACATGTGGATGAGGAGACGCTGGAAAAGCATTGTGATTTGATGATTAAGAGTTGGGATTGGGCGTAGGGGTTTGGCTTGGAGATGGGAATGAAAAAAGGAAAGGAAAACGGCAAAGCGCGCCGTTTTCCTCTTAACCGAATTAGTTGTGGGAAATTGGTGCGGCTGCTCCAATTTCCTTTTTTGTGTGATGGGCAAATTACATCGCTAGCGCGGGAGTCATCATGAGTTGAAGTCGCCGTAAGGCCTGTAAGACTTGCACCTAACAAGCTCTGGCACCAAAACAAACTCGGTGTCAGACACCAACATTAACTGAGTGACTGACACCAACTTGGACCCGGGGACGTGGACGGTAATATAATTACACCTCACTATACAGACGTGCTACCTCGCGGCTGGCGCCTATTGCCCCGCAATCCCCCTCACTGCGTTCGGTGTATTGATGCGCTTCGGTATAGGGCCACACCCCAACGCAACGCACAACTCACCATACAGACATGCACCTCGCGGCTGGCGCCTATTGCCCCGCAATCCTCCTCACTGCGTTCGGCGTATTGCTGCGCTTCGGTATAGGGCCACGCCCCAGAGAAACGTACACCTCACTCCACCGGACGTGCACCTCGCTCCGCCCCTAACCACGCTGCGCGTGATTTAGGGCTGCGCTTCGGTATAGGGCCACACCCCAACGCAACGCACACCTCACCATACAGACGTGCTACCTCGCTCCGCTGCGCTGCGCTTCGGTACCGGGCTGCGCCCTATATAAACAAAGAATAAGCCGTACTTCAGAGAGCGAGCTCTCTTTCATACGGCTTATTCTTTGTTTATGCACGTCTCTAGCTTTCGCCTAAGTATGCCTTCCTAACCCGGTCATCCGTCAGCAGGGCTTTCGCTTCACCCTCTATGGTGATGCTGCCGGTCTCGAGGACGTAAGCGTAATCTGCCAGCTGGAGAGCAATGTTGGCGTTCTGTTCTACCAGCAGCACCGTCAGGCCCGTCGTCTTGTTCAGGTCCGCTATGGCACTGAAGATTTCTTGGACGACAATTGGCGCCAAGCCCATGGACGGCTCGTCCAGCATCAGCAGGCGGGGCTTCGACATCAGGGCGCGGCCAATAGCCAGCATCTGCTGCTCGCCACCGGAAAGCGTTCCACCCATCTGCTTCGCCCGTTCTTTCAGCCGCGGAAAGAGCTTGAACACGAATTCCTTGTCTTTAGCCACGCCATCCTTATCCTTGCGCAAATAAGACCCCATATCCAGATTCTCTTCCACCGTCAGGGCTGTAAAGA
The DNA here is from genome assembly GCA_964416305.1 of uncultured Acidaminobacter sp. Taxonomy (GTDB): domain Bacteria; phylum Bacillota; class Clostridia; order Peptostreptococcales; family Acidaminobacteraceae; genus Acidaminobacter. The sequence goes on along the minus strand of CAYQDM010000008.1, from coordinate 114,188 downwards.
TTCTGCGACCCTCCGGCACGTGAATGACGCCCTTACCAACGATTTTTTCCGATGGCAGCGTCAGCAGGTTCTCCTCCTCAAAAAGGATCTGACCCTTGCACTTCACCAGATTCGAAATGGCCTTCAAAGTCGTGGATTTGCCAGCGCCGTTAGAGCCTATCAAAGTGACAATCTTCCCTGCAGGGATCTCAAAAGATAGGTCGCGGAGGGCGTGAATGCCGCCGTAAAAAACGTCAATGCCTTGAACCTTAAGCATTCTGCTCCGCCCCCTTTCCGAGATACGCCGCTATGACGCGCTCGTTCTTCATAATCTCCTCAGGCTTCCCTTCGGCGATCTTATTGCCATAATCCAGAACAGCGACACGGTCGGAGATGCCCATGACCAGCTTCATGTCATGCTCAATCAATAGCACTGTGAAACCCCTGTCCCTGATCTTGCGGATCAGTGTCGTCATTTCCACTTTTTCATTGGTGTTCAGACCGGCCGCAGGCTCGTCCAGAAGTATGAGGCGCGGTGATGATGCCATAGCCCGCGCAATTTCCACGTGACGCTGAATACCATACGGCAGACTGACGGCAATTTCGTCTTTGTACTGTGTCAGATCCAGGAATTCCAGAATCTCTTCACAGACAGAGCGGATCCTGACTTCCTCCAGCTTGTGGCGCTTCAGGTGAAGGAGCGCATCAAAGATACTGGAAGACGTCCGGCAGTGCTGGCCCACCATGACATTTTCAAGAACCGTCATGCTGGAGAACAGGCGGATATTCTGAAAGGTTCTGGCCATGCCCAGCTTAGTGATTTCAAAGGGCTTGGATTTTTTAAGCTCCGCCCCCAGAAAGTCGACGCGACCTTCCGTTGGCTCATAAATACCTGTCAGCAGGTTGAAAAATGTTGTCTTGCCGGCGCCGTTTGGGCCGATCAGGCTGACAATTTCGTGTTCATCGATATGGAAATCGACCTTGCTAACGGCCGTTAGACCGCCAAAGACTTTTGAAATTCCAGATGCCTCTAGGATTTTCATCGGCCGCACTCCTCCTTTTAAGACTGTCGAGACTGATCATGCCCTGCGGGCGGATGATCATCATCATAGCCAGCAGGATGCCGTAAATGGCGTATCTGTAAGTGGAGATGTCACGCAGGGCTTCCGGCAGGATGGCCAGGATCACGGCGCCAACAATGACGCCCGGGATGCTGCCAAGGCCGCCCAGAACCACCATGGTCAGAATGGTGACGGACTCCATGTACGTGAAGTTGTCCGGATTGACATAGTGGACGAAGGAGGCGAAGAAGCCGCCTGCAAAACCGGCAATGACAGCGCCAAGGACGAAGGCCAGGATCTTCATGTTGGCCGGATTGACGCCCATGGATTCCGCAGCGATCTCGTCATCCTTGACCGCCGCAAGACCGCGGCCCAGCCTGGAATCTTCCAAGCGCTTGCTGACGATAATCGTCAAAACAACCATCACCAAAATGATGTAATAGTAACCGGTATTGCCCTTGACCGCAATGCCAAAGAAAGACGGGGACGGAATGCCCGGAATCCCGGCAGGGCCACGGGTAAAGGTGCCCCAGTTGATCAGGATGAGTCTGAGAATCTCACCAAAACCCACGGTGACAATGGCCAGATAGTCGCCCTTCAGGCGCAAAGTCGGAATCCCCAGAATGAAGCCAAAGATGCCGGCCACGACACCGCCTGCCACTAAGGCGATCCAGAAGTTCACGCCAAAGGACACTGTCAGGATGGCCATGGTATAAGCGCCCAGGGCGTAAAATGCCGCGTGGCCCAAAGACAGCTGTCCCGCCTGTCCTAACACGATGTTGAGGCTCAGCGCCAAAACAATGTACAGCAGCACCATGACGCTGGTTCTCAAGATGTAAGGCTCACCGGCCAGCAGTAATGGCAGCACCAGAGCGAACACGCCAACACCTGCGAGAAGGAGCTTCTTCTTGCCGCCGCCAACCTTAATCAGCCTTTTGCTGGCAAAGTCGAAGAATCGGGCCAGGATCTGGATCGCCACGAAAAGAATCACAGAGTAAAAAATCAAATTACGGAGCACAGTCATTAGATTAGTCATTTAGCCGCGCCCCCCTACACTTTCTCTTTCATGGTCTTGCCGAGGATGCCCGTAGGCTTGAACAGCAGGACTATGATCAGGATGATAAATGCAATCGCATCGCGGTAGCCTGAAGACACATAAGCTGCACCGAGACTTTCAGACACGCCCATGAGCATGCCGCCAATCATGGCGCCCGGAATGCTGCCAATCCCGCCTATAACCGCGGAGATGAAGGCTTTGAGGCCTGGAACGAAGCCCATCATCGGGAAAACTGCTTTATAATACATGCCGACCAGAGCACCCGCCGTAGCGCCGAGGGCGGAGCCCAAGGCAAAAGTAAAGTAGACCACGCGGTTCGTGTTGATGCCCATCAGTCTTGCCGTGTCCATGTCCTGGGACACGCAGCGCATGGCTTTGCCCATTTTGGTGTATTTGACAATGTAAGATAAGACCGAAACGAGAATGATAGTGACGACAATGATAATGATTTGAATAGTCGACATTCTGAAACCGGCGAAGTTGTAAATTTTGTTGGTCATGACTTCCGGGAAGGACTGCGTCTCCGGTCCCCAGACCAGCATGGCGAAGTTCTCCAGGAAGATGGCGACACCGATCGCCGATAGGAAGAGACTGATCCGCGGTGCTTTAAAAACCGGGCTGTAGGCGAACTTGGCAATCGCGATCCCAAACAGCGCCGCGCCGGCCATGCCGAACAGCATTGCCGCAGCAATGGGCAGGTTGAGGATCGTAATGGCCGTCAGCGTCAGAAACGCGCCCACCATGTACAAGTCGCCGTGAGCGAAGTTGATCAGGCGGATTATGCCGTAGACCATGGTATAGCCAATCGCTGTCAGGGCGTAAATCGAACCGAGCGCAATCCCGTTGCTGAGATGCTCCATAAACATGCGTAGACACCACCTTTTGAAATGCACGCCCCTTGTGACAGGAAGCCCTTCCCCTTTTGACAGGGGCGAGGCCCCCTTGTGACAGGGGGCGTGGCGGAGTGAAGCGTTCTTAGAATTGTCAGTGTTTTCGGGTCATAACTACTGTAAAAATCTTTTTGCCGATGGTCGTGGAAGACCTACGGCTGAACATCGGCAGGAACGATCTTGCCGTCTTTAACGGTGAGGATGATGATGTTGCGTGTGACAGCGTTGTCGACAAACGTGATTGGGCCGGCGACGCCTGGGAATTCCTGTGTCTCGTTGAGGAACGCCGTGATGGACTCGCGGTCCGCGCCTTTGGTTTTCATTGCTTCGAGGAGAACGAGGGCGGAGTCATAGGCGAGAGCAGCGTAAGTGTCCGGCTCTTTGCTGTACTTCGCGACGAAAGCTTCCGTAAATTCTTTAGTGCCAGCGAACTCGATATCCGGGTGGAAGAAGCCTGTGAACTTGATGCCTTCAACCGCGTCGCCGCCGAGCTTGACGAGCTCTTCAGAGCTGATGCCTTCCGTGCCGAGCATATCGATGTTAAAACCGGAATCCTTGGCTTGCTGGGCGATTAGCGCAGTTTCAACATAGTAGCCAGCGACGAACAGGAGGTCCGGGTTGGTATTCTTGATGTTGGTGAGCTGCGGGCTGAAGTCTTTGGACTGGCCTTCGAAGTAGGTTTCTGTTGCGGTGATGGTGCCACCGAGCTCTGTAAAGCGCTTCGTGAAGTCGTCCTTCAGTCCGACGCCAAAGTCGTTGGCGGTGAACATGATAGCCGCATTTTTCTTGCCCATTTGATTGAAGGCGTACTCAGCGAGTCTGTAAGCCTGATCTGTATCAGTCAGGGAAATTCTGAAGACGTGCGGTGTGGAGCCGTCTGTGATTGCCTTGTTGACGGAGTCCGTGATGACCGGGATGCCGGCTGCTTCGTAGATGCCGCGGGCTGCCAGCGTACAAGAGCTGTTCCAGTGTCCAATAATAGCGAGTACTTTGTCATCCGCTGCGAATTTCTGCGCGACGTTTGGTGCTTCTTTAGGGTTGCCCGTGTCGTCGCCGACCAGGAGCTTGACTTGCTTGCCGTCGATGCCGCCAGCCGCGTTGACTTGCTCGAGTGCGAGCTCAATGGCTTTGACTTTCATGTCGCCAAACTGCGCGGAGTCACCTGTCATAGGGTTGGCGCTTGCAATGTAAAGTTCCGTGCTTTCTTCTTTTGCGCCGCCGGAGCATCCGGCGAGGGCTGTGACTGCGAGGAGTAGGATCATTAATAATGCCAGCATTTTTTTCATTTTCATTGTTTCCCCCTTAAAGTCTATGTTCGTTTTTTCCAGTGCGTTTGCCGATGGTCATGCCATCGCTGCACAAAGTTATATTGCAGGAAGGATGCCAAGATGGGGTTTTTGAGTGAATTTTCACGAAATAATAAAAATATTGCGATAATTTAAGTGGCGTTTAAAATTTCCCCCTTAAAAGGTAAAAAGACCCTCGCTGAGGGTCTTTTTCTGATTGAAGCCGGCGGACTTACTTACTTGATTATTCGCCATTTTTCGACAAAAAGTATGCAATAATTTCATGTCATGCAAAAACTGCATGATTTTATGGTTGGTGACGCGGACAGGTTTTACTTTGGTGACGCGGACAAAAACGAACTTGGTGACTGGCACCAACTCAGATTTTGTGCCAGAGCTTGCGATCACAGTTCTCATTTAGCCGCACGTCTACCTCGCGCGTTAAGAGGTGAATCTTGCAAATTGTAGATACGCGGTATATACTAATCTTAGAGGTGATGACCATGTACACGACCCTCCAAAAGTGGGGCAACAGCCAAGCCATCAGAATTCCTAAGTCCATCCTTGAAAAAGCAAATTTAAAAGAAAACGATCCTGTTGAGTTGAAAGTGGAAGACGGCAACTTGATCATTATTCCACTCTATAAGCATATGACCCTAAAAGAACGAATTGCTGCCTATGGCGAATCCGAATCGCCCTCTGAGGAATGGGATACCGGAAAACCGAAAGGCAAAGAGGTGTGGTGATGACTTACATTCCTGATCACGGCGATCTAGTCTATCTCGAGTTTGACCCCCAGGCCGGACACGAGCAAATGGGAAAACGTCCAGCGCTTGTTGTCAGCAACAAAACCTTCAACCAATTTACTAAACTCACCATGGTTTGCCCCATTACCAATACGCAGAGGAATTATCCACTTCACGTAACACTGGATTCACGGACAAAAACAACGGGCGTTATAATGTGTGAACAGGTGAAGTCATTGGATTTGAATGCCAGAAACGCTACTTTTTTTGAGCGAATACCGGACGACATTCTGGCTGAGGTGCTTGATATTTTGAATGGTTTCATTGAATTTGAGGATGACTAAAATATCCAGACATAACAAAGAGCAGAGTTGATTAATTCCACTCTGCTCTTTGTTATGTCTTTTATCTTTATAAGTTATCAGGAGGAAACTCCAATTATTTATCAGTTCAACGCCTTGACGCCCCTACCCTTCCCCGAGCCCAAACTCCTTGATCTTGTTGTAGAGATGCCGCTCACTCAGTCCAAGCAGGTTCGCCGTCCTCCGGCGATTCCCCTCACAGTACAAAAGCGTCGCCTCAATCAGCCGCCGCTCCACCTCGTCCAGGCGCTCGCCCACATACACCGGCACCAGTTCCCGGGAGGACTTATACACCGAAATCCCCGTGATATCCCCCGGCAGATCCGCCAGCTGAATAATCGAATCCATGGACAGTGCCACAGCGCGCTCAATGATGTTCTGCAGCTCCCGGACATTCCCCGGAAAGTCATAAGCCTCCAGTGCTTCAATAGCCGTCGCTGAAATCCCTGAAACCACCTTGCCAAACCGCTTCGAATACAGCTCCAAAAAATGCTGGCACAGCAGTGGAATATCCTCTTTCCGTTTCCGAAGGGGCGGCACCTCAATGGCCACCACATTCAGCCGGAAAAACAGGTCTTCCCTGAACAGCACCTTGCGCACCGACTCCGCCAAATTCCGGTTTGTAGCCGTGATCAATCGAAAATTCACATCTATGGACTTCTCACTGCCCAGCGGCGTCACCTTCTTCTCCTGGATCACCCTGAGCAGCTTCGCCTGCAGCGACAAATCCAGGTCCCCTATCTCATCCAGAAAAATGGACCCCTGGTGTGCCAGCTCAAACTTGCCTTTGACCTTCTGATGGGCACCCGTAAAAGCACCCTTCTCATAGCCAAAGAGCTCACTTTCCAGCAGATTCAAAGGTATCGCCGCGCAGTTGAGCGCCTGAAAGCTGTGTTTGGCCCGATTGCTGCGCTCGTGAATCGCCCTGGCAATCAATTCCTTGCCCGTTCCGCTTTCCCCTGTGATTAAAACATTGATGTCCAGATCCTTGACCCGGTCGATCACATCAAACACATACCGCATAGCCGCGCTGTCCGCAATGAGCATCCGCGAGTCCTCCGGCCCGCCAGGGCCGCCCAGACCTTTTTGACCGGCACTTCCGCTTCCGGCGCCGCCCATCCCGCCAGCCCCACCGCTCCTGAATTCCAGCGCCTTGTTGATCATCACCGTCAGACTCTGAATGTCCAGGGGCTTCGTCACATAATGATACGCCCCACTCTGCATGGCTTTAATCGATGCCTCAATGCTGCCGTAAGCCGTCATGGCAATGATCATGACCTCCGGCTTCCTGGCGTGCAGCGACCGAATCACATCCAACCCGTCCACGTCCCCCAGCCGCTGATCCAGCAGCACCAAATCCACAGAGTGCGCCTCCAAAATCTCAAATGCGGTCTCCGCGTTGTCCGCCACGTCAATCTCGTAAAGATCCTCCAGCGCGTAGCGGAGCGCCGTCAGAATTGTCCGCTCGTCATCCACAATCAATATGCGCTTCAAATCCGACTCCCCCTCTCCTCAAACGCCGGCAGTTCCATCACAATGCGCGTTCCAGCACCCGGTGTGCTGTCCACCGAAATAGTCCCGTTGTTCTCACGGATGAGTTGCTCGACCATCGGCAGACCTAAGCCGTACCCGCCGCGCTTGGAGGTCACAAAGGGCTCAAACGCCCGCACCGCCTCGTCACCGGTCATGCCCGGCCCGTTGTCTGCAACCACCAACTCCACCACGCCCCGTTCGCCCGCCAGCGTGCTGGTGATCTCAATCCGCCCCTGCCTCACACTGCCCACACCCTCGCCCATGCCCGCAATCGCGTCCAGGCTGTTGAGGATGAGGTTCAGCAGAATCTGCTTGAGCTGGTTCGGGTCCGCGTACACCCATAGAGCCTCAAGATGGTGGCCGATGGTCACATTCCCACCCTCGCTCCGCGGCCTCACAAGTCGCTCAAGGTTCTCCACCAGGCTGACCAGGTCGATCTCCCGGGGCTCCGGCACCTTTGGCCGCGCGTAATCCAGCAGATCCGTAATAAGTTGATCCATCCGTGCGATCTCCGAAGGCACAATTTCCTTAAACTCTTCAATGAAGCGGTCGTTGTCGCGCTTCAGCGGCACGAGCTCAGACAGCGTCTTGATGGAGGTCAGCGGATTCCGGAGTTCATGAGCGATCCCCGCCGCAAGGTTGCCAACGGTCTGCATCTTGTCATACTGACGGATCGCAGCTTCCTGTGTCCTGATTTTCTCCGTTTGGAGGAGGACTTCCTTTGTCAGCTTTGCATTCCACTGACGCACGACCAAAGCGGCAAAAATGGAGAGGCTCATGATCCCAAGGAGCACATAAAAGATGCGCTTCGCCTGATCCAGGGTAATTCCATAATCCACCAGCTGCTCCCCAAACCACTTTTTGTAGATCCGGTCATAGGTTCCGTCTGCTTTAACGCGTTTGATGGCACCATTCAGCATTTCCAGCAGCTCCGGATGGTCCGAATTCACGGCCATGCCATAGTCCGTCACAGACATGGGTTCGCCCACAATTTTCATGTCCTCCAGTCGCCGCATCTTCTGAAGGTAGTAGATGGCCGTCAGCCGGTTGCCCACAAAAGCGTCGGCATGGCCGTTCAGCACATCCGCCAGGGCCCGTTCCTGGTCAGCGAAGCCCAGCGCGTCGACCCCAGGTTCCCAGCCCAGGATCTCTTCTGCCACGTCTCCAAGCTGAAAAGTGACTACCCTGCCTTTCAGATCCCCAAGGGCAGAGATGAACTGATTATCCTTGCGCACAAAGATGGCCTGGGCGTTGGTGACGAGGGGGTCGGCAAACAGATAATAACCTTCTCGTTCCGGCGTACGGATCATACCCTGAATCATGTCCACTTCGCCCCTGCGCAGGGCCTGCTGCGCCTCTTCCCACTTCATGGGAATCAGCTCGTAGTCCATCTCCAGCTCCAAAAACACCGCGTTGAGCATGTCCACGTTGAAGCCGCGGTACACTCCGTTTTGATCGAGAAATTCGTAGGGTGGGTAATTGATATCGCCGGCGACCCGAATGACGTCATTGGCGCGCCCTTCCAAGGCGTAGGAAGGTTGGTTGATAACCGTGTTCACCACAACTGCCGCGAACAAAAAAACTGCAAAAAATAAAACAAGGAAGGTCTTCGCGAACTGTAGTTTCCTGATCAACGAACTCCCTCCTTGCGATTAATCTTATCTCTCCAACATCCTATCAAAACTCCCCGTCCCCGTATATGGAAAAACTCCATAACGCTTCAGAGCAAAAGGTACATCTGAGGCGCTGGCCGGTGCGTCGCCAAGAGCGAAGGCCATGACGTATCCAAAGCCGTTCAGCACTTGGTCTGCTCTGGCATCATGGACGCCGTACGGGTGCGCGTAAACCCTCGTTTTGTTGAAACCCCTGTCCGTCAGTAGTACTGTCGCCATCTGAAGATCCGCCTTCAGCGAGATCTCGTCGAGGGCCAGGGCCAGCGGCACGCCGCTGCTGCTCAGGCCGTGTAGGGCGTGACTGTGGGGGTGATATTCAAAGACATTCTTGGCTTTATTCATCTCGGCCCAGGAAATCTTCACCGTTGCGGATGGATCCCACGCCACAGGCGTCGCCTCCACCGTACCGGTGACCACGAACATGGATGCCGTGAAACCATACTTCTTCAGAATAGGGTAGGCGTAGCGGTAGACGCTTTGATAGCCGTCGTCAAACGTGATGACCACGCTGTTTTCCGGCGCCGTCCAGGTGCCCTTGAGGTGCGCCTGCAGCTGGGCCATGGTCAGGGTTGTGACGCCCTTCGACTTCAGGTAGGCCATGTCGCGCTCGAACTTTTCCACGGAGACGATCGCCGCGTTCAGCTTTTGAAGCGGTGACATTTCTGCCTCGAGGAGAAGGTGATGATAGCATAGCACTGGGATATCTGCAGGTGCGGCGACTGTAATTTCGGCGGTGACGTCAGTTTCGGCGGGGGGGATGGCTGAAGGGACCATCGGCAGATTGCCTTCAGTACTAACGAGCAGCGGCGCGGCGAGTTCCGGTTCACTGTTTGCAGTGTCAGCAGACTCCGCGGTTTCCGGTGCCTCATTAGCCGCCTCTTCCAAAAGCGCGCTTTGCCCAATCGTCACCAAAAAGTCCCTCTCCACATAATCTGCGCCGTTTTCCCTGAAGGCGCTGTGCCAGGTCTCCCGGCCGGTCGCGTCGAGGACGTTGAGTCGGCCGTCTGCGGAAGGCATGATGAAAAACTGCTGGGTTCCAATTTTCAGCGTCTTGAGATCCCGGCTGGCATGCACAGTCAAGGTCAGACCCGGGATGCGGGTGAGATCCTCAAGGGCCAGGTAGTCCGCTTCGACGCGGGTGATGAGCTCAAAGGCCGGATGCGTCTCTATTGAAGCGTCAATTGGGACTTCCGCCGAAACCGCCTGGGTGAAGCCGGTGGCTGGAATGGTGACCATCGGCAGAAAAAGCCCTAGGGTGAGGGTTAAGGTCACAGCGGCCTTTTTTATTTTTTGGTAATTTAAATGAACTGGTTTCACGACTTACCTCCCGGTGCTGCCTGTGATCTATGGTGCATCAGTGCTTTTATTCTGAGTAAAGGATGTCGACGATCATGTCCTGCCGGATTTCCCAGAGGTTCGCCTGGACCCTGAAGATGTTCCACTCATCAATGTCGAAAATGCGGATCCAACTGTCCATGACCTGCTTTCGCTCCCTCGGATAGAAATGGGCCGTCGCCTCATCCATAAAGACGAACAGGTTGGTGTGGCCGCGACTGGCCATTTCTTTCTTGTAAGCCTCTTCGTCCGCCTGGTCCTTGGGAATGTACAGGTGATTGAGGACGTGATCCCACTTCATCCCATCAAAATAGATGATTTCCGAGGGGTCGACCTCGAGGACATAGACCACGGTGTCCTCTGTGGGCCGCAGCATATTTTCCTCGCTGATGGAGCACCAGACCGGGAACTCGACGTCTGCTGGCTTGGGGCTCAGCTTGTCAGCGGCGTTGACAAACCATTTATAGAGCTTGATGATGTAGCCCGAAATGGCATCAAACTTTTCCTCAAGATGGTCGCGCTTGATGCGGATCACGCCGTGCTTTTGCAGCTCCTCGAGACTTTTGATGTCCTGACGGGTCCAGAGTCTGACTTTTTGAGATTCACTCATAGGCTTCAAGGCGCTCCTTTCCTCTGAAAATGATCCTCGATAACAGTTTGATTACTCTATCTTCAATTGTAGGAAATTAAACCGCCCTTGGCAAGGAGGAATTGAGATTTATGAGGCGGTTACATGTTGGGGACGCGGACGGGTTTCAACTTGGGGTCAGGTACGGTAACATGATTGCAACATTACACCCGTCTCCACACGAAAAAAGCGCCCTCTCCAGGAGGGCGCCACCTTTAACTCTCTTCGTTCAAATTACTCTAATGATTAACACTGACGTGTTCCCACGTCAGATCCTCTTTCTTCCGGTAATGAGCGAAATAACAAACAAAACGAGGAATACAAAGAACAATATTTTTGCGATTCCTGTGGCCGTACCAGCAATCCCGCCAAAACCTAAAAATCCGGCGATAATGGCGACAACGAGAAAGATAAGTGCGTATCTCAACATTTTCAGTTCCTCCTTAAAATCTGATCTCTCATATGAAATCAGCCAAGTTAACATAAAACTTTATTATTTACATAATACCCCTATTTAGATGTCCGAAACAATTCCAAGTATTTCACTTGGAATTTCTCATTTAATGGCACAATAAGTGTCAAAAAACTCTTTGAACCCGAAACGCCCAATTTTGGGTATAATAATGTAAACATAATTGCCTTTCGCAAGCACAAAAGGAGGTCCTGCATTTGCCCCCATTTCAAACTCTGAGCCTAAACCAACTGCTGCTCCTCGCCGCCTTTGTCCTTCTCGCCAGCGCGTTTTCCAGCAAAATTCTCTATCGCTTCGGGATCCCCACATTGCTGATCTTCCTCTCCATCGGCATGTTTTTTGGCGCCGATGGTCCCGGGAACATCCAATTCAGCGACGCGACACTGGCACGCAACATCTCCGTCCTCGGTCTCATTATGATTATGTTCACCGGCGGCTTCGACACCAACTGGAGCACCGCCAAACCTGTCGCGGTCAAAGCCCTGCTTCTCTCCACCCTCGGGGTGGTCATTACCGCAGGACTCGTTGGCGTCTTCGTCTATTACATCACCAACCTCTCACTCATCGAGGGCTTTCTGTTGGGCTCCGTCATAGCTTCTACCGACGCGGCCTCCGTTTTCTCGATCCTGCGCTCCAAAAAGCTCAACCTCAAGGACCGTCTGGCCCCCATGCTCGAGATCGAGAGCGGCAGCAATGACCCTTTCGCTTACATGCTCACCATCCTGACCCTCAGCGTCATCATGTCCTCCGGCAGCGGTTTCCCGGCCGCCATGCTCATAAAACAGATCGCTTACGGCATCCTCACAGGCGCCGTCTTAGGCAAACTGGCAGCCCTCTCTCTGCGCAAGATCCAGCTGGATATTGACGGCCTCTACCCCATCCTGACCTTTGGCTTTGTGATCGCCACCTTCGCCGCTTCCGAATCCCTAGGCGGCAACGGGTTCCTGTCTGTCTACCTCATGGGCCTTATTGTGGGGAACAGCCCCATTGTTCATAAAATCAGCCTGGTGCGGTTCTTCGACGGCATTTCCTGGCTCATGCAGATCATTCTGTTCTTCACCCTGGGGCTTCTGGTCAATCCGTCCACGTTCCCACAGGTGGCACTGGTCGGCCTAGCGGTGGCCGTCTTCCTGATCCTGGTGGCGAGGCCTGTAGCCGTGGCCGCCATCCTCACGCCATTCGGCTATTCCCTGCGGCACCAAGCTTTCGTGTCCTGGGCCGGCCTGAGGGGAGCTGCGTCCATTGTGTTTGCCACGTATCCGCTGTCACTAGGGCTGCCATCGGCAAACCTCATCTTTCACACGGTCTTTTTCGTGGCCATGCTGTCCGTCCTCATCCAGGGCAGCTTCATGAGCCAGATGGCCGTCAAGCTGGACCTGATCGCCCCCAACGACTCCGTCCTCAAGACCTTCACCGACTACGCCGGCGAGATCCACAACAAGATCCTGGAACTGCCCATCACAGCGGACAGCCATTTCGCCAACAAGCCCATCATGGACTTGGGCATCCCCATGTCCATCCTGATTGTCATGGTGAAGCGCGGCGACGAGATCATTACCCCTCGTGGCGCCACAGTGGTGAGGCCCGGGGATGTGTTGATGCTGACTGGGGACTCCGAGGAAGAATTGCTAAGTTGCTGCACGGGGCAGCCAATAGATATCGTGGTTTGAAACAATACCCAAAGAAAAGCTTTGCCGATGGTCGCGAAACAGCTAAAGACGTGCATAAATAAAGATGACGCCGTGCGTAAGAGAGCTTGCTCTCTGAGGTGCGGCGTCATCTTAATTTATATAGGGCGCAGCCCGCGACCGAAGCGCAGTCCGTCACCGAGCACAGCGAGGTGATGGGCGAAGCGAGGGGCACGTCTGATAGCCTGAGGTGTAAATTCAACCAAATGGTTCCGAAAGCGCCCATCACCGCTCCGCCTCCAGCGCTTCAAACTCCTCCTCGGTCAACAGCCTTTTTGCCGCATTTCTAAAATAGGGCTCAGATGGAATCCGTCCGTATCTCAACAACCGAATCAACTTGAGGCAGCCTCTCTCGTTACTGAAGTGCGCATGAGCTTCACGGCCCTTGATGAATACCACATACCCGCCATGAACTTTTTTATAGTCCAACTCAGTTTTGAAATTCATTCTGATCACCTGATTCTAATAAGAAAGTGGGCGTCAGCGGCTTGCACCTATTGACCCCCACTTCTCCCTATTTCCATTTTTTATAGGTCCACTTACATGATCTCTCCCCCTACCGCCGATCCTCCACCGCCAGCGAGGTGTTCTTCACGTTAATCCCATACACATTCTGGACCTTAGATACCCCTGAAGTATCCACAAACAGCTTAACTCCAGCTAAGCTCCCCGGAAGCTCAGCCAGCGACCGGAACTTCACAATAGTCTGCCCCCCTGAAACCGTGTAGCTCAAATTCGACACACCATTATAATTGAGCTTGAACGCCCCGGCATCCACACGGCCGAGGGCCTGATCAAACACCGCCGTCACATTTCGGCTGTCGACAGCGTAAACGCTCACCAGTTTCGGCGGATTCTGTGCCACATCCATCATACTTCCGAAGCTAAAATTCTGAGTTGTCATAACGTTGCCGCTGAGGTCCTTAACCCCAGTCACTGTCAGCTGCGCCCCGGATGATTGAGCCAGCGTATATTCCGTGTTCGTCAAGCTGAGCCGGAAAGTCCGCCCGCCATTGACCTGCACCGGTGTCCTGGACAGTACAAGCGAACTGTTTGACAAGCCAACCACATACCGGCTCCGCGTCGTCGCGCTGGCCACCTCCACGGGCTTACTGAAAGTCACATAGACATATTTCGACACCGTATCCTTCACCACGGAAGTCACTTGAGGTCTGTCCACGTCCGGAATCGTCAGCGTTGCTGTATGCACTGACATGACATTGGGAATAAACGCCTGATCCGCAACATTCCTCAGATTAACGCGAATGCTCTTTCCTGTCAGATTGGCGTCGTTTAACTGTACCGTATAAGCACTGCCAGACCCGGAAACCGACAGCCACAGATTCGGAATCAGTGCCCCAGTTGTGAACTTCACATCCATATTGGAGGCAGAAAAACTGACATTCTCACTGAACTCCACCTTAAAGGCGTTGTTCGAGCTCATCTCCAGCTTCACGACAGTCGGTGCAGAGATGTCTCCTGTCACTACTGCCTGCAAGGATCCGCCTAAGAACGGCTCCCCCCAAGAATCCGTCAAAGCCACGCCGTCACTGTTCTTCGATGCAATGAAAACCTCAGACGTCCCCGCTTTCAACGGCGCGCCTGTCAAATTGCCATTAGATTTGTACGCCAACCAGACATAAACCTCCGAAACCGCTTCATCAGCGGCCACCGGCAGTGTCATGGCAGCGTCCTTGTAAAGCCCAAGGGGCGCATTGCCATCCTCCCCATAGAAGATGTGCCCCGCCGTCAAACCGAGCACAGGCTTCGAAAACTCAATTGAAAAAGAAGTGTGAGACGCTGACAAAACTCTAGCTGTCACCGGCGTCACATCCGGCTCAAACAGCATGGAACCAAAGTAGTATACGCTCACATTGCCATCTTCGCTGACAAAGTCCCGGGCGGTGATGTCATACATAGCGCCCAGACCCATTTCGGAACCCACCGTCGCAATGACACTGTGGCTCCCGCTTGACCGCAGCCCAACCAACGTCATAGGCCCATCCGGTGCTTTAACCGTGACAGAACCCAGTCCAACAATAGACTCGCTGAAAATCAACTCGACAGACGTCCTGTTCACCGGTTTCGCAGACACCACATGCAGCGCTTCCGTACTGGTGGATACAAAATGAATTAGTGCCAGATCCAGCCCCTTCACCTTGGTGTTCAGCGTCTGCAGCATCATGTCAAAAACCTGACCCCTAAGGATGTTCGCGTCCGCGTCAACCCCAGACAACGAGCCGCCAAGACCCAGTTGGCCCTCGCCCTGCCCAGGTACCAAGCCCAATCGGACAGCGAAATCATAAGCTGTCTCAAAAGTAAAATCCACCCCAGCCCGGTACCCCAGCGCCTTCAACATGAATACGCAGGCCTCCCGCACCGTATGGCGCTCGTTGTACCCAAACCGATTCCCGCCGACCCCTTCCGTCCAGTCCCGAGACTGGGCGTAGGCCACAAATCGCTCTGCCCAGTGCCCGGCACCGCCGTCCACAAAGGTTGACCGCGAGCCATAGTTAGCCGCCTGGTCAAACTCTCCCATCATCCTTGCCAGCAGCACCATCATTTCTGCTCGCGTCAAATAGGCGTCCTCCGTCAAGTCGCCATTATAATCCCCCGTCAGCAGCCCATAGGATTTCAAAATCTCTCCCGAGGTCTGCGGGGCCGTATACCCTGAAATTGCCGTGCCCACGAACAGCGCCATGGCCACCAGCAATACAATCCACTTTCTCATCAGCAAGTGCTCCCCTCATCCGGGACAAGCTCGAAAAATAAAGCTTTCCCACACTAAAAGTTTACCCCAAATACGCTGCCGATGGTTAACTATCCCCAAAATGAAACACAAATTTAAAACAGCTGCAACATCAACGTAAAAAGCTCCCGACCCCCTGCAAATCCAACATGGATTCACCAGGAGCACGGGAGCTTACACTGTCAAAAAGTTAAAATTTGGATCAACAAAATATAGTGATTCAACAATCAGTCCATCTAAATAAACGAGTGGATCAAACTACAGCTTAATCACATCGTCTGTAGCTTCCTCAATTGAAAAATTCACGATAAACGCCGTTCGCGCCGAGAAGAAATCATTCAGAGATGTCTGCCAAGCCCTTCTTGCACTTTCGTTGTCAGACGCCGCATTCAAAAACTCCACAGGCGTACTCATGCCGCGCTCATACTTGATCTTGGCAATCTCATACCCCTTGACAGAAAGCCCATAGCGGCCAAAGGCTGTCAAGACAGCATCATACTTGCTCACCAAGTCGTTATAAGCGATTCTGAAATCATAATCCGCACTTCGGAGCATGGCGATCGTCCTGAAGGACTCCAAATTCATAGCCCTCTCAGCTTGAATAATGGTCGTCTCATTGTCAGCAATTTCATCAGCGATATCGTAGTTCTCCTCCGCTACTCTGAGGGCCTCCACCTGATCCAGGATCTTGTCGGAATTCTCTTTATAGTTGACAACAGCCATGTCAAAGCTCTCAATCTTAGGCAGCGAGACATCCAAAATAGGTTTGACCACCTCGTAGCGGTCGCTGGCCGTGCGCTCCATCAGTGCGTTGAGTTTGATGTAGTTCAACTCAATAGTCCGCTCATAGGAGGCGACCACGCGGCCCTGCTGCTGAAGGGCAATATAGGCTTTGTCATAATCTATTTTCGCAATCCGCCCCATGTCCAACATCAGCTTCTTCGCCAGCTCGTCCTTTTCAGCCACAAGCAGGTCATACTTGGCCTGCAGCAGCGCTTCTTTCGCATTGATCAGTCCAAGATAAGCGTTGACAGCGTCGCTTTCCAAAGTTTTCTTGAGCGTCACTTTCTGGCGCTCGAGAGAATTGAGTTCAAATTCCATTTTCAGCGGCTCCACGTAGACCAGTCTCGCCTGTGGCAGCCACTCGTCTCCATAATTGGATTCCACCAGATCCTCAAGGTCTTCCGCCGTATCTCTGGCTTCATCTTCCAGCCATGCGGTGTACCTGAGTTCCTCCTCCAGGAGGGCCAGTTGGGAGTTCTGCGTCTGAACGCGCTCGACGACCTGATCCAGCGTCATGGTCTCCAGAGCAAATGCCCCGGATACCGAAAGCAGCAGTACTAATAAAGTGAGCGGTAAAATCCGCTTGATCATTGTGTCATTCCCCCTGTTCCTGAACCGTAACGGACCGTTCGGATCAATGTCTGATATGCGAGATTGTATTGATAAATACTGCTTTCCAGCGCCAACAAAGCCTGCTTCTGCCCCATTTCGGCACCAATCAGATCTACATCGGCAACATAACCGACACTGTGCAGTGCCTTGACGCGATTCAGATCCAGTACAGAGATATCATAGCTGCTTCTGGCGTTCAGGAGCGCTTCTTGTTTCGTCAGCGTCGCGTCATACGCGGCGTAGAGCTGCGCATCCACCGAACGGACCGTCGCCTCATAAGCTTCTTCTGCTCTGAGCAGGTCCATACGAATCGCTTTACGGCGCGGATGATCGTCATCCTCAATGATATCTTCCATGACACCTATTTCCTGACGAATGGTAAAAACCTGGCGCAGCGCGCGAATAGCATCCGCTCTGGTTCTTAAAGACTCCGTCAGAAACGCCTCATAAGTTTTCAGCCCACCGTTCGTCTCCGTGACTGGCAGCAGCTTGACAGAAAACGGTTCATTGAATTCAAGACCTGCAAGTGAGCGCATTCTGTAATCCAGGTTCTCACTTTCCCTGTCCAGCCTGACCTGATCTCTCATGGCAATATCCAAGTCCAGCCGCTTGGCTTCAAGTTGAAGCTCAGAAATCTTGCCCACCTGAAAACGCGCCGCTTCCGCCCCCAACTGAACCTGCAGCAGTGACACGTATTCCTCAATGAGCCTTTTCTGGGTGCCCAGCGAGCCCATGTTCCACCATAGAGCTTCAACGCCGCCCTCCAGCATGGAGGTCACACGATCCTTGTCGATCCGAAGTGAGGCGTATTGATCCATCAGTTTGTTGGGGAGAACATCCACCGGATAAATGAAATTGTCATAGATTTCTTCGTCATTTAAGGACGGCGTCTGAATGCCAAAGAGTTTAAAAAACATTGCCTGCAGCTGCAGATAAGCTTGCTTCATGGCAATTTGCTCCGGCGTTGGATTCAGTGGATCCAGCGGATCAAGAAGGGGATTCGGATCCGGAATCAGGCCGGCGCCGGCTCTATGCAGTCTCTCATAGGTCTGATAAGCTTCATAGGCAGCCACAATGTCCTCTTCCTTGTCCTGTACCGCTTCCAAATTCTCCATCAAGGTTTCCATACCCTGTTCCATAGCCAGCAAATCCACACTCGAAGCGACGGCTTTAACCTTGAGCGTCTCCAGTGTTTCCCCCTCTGCGGCAAACGCCCCAAAAGGCGTCAGTGCCAGGCAAATTACTATTGCAATGAGTTTCTTCAATCCATCACCCTCAATCATCATTCGTAAACAAGCGTCTACTATATTATACCCGCATTCAGCCAAGGGCTGTCCAAATATTTTGCTTGTTAACAAGATTTAATACGTTTGCCCGCTTGGATTCATTTCTGCAATGTTGGAAGTGGGGGTCGATAGGCGCTAGCCGCTGCGGCTTTAAGTCTATCGACCCCCTTTGCCTTTCATTTTTTTCAGCAACCCATTCGCCTGCCCCTTACGCTTTCCCCGCCTCCGGCAAGACCTCAGCAATAAACCGGTCCTCCCGGATCACCACATTCTCCAAGGTCACATAGATAAGCGGAATGACAATGATCGTCAGCCCCGTCGCTGCCGTAATGCCCCCAATGACCGTCACTGCCAGCGGCGAGAACCTCTCAGATCCCAGTGCCAGCTGCATAGCCAGCGGCAGCATCCCTACCACATCTGACAGCGCCGTCATCATGATGGGCCTGAACCTCGCCCGAATGGCCAGCTCTATCGCTTCCCTCATTTCAAAACCTTTTGCCCTGTGGTCATTAATCGAATCCACCAGCAAAATTGAGTTGTTGACCACCGTCCCCGCGAGAAGGATGATCCCAAGCAGCACCGGCATGGAAATAACTCGCCCGGTCAGTCCCAGCGCTGGTGCTACGCCAATAGCCACCATGGGAATCGCCATCATTATGGTCAGCGGGTGCAGGAAGGACTTAAACTGCGGCACAAGCAGCAAATAGACAAAGAAAATGGCCAGTGAAATAAGAAACACCATATCCCCCATGGATTCCGTCAGGGTCTGCTGCTCACCTGCAAGCTCAATATCATACCCCATAGGCATCACCATGGTTTCAATCTGCTTTTCCACATCCGTCATAACGTGGCTGAAAGTCCTATTCTCTATATACCCCAGCACTTCCACCGTATACCTCATGTTCTCACTCTCAATGAGATTGGATCTGGGTTCCTGGGTCACCACAGCAATTTCCTTAAGGCGGATGCTGGCCCCCAGTGGTGTCATAATTTCAGTATTCATCAGCTGCTCAAGGGACTGCTCCCCTGCATACCGGTTCTCGACCCGAACAGGAAGTGTCTGACCCGTTTCCAAAGTCATGGTATTGGCCTCCATGCCCTCCAGCGCGAGATAAAGCTGGGATGAGACACTTTGGCTAGTCAGCCCGAGGGCTTGCAGCTTCGTCTGGTCGAACCGGACACTCATCTGACTGTAACCATCATTATAGCTCTTGTACAAATTCGTAATACCTGAAACTCCGGTCAATTTCTCTTCCATTTGAGAAGCTAAATGATAAAGCACAGGCAGGTCATCCCCGCTGAGCTTCACCGCCACTGGCGCAGAGGCTCCGCTGACTGCTGTCCCGCCCTTTTCCTTGACCACATAGCGGTTGATCCCAGGCAGCGTCTCAATTTCTTCTCTTAATCGCGATTGGAACTCCCAGATGCTTTCCTCCCGCTCCAGGCGCGAGGACAAAGTGACGGTAATCATACCCTGATCCGTCCCCATCATGCCAAAGTCACCCATCTGAACACTTCCCGCTTCATAACCAAGGCGCGAGTCAAAGGTCACTACACTGGGCTCAGAGGCCAGGTAAGCCTCAATCCGCCTTAAAGCCGCTTCGGTATCCTCAAGAGTTGTCCCAGGTTCCATTTCCACAGTGATATAACTGACGCCACTGTCAAACTTGGGCAGCATCTCCATGCCGTTCTGTCTTAGAAAACCGGCGCTGAGCACCAGCCCAACCACCAACAGCAGGTAGGTGCGTTTTTTATGATAGAGGGCTTTCTTGAATACATGAATATAGCCCTCAAGGAGCTTGTCCATCCAGCGGTTGAAGGGGTCCGCCACCCGTCTGACCCAGCCCTCAAGTCCCTTGAACTCGAATGGCGCCATCAGTACGGACAGCTGTGGAATCATCACGAGCGCCACAAACAGCGACGCACTGATCGCAAATATCAAAGTCATAGAAAGCGGCCGGAACATCTCCCCAACAAAGCCTTCAATGAAGAGCAGGGGCACCAGCACAATCAATGTCGTCGTTGCCCCGGCAATGCTGGGCATAGCTATTTCATCCGTCCCGTCCATGGCTGCTCTTTCAATAGATTTCCCGGACGCCGCATGGCTGCTGATATTCTCCACGACGACAATAGCACCGTCTACCACGAATCCAATGCTCAAGATCAAAGCCGAGAGCGTTACCAGGTCAAGATTCATTCCGAATAGACGCATCAATCCCAAGGTAATAAGAAAAACCAGCGGCATAGACACGGCTATAACAAGAGATCTTGAAATATTGACAATAAATAATACAATGACCACAACCGTAAACAGAATCGCCAGAGCAATGCTGCTGGTCATATTGTCCACCATCTGCTCTGTAAACTCGGAATCGTCATAGGCAACACTAAGCTCAACGTTGGGATAGTCTGACTGCATAAGCGCCATCTCATCCTTGAGCCGTTCAATAACCTTAATGGTATTCTCCCCGGTTTTCTTGGTGATGGTCACCGCCAGCATTTCCTCGCCGTTCAGCCTGTAACTGCTTTCCCGCGCACCCGTTGTCAGTGACACTGCTGCCACGTCTTCCAGGCGAATTGCGTTGCCGTCCGCCAAAGGCATCTCCAAACGCCCCAATGCTTCCGCAGAGCTGACATTGGCATCCACACGCACCAGCAATTCCGAACCCTCGTGGAGGATACTCCCGCCAGGTGCTTTCAAGTAGGCCTTGGAAATGGCCTCTACCACCTGACCCTCCGTCAATCTGAACGCCCGCAACCGGTCCGCGTTCAGCGCCACCCGCACCTGCTGCTCATAGCCGCCCAGCAGATCCGCCGACGCTACCCCTTCCGTCAACTGAAAGCGCGTCAGGAGCTCCTCCTCCGCCACACGCCTCAGCGCGGCCATGTCCAGCGCCTCAGTGCCGAGCCCTATCGTCATGATGGGCATATCTGAAGCACTAAACTTCATCACCTGAGGCTCCTTGATCCCCTCCGGCAAACTCTCCCGCACCCTGCTCAGTGCGTTTTGTATGGCGATTGTCGCCTCATCAATGTCCGTCGAGTAGTCAAAGGTCAACCGCAGGATCGCCAGATTGTCCTGACTCGTCGACTCAATGGCCGAAATTCCCTCCAGCTTCGCAAACGCCTGCTCCAGAGGATCCGCCACCTCCGTAACGACATCTGCCGCCGATGCCCCCGGATACGCCGTCATCACCGTCGCCGTGGGCGCATTCGTATCCGGCGATAGCTGAGTGTTCATGGTCAAATAGCTGTAAATCCCAAAGAGAATGAGCCCGATCATCAGTGACAGGACCACATGGCGTTTCTCTACAGAAAATCTGCCAAAGCTCACGGTCTCACCTCCAAGTCCGAGTCTAAATCAGCGTCCGCCCCCACTTCAGTCGAACCGCTAAAATTATAAATCACTGCGCCATCATACAGGGCGTCCAAGTTGTTGATAGCAATCACGTCCCCGGCTTCCAGCCCCTCCAAAATTTGATAGCTTTCACCTTGTTTATTACCAGTGGTCACTTCTCGCTCCACCACACGCTGACCATCTTCACTGACATAAACGACATCTTGATTATTCAGTGTCTTGACGGCATCCAGCGGAATCATCATCTGATTTTCTTCTTCTTCAAGGACAACCCGCACCTGCACACTGGCACCCACCGGCGCCTCAATGGTCATGTCGCTCACAGACAGCTCAACCTGTCCTATTCGTGTAACCGGGTGTATGCTTGAACTGACCGAGGTCACAGTCCCATATTGGATGACGTCACTGCCCGAAAAAGTCAGCTCCGCACTCATGCCGGATTTTAATTGAATGAGATCCGTCTCACCGACCTGCAGCACGACCTTGTTGACGCCGCCTTTATCCAAGGTAACAACGGGCTTACCCGGTGCAGCAAGATCTCCGGCAGCGACATGGAGCTGTCTGATCACGCCGTCATAAGGGGCTCTGATTTCAGCTTCTGACAAAGTCAATTCCAGTTCTCTTATTGCAGCATCTATTTCATTTCGCCTGCTGAGCGCTGTTTGCTTCTCATTCTTAAGTTGATCATAATTGCTGTTCAAAGTAGCTTCGAGTTCCTGAGCCTGATAAGCCATAGTGTTGATCTGAAGTGCGGCTTGATCCAGGGCGAGCTCAGAAATAGCGCCTGCTTCGTATAAGATCTGCGCGCTTTCATATTCCTGCTTTTGAAATTCAAGGCTGTCCTGTAATGAGGACAGCTTATAAATCATTGGACTGTCCGAATAAAAGGAACTGACCTCACTGGAGAGGTAAGAAATCTGACTCGACAGCGTCTGTCGCTGTGCCAGCATAATGGATTTCTTGGCTGCAAGGGATTCCTGATCCAGCGTTACCAATAGATCACCTTTTTTTACCGTCTGACCATCCGTCACATGCGTTGTCAACACTGCCGCAGTAATCCTGGAACTGAGATTCGAAGTCGCTTCGCTCTCCAGGGTACCTATGAAGAACAGATCTTTGGATAAGGTTGAGGTTTGCACTGTCATAAGCTCAGTGACGATCCCCCGACTCGCTTCCTTTTCAGTGCCAGCATCCTCCGCCAGAACGACCTTCATTAGCTTAGGACCTGCAAAAACCGCCAGAACAGCGGCTATACCGACTACCAGTCCAACTTTCTTTATGTGTTTCATGAACCTCACCCCATCAGAATTTGTAGTGAAGGACGCTTGAGATAAACAGACAAAGCGGGGGGGACTTCCACGCTATCTTGCCTATGATTACTCAGCGTCCTTACTCCTACTATCTTATTCCTATTAAAAGGAAAAGAGTGTGACATGGGTCACACTCTTGAAAAAAGAGCAGAAGGCGGGGTCAATAGGTCAACAGCCGCAGACACCGTTTTCCTTCCGCATTATGTTAACAAACCAGATGAACCTTGGGCCACAGATTGTTAGCCAATTGATACCGTCATCCTTCTTTCCATCTGAACATTCACTGAAAAACCGAATATTCACTTTCATTCAGTGAATATTCATGATAAAATGAACTTAGCCCAAGTTATTCAGTGTGAGGTGAATCACAACATGGTCGAGAATGAATCCATAGAATTCAAGCTATTTGTCAATGAGGACATTAGCAGAGAAGTCGTCGCGTTTGCCAATCTAAACGGTGGCATCATTTACGTTGGCATTGATGATCACGGAACAGAAGTCGGCCTTCAAGACGTTGATGACGCATATACACGATTAACCAATATCATTCGTGATGCAATTCTTCCCGATATAACTATGTTTATCAAATATGAGCTTTTAATCAACAATATCATTAAAGTCAGCATATCTGAAGGTTCTGCCAAGCCCTATTATTTAAAAAATAAAGGCATGAAGCCGTCCGGTGTCTATATACGTCAAGGTACTTCCTCTGTTCAAGCATCTTGGGAACTGATTCGTCAGCTCATTAAGAATGCCGATGGTGATTCATTTGAATCACACCGAAGCATTCTTCAAGATCTATCTTTCTCCACAGCAAAAAGTGAATTCAAAAAAAAGAAACATCGAATTCTCCAAAGAAAAGTATATTTCACTTGGAATCTGGGACGCTGAAATGAAACTGTTCACAAACCTGGCTCAACTCTTATCTGATCAATGCGAACATACTGTGAAAGTTGCGGTATTCGACGATTCGGCTAATACAGTATTTATTGATCGTCGTGAATTCGGAGGCTCAGTGTTTAAGCAATTGCATGATACCTATGATTACCTGCTGCTTAATAACCGTACTGCTTCAGAAATCCGCGAGCTGGATCGATACGATTATAAGGACTATCCTCCCGAAGCTATTCGGGAAGCCTTATTAAACGCATTAGTGCATAGGGACTATAGTTTCAGCGGCAGTATTATCATAAATATCAACAGTGAACGAATGGAGTTTATTAATCTTGGAGGCTTATTACCAGGACTGACCGCTAACGATATCATTAACGGAATTTCACAGCCAAGAAATGCGAAGTTAGCGCAAGCCTTCTTCAGGCTTAAGCATATCGAGGCTTATGGCACGGGTATACGCAGAATTTTTGAACTCTATCGAGATAAGGACTGCCTTCCAGAAATAGTTGTTTCAGATAACACCTTCCGCATAACATTACCAAATTATAATTATCATCGTAAATTTCACGGACAAAGTACAACAAAAAATCATGAAAAATTGACAACTTCTATGAACCAGCTAACACCTCAGATGAAAGCAGTTCTAAATTATTTGGTTCAGAATGAGACGATCTCGGAAGAAGATATGCTGACTCTATTAAACTTAAAGAGAACTCGAACGTATACTATAGCGCGTGAAATGGTCGAACGCGGGCTAATCGTCCGTGAAGGCCGTGGCAAAAACAAATATTATGAATTGCCATAAGCTAACAAACACCAAATAATCTATTGGGATGCTAATATATGCGGTAAAGAAATGCAGTAAATTTAATGCTGTTAGTTGAAAAGCCCCGGCAAAAACAGTGCCGGGGCTTTTTCATAGACTGAATATGCTTTATTTAAGAATAGGAGTTATGGTAACCGGGATTGTATATGGGTTATTGTTAGCGTCAAGTATATCTGAGTTCTGTTTGATTTCAGGAATTATTGGAAGTTCTGAACTAATTGTGATATTTACAATACTGCCATTTGTTCCCACTGCTGTTACGACTATTGGAGGGTTACCTTCCGGTGGAATTATGCTAAAAGTATTAGTCTTAACAGAACCTTCCAAAATACTTTCTGTGAAAACCATTGAGACTACACTTCCAGAAGTTTGACTATCTGCAATAGTAACCATATATTTCCCATCACTATCCATAGCAAGAGTTGGAGTAATTCTGTCCTCAATATCTTTGGTTATATCGGAGACCATCTGCCCGTCTCCATTCTCCAGTGGGTTAGAGTCGCTGGTATCAATCTTCAATTTTAACCCAGAGGCGTCATAAGGCAAATCAACAGGCGAAGTCAGGATGATGACTGTATCTCCTCCACTTGTAGATTCCTGAAGGTCAATAGGCTTACGCTCAGTTGTGCCAAACATAATAGTAAAAGCATCAATATCCACCACTTCAAGTAACTGATCAAAAGTCACTCTAATAGTTCTGAGATTTACAGCTTCAACTTTTTCAAGCAGTGGCGCAGGCCCCATCAAATCCTCAATGTCGTCGAACTCAATCGTGAAGGTGCTCATGGTGTTGCCGCCATGATCCTTGATCCCGGAAATCCTGAAATCCGCACCTGCTCTTTGAGAAAGTGTGAACTCTGCATCCGTCAAGGTCAACTTAACGACGGTCTCCCCTGTGATAAATACAGGATTGTTGTTGAGACGGTCTGTCGTCGTACCTGAAAGAATCATATAGTTGTCTTCCTCAAGTGCTGTCGCAGACGTCACAGGCTCACTGAAGGTCACATAGAGTTCCTGTTTGCCTGTGTCTTGAGTGACCTTAGTCACCGTTGGCGCCGTTGAATCCGCTACCGAAAGCGTCTTGCTGTATGAAGTCAAGACGTTAGGCACAATCGCCAGGTCTTCAACATTCTTGATCAAAACCTTGATGGATCTGCCCGTCAAGTTGACCCCGGTCAAGTTTGCGGTATAGACATTGCCAGAACCGGTAACTGCAACAGACAGCCCTGTGATGACTGAGTCATCCGTATTGCGGACTTCAATATTCGTACCGCTAAATTTAACACTCTCGCTAAATTCAATGGCCAGTTTTGTGGAAGTCGAACTTGAAGATGAAACTGCAAGCTTCGTTACCGTTGGCTTCGTGGTATCTGCCGTCACTGTTACGGAATAGCTCCCACCAAGATAATAGTTGCCGTACTCATCCACAATCTTGGCATTTGAAGCGCCAAGTTCCTTGATATAAATCGTGGCTGTCCCGGATGGCAGCGGATTACCCACTATAGTTCCACCGGACGCATCCGCAAACTTCACATAGACTTCATCCACTTTAGTCGTAGTCGACAACGCCGACGTCATAGCGGCATTGGAGTAAACCCCAAGCGGCACTTTAGTCGTTGAAGTGTGATAGAAGTGCTCCTTGGTAATGCCGCTGACCAGCTTGCTGAATTCCACATGAACGTAAGTCTGAGTGGCTTTCAAAATCTTAGCGGTTGGGTCATAAGCAGAAGCCCTGTAAATCAGATCCTCTTCATGATCCTCACTGTAATTACCAGCGTAGTCTCTGAAGTTTCTGATTCTGAATTCGTAAGTCTCATTGTTTAACAAAGCTTTGCTCAAGCGAACAATAATTGTGTCACTGCCAAGCTCTGCAAAAGAAGCCGCCGCGGTGTACGACGTTCTGCCATCATAAACCTGCACGGTTCCGGCGGTTTTGATTGGCTCAGAGAACGTGATCTCCACGTAAGCTGGCCCTAAAAGCCTGACGTCCTCCACTTCAGGATCAATGTCGTCATCCGTCGTAAAGGTTTTTGTGACGCGCGCCAAAGAAGTGCCATCCTCAGAACGAATGCCGCTGATGGTCAAGCTGTAACGCGTGTCATTAGACAAGACGTTTGACAGGGTGAGAATAACAGTGACATCATCTGACTGAAGCTCAGGCGTCGCAGTGCGCCCGGAAATACTGAAGTCAGAACTGGAAAGTGTATCTTCATCCACATCCTTGGAAAAAACGACTTTGATTTCCTTGAGGTGATCTGAAGAGACGGATTCCACTTCAAACGGGATCATGTCCGGTGTCAAAACGTCCAGTTTCTGGCCAAGCATCATAGTCTGGCCTTTCATATCTGTCAGCAGTGTATTCAGCATGACTTGGAAAAGTTCACCACGATAAATGTTGCTGGTCTCTCTCAAAGACAAATCTTCAAACAGTCCAAGGTCCTTCGCTTTGGAGAACGCCGTATTCCACGTGAAGTCAGCAGGTGCTGTGTAGCCTAAAGCTTTCAGCATAAAAACGCTGGCTTCCTGGACGGTGTGCCTTTGATCATAACCAAATTTGTTGTCTCCAATCCCAACAGTCCAACCTTTGTACTGGGCATAAGCCACATACCGCTCGCCCCAGTGGTTACTGCGGTCTGAAAAGGTGGATTGACGGGTCCAGCGGAAAGCTTCGTCATACTCGCCGAGCATTCTCGCGAGGATAACCATCATTTCCGTGCGCGTCAGGTATTGGTTTTCTGCGAGGTCGCCGTTGTCATAGCCCACTACGAGGCCCAAGGACCTCAGTGTCTCCCCGGCGGTTGGCTCAGCCGCATACCCGGCCGGGATAATCCCTATTGCCATAATCAAAGCCAAAATAATTGAAATAAAGCGTTTCATATCAGACCCTCCTTGAAATAAAGGTAACCTTGTAATTTCACTGCTACAGACAATTAGACGCAAAAATCAGAAGGTTGGTTCCGCTTCTTCTTTTTACGTCTAATTGAACTGTCGTATGAAATTAACTTCTATGGTTTATTGATACCAAATTTGTGAACTTCTAAACAAAGAGGTTGATTAGCCGATGGTCACTCCTCCACCACCACATCCGAAGTGTGAGCTTCGCCCAACCTTAACTATGCGCTTCTTTTCGCTCGAGCAGCAAACTTTGATTCAAGCTAAACCCTATCCCGAGCAGCGCCCAGAAGACCGGCGCAATAGACACAATGGCATCATTGAACATCCCAGCGCCTAAATATCCCACGACACCAAGGAAAATGCCCACGCCCAACTGAGCCCTAAAATCTTCGAACGGATTTCTAAAATAGAGTTTGAGACTCTGAAGGATATATACTCCAAAGATCACCAGTTGTGCCAGCAATGAGACGATCCCCGTGTTGACGGCGGTGTGCAGGTACATGTTATGTGGCTTGTCTGTCACCATTCCTGTCGTACTGTAAGCGAGTTGCTTTCCAATATAATCATCCTGTGGGAAGTAGAGCATGTAGGTATCCGGACCATGTCCAATCAAAAGCGTGTCCTTCAGCATAGGAAAGGTTCTGGACCAAATGTAGCCGCGGGATGAACCGAGGCGTTCACGGCCTTCAAAGCCCCATTTTTCGATAGGATTAATCTTAACAGCAACATCTGCGTGGTTGACGTACCTCACTTCATCTTCAAGGAATACATACCTGAGGCTAATGCTGCGGTATTTCACCGTGACCATCGGCATATCTTCATCAGCTAGGGTGATGTCAAATTTGAAGTTACTGAAGCGCGGGTCAGCCAAGGTATAGTCTGCCTCGCCCTTAACTGCTTCCATGACTTGATCCTGTGCGTCCGTAAAATAAAGCTGCTCGTTTTCATATTTAATGAACAGAGGCTCCTCCTGAAGTTCGAGTTTAAGGACATTGTCCTCAGAAGTCGCTTGCTGGGCACCGTAGAGATTTTCTGCCGGAGCAAGGCTTGCGATGGTCGCCTTAATTCTATTGAAGATCTGCCCATCCGTAGCCGTGTTCATGGCAGTGACTAGGCCAACCGTAATGACCAGTGCCACAAGGCTGACCTTCCAGCGCTTGAACAGCTCTTTTCGGAAAAGAATGATCATCAAGATTGCAGCAACGGAAACACCGACTATACCTGCTCTGGATCTTGATCCCAATAGATTTGCCATGCTAAGTACAAATAGCACTATAACCAGGAGCTTGTGCTTCAAGTTGTGGACGAAAAATACCAGTGTTATGAGGAGGGGCGCCGTCAGCGCGATAAAACTCCCCACATAGTTAGAGTTTTGAAGGGTGCTGTAAATTTGGGTCTCGGCCATCCGGATGGTGATTTCGGCGCCGGACTTTAAATATTGCATAGGCACTATGATGCTTTTTCCGATCTCGGATTTGAATAAATCCATTTTAAAAAACTGAAATATGCCGATGGTTCCAATGACCGCTACAGACACATACAGTCCTTTCAAAAGGAATTTCAACTGTTTCTCATTATAGGTATACTTGGAACCAATAAACAAAACCAGCATATAGGACAACAAAACGAAGGCACCTTCATATCTGCCTCTGAAGCCCCATACTGACAGACTTATGTATTCTGAGAAGATAGTTGAGAGTAGGACTGCGCCGGAAAAGGCCAGGATTGAAAGATCAAATGGTTTCTTTTCAATTGGATTTCCAAGGGAGAGACGATCCCAAATAAAGGCACCCAGCATGAATATGCTAAACAACAAAAGAATGCGTGATTTGTAGTAGGAAAAGAAGTCATAGTCTACGTCACTGACCCATGGACTTTCAGCGAAAACGGTAAGATTCACTACTTTGAGTCGCACTATGATAGGGATAATTGCGAGAATCAGAAATAGGATTAATAGGATCCCCTTTGTAGCTTTAGGCATCAAAGACTTATTTAATTTATTTTTAGGGTTTCCTTGCTTTTTAGATTGTACTTTTTTCAATGGGTGTTCCCTCCTGCTATTCAACTGTAAAATGCTCCATTAATATCTTACCAGACTAAATCAAGAACGGAAGTGTTTTGTATGTAAAAGGCGGAAAAAAAGGGTGGAATCTGGGAGAATAATGCCCTCCTCAGTTTCCACCCTTCCAATTCTAAATAATTCTAGTTTTGTGTCAATGCATCCGTCTTGGAAAAGCTCTTGAGTACAAAACCTTCCAAATCTGCAATTCCAGCGGCTTCATTATAATAGACATTGGTATTGATCGTAAAATCGTCTTCGTTCGAAGTAAGAACGATATTGCGGTTTGCATAGATCTCAGCCTTTGACAGCGTGCCGCTTGTAGTCGTAAAACCATTCTTGCCGGTTGGTGCAAAAGTTCCGGCTTCGAGAGCTTCTGTCAACACGACCATGATTTCATCTGAATCTATGAATACGACCTCTTTAACTTCAGGGGATGCTGCATCAACGAGCTCATTGTCATACTCTTCAACGACTTCGTTATATTGATTCTTTGACGTCTGATCAATGATCGCGAATGCGATATCATCTCGATCATCTGATGATTTCGCGTCTGTATCCACTTTGTTAGCTAAAGTAAACGTCAAAACCGTATTGCCATCACTATTAACGGCAGATGAGACTCTTGTGACTGTTAGTTTTTCATCAGCGTCATAGCCGTTGTCGTTATTTTCATCCGCATAAATGACGAAATCAGAATTATCAACCGTTACAAGTCGATCTTCGAAAGTGACTTCAACCTTTGTTGAAGAAACCAGCTCTGCGGATTCGACACGAACAAGGCCAGCATCCATAATAGTCAATTCATTGACCATGGCGACTGTATAATTACCTGCCGCATCAGCGACTCTGCCAATTTCCAACTTATAACTTTCACCATCATTTAAATCAAGACTATCTTCCGGAATTTTAATCTCAACAGCCTTATTGCTTTCGATCATAGTAATGGTGACATCGTCCAGATCAGCAAGGAATTTGTTATCTTCAAGCACATACTTCTCAAGATCGTTAACAGCATACTTACCTGAAGTTGCCATAGCTTCGCCAAAACGAACTACAATCATTTGAACATCCGCATCTGGGTTATAGAGCTTGGCGCTGAAATCTCCAACAACAGGATCAGTCATATCCGTCACTGTGAAGGATCTGGTAACCTTAGCAATTTCATTGCCTGACAAGTCTTCTACGTTCTCAATTACAAGTTTATAACCACCTAACAGTGGTTCTTCAAACCGAATTGTGACCGTATCCGTTTCATCGCCTGTACCTCTAACCACGCTGTCAATCATATCATCCTGCACTGTTCCGGCACTGTTCTGAAGGACGTAATTCTCAATGTCCTCTGCAGAATCCTCTTCAACTGCTTCACTGAAGATCAGTTCGATTTCTTCTTCATCAATAACACTGATGCCAGTCAGAGTAGGTCTCACTTCATCAGCTTCGATTTTGACAAGAATCGTTTGTTTGCTGTTTTCATTATCCCAAAGATCCATGAAGGTATCAGCAAGGATATAGACATACGCATTGCCTTCCGGCATTTCATTGGCTGAGAAATCAAGTGTGAGTTCTTTGCCATCAATATCATCTGAAGAAATCGGTGCTGCTAAGTTACTGCCATTTGTGTGATAGATGCTCTTACTTGAGACATAGTCATCTGTCAGCACAATGTCTTCGTTAAAGATCAAAGTAACACCTGTCATGGAAGCGTCTTTGTAACCAACGACAGAAGGTGCCGTGGTATCGACAACTACTCGAACATCAAAGGTCTTTGCAACTGTCTTGAATCCTGCATAATCTTCAATACCGCTGCCTACGCCTACTTCTATGGTTCCCGCTTCGAGCTCCGCGTAAAGCTCAACGTTGACTTCGGTATTGTTGTTCATCAGATTGACACCTCTGATAAACATATCCCCATCTTCTACTGTGAAGTCACTGGCGCTGACTGTAGCAGGGTCAACCGGTTCGCTGAATGTCACTTTAACGGTTTCTTTACCTACGACAGAAGCTGATGTAGCGACTGGCGGATTAGTATCAAAGAAATTGAAGTCAAAATCATCTTCTGAAGGTAAGACTTCATCCGTTATTGTGAGGTTAGCTTCAGATTGTTGTTCCATTGGTTCTTCAAACGTAATGGTGACGACTTTTCCGTTAACCGAAATATCATCTATGACAACCGGATCATCATTGACGTCGAGAAGCTCGTCGCCATCCTGGTCCTCAAAAATATAGTTTTCAACGTTGACGAGTTCTTCATCATCCTTCCAACTGTCTGAGTTAAACTCAACAAGAACTTGTAAAAGTCCATTAGCTTTTACTGATGATACTGCAAGCGGTACAGAACCCATGATGCCCAAATTCTCACCCAAGGTTTGTGTAGAGCCCTTCATGTTTGTATTCAAGGTGCGCATCATTACCTGGAATAAACTTCCTCGCAGGATATCTTGACCGGGTTCAATGTCGACGCCCGTGAACAAGCCAAGCTGAGTAGCTTTAGGGAAAGCGTTTGTCCAGGTAAAGTCAGTGTCTGCAACATAACCTAACGTCTTCAACATGAAAACAGCAGCTTGTTGCGCAGTGTGCTTCATCTCGTAGCCAAACTCATTGTTGCCCATACCACTTGTCCAGCCACGCATTTGAGCATAGGCCACATAACGCTCAGCCCAGTGATTGTTGCCATCCGTAAAGGACGACTTCAATTTGTAGGCTTCAGCTTCATCATATTCGCCGAGCATCCTGGCGAGAATGACCATCATTTCTGAACGGGTAAGGTATTTATCCTCCATTAGGTTGCCATAGTCGTCACCTTTCAGGAGCCCTAAATCACGGAGCTGCTCTCCCGCAGTTTTTTCAGCCGCCATGGTTGCTGGCATGATCCCGACTAAAAGCATCACGACCATGATGAGTGCAATAAATCTTTTCATAATCAAAATTCCTCCTCTTAATTTGAGTTCATTCAAATTAGATGTTTGTGTAAAGAGAAGACTCGTACTATTACATTATACCCCGAAAAGATTAATTTTTACGTCGTTTCGCCAAATGATATCGAAATGTAAGACAAGATTAAGAAAAGTTTAATACTCAACCCGCTTACTAATTTACAGTTTGTTCCTGATAGGTGGGTACAATTTGCTTTAAAACGCCCTTCAAGACCTGATCACTTTCCTCATCTATCATGGCTTCAAGTTGATTCAATTGCGACATTAGATAGCTGGAGTCAACACTCAGCGGCCGACCAATATAGATCTTCTCATGATGCGTTTCGAGGATCCCTTCCTCCTTGAGCAGCAGCTCTTCGAAAAGTTTCTCTCCGGGTCTGAGCCCTGTAATTTCAATCTCCATATCCTCATAAGGGATGAAGCCTGAAAGCCGGATTAAATCCTCTGCGAGCGTCAGGATCTTAACGGGCTCACCCATGTCAAGTATGAAGATCTCACCGCCTTGAGCCATGGCACCTGCCTGTAAAACCAACTGAGCCGCCTCTGGAATTGTCATAAAGTATCGCGTAATTTCAGGGTGGGTCACCGTAACCGGTCCGCCTTCTTCAATCTGCTGCTTAAAAAGTGGAATAACGCTTCCGTTGCTGCCAAGGACATTGCCAAATCTTACGGCTACATACTCTGTCTGACTGATGTGATTGTGCGTCTGGATGATCATCTCACAGATTCGCTTTGTCGCGCCCATGACATTGGTCGGATTGACCGCTTTATCTGTTGAAATTTGAACAAAGGTTTCAACGTGGTATCGATCAGACAGTTCAACAAGGTTCAATGTTCCAAAGACATTGTTCTTGATAGCTTCATACGGGCTGTCTTCCATAAGTGGCACGTGCTTATGCGCTGCAGCATGAAAGATGACTTGTGGTCGGTAGTCATTAAAAATTCTCTCGATCCGTTTTCGATCACGTATGGAAGCAATTAATACCTCAATGGGAATAATGCCTTTCTTTTTTGCCATACTGCGTTTTAACTCATGTTGAATCTGGAACAAACCGTTTTCGTTTATATCTAACAGTATAAGCTTCTGAGGACTGTATTTCACAATTTGCCTCGCCAGCTCAGAGCCTATTGAACCGGCTCCGCCTGTGACCATGACGACTTTATTGGTAAGCAATGCTTTTAAATCGCCTATATCTAATTTGACTTCATCACGGCCCAACAAATCCTCAATTTCAATATTGCGGATTTCTGAGATGCTGACTTGTCCATTGATGAGTTCATAGACGCCTGGTAGAATCTTAAGATCGCAGTCTGTTTTTTTACATTCATGCACAATTGAAGCAATTTCTTTTTTAGATGCTGAAGGTATTGCAATGATGATTTCATCAATGCGTTTCGCTTTGGCTATGCGCGAAATCTCTCTTGTTCCAGCCCTTACAGTGATCCCTTGAATGCTCTTTCCCCACTTCATCGAGTCATCATCCATGACTACAATAGGTTTCATATGGAGATCGCCATGCCGCTTAAGCTCTTTTATAACCATTGCACCGGCATCACCGGCACCTACGATCATGACCCTTTTCTTGACGGAACGGCTGAAAAGACTGCCCTGATTTTTCAATCTCCTGAGCATCCTATAGCTTAATCTGACACCACCAATAAACATGACATCCAGTATTGAGACAATGATATAGATACTGCGAGGTATCCGGGTTTCAAACAAGAATAGGAACGACAGCATAACTGTATTGGCAACGATAGAAGCGGCTGAGATTTTCAGAAGCTCTTCTACGGACGCATATTCCCAGAGGCTATTGTAAAGGCCAAATAGGAATAAGACCACAATCTTGATAAGGATGACACTGACCAGAAAACGGTCTGCCAAATCGAAATACTCAGCAGGGAACTTGCCCTCAAAACGAATCAGAAACGAAAGGAAAAGCGAAAGAACCAGCAGCCCAATATCTACTGCAACTAAATAAGCTGTTCTTATTCTGCGTTTCATTGAACCACCTTCTCTTAATACTTCTTATGATGACTAACCTATGATGTGGATTCTAAGACCTGCCAACTCTAACTGTTCTTCCAATAAGCTTTAAATAGACCTATAAACACACCCAACATCATCCCTAAAATCAAACCTATAGCCATATTCAAGGCTTTTCTAGGTGCAACCGGATTTTCTGGCTGGTATGGCGCGGATGTGACAAATACATTTTGAGCCATTACATCCAATTTGCCATTAAGAATTTGTGATTCGTTGTCTGTTGATTTCAGTTTGTTGAAATTTTCTAGTTCTGCTTTTAGTTCGGTGAGTAGTCTATTCTTATTTTCAAGATCTTGTCTTAAAGTGATAAGTTCAATTTCTGAATTGAGAACTTGAGCTTCTACCAAGAAGTAGTTTTCGTTCGCAATTTCTTCAGTCATAACTTCTTTTGACAGATTGGCTAAATCTAAATTTCGTCTTTCAGCATAGGCTGCAGCAGCAATTGGGTCTGATGACAAAAGCTTCTGAAGTGTTATCACAGGATCCATACTACTCAGCAGGGTTCTGGTATCTGTTAAAACGGACTCTTTGTAAGTCACTGTATTTTTAAGTCCATCCAAATCACTCTGATAAGTCAGGATGAAACTATCCAGTGCTTGTTTCTTGTAGGTTATTCTAAGGCTGTCTATGTACTGATGAATCAGATCATTATTGATTGCATAAGCCGCAGCTGGATCTCCATTTTTGACTACGACTTGAAATCGGTTGGCATCCTTATCCTGGGTAATACTTACCATATTCTTGAAAGCATTATTGGACATCTGAAGGTTATGTTTTTTTATGATGCGTTCAGCAACTTCATTGCTGTAAATGAATTGTATGTAGTCGTTGATATTCTCAGATGAAAATGTATATGACCCATAAGGTGTAGCTACTTCGCCTGGTTTTTTAATGATGAGTGCACTTGTAGCTTCATACTCCGGACTTGCAATGACAAAGGTATACAGTCCGGTTAAAACTACAGTAACCGCCATAACAATTGCTATAAGCTTACGCTCATTCCATATGGACATAATCAATTCTTTGAGGCTAATTTCATCATAGTCATAGTGATTCACTTCATGTCGTTCATCAGAATTCTGCATGTCATCCTCCAGCGTTTTCATTGATGTTAATCGTTTTACCAAGAAATTGCATATGTCAAAGACACTATATTAGTTTACCATAGTTTAACAGTTGAAAACACCCATTTGTGTTTGATTTAATACTTCTGTTATAAAATGCACCTTATGTAAATTCCCTTGATAAATTGTTTTCAGATCTCTTAATTGGTATTTTTATGCATTATTGGCTACAATTCTTTAAATGGTGATTTAGGGAACAGTTTGCAAAAAGAAAAGCAACCTCTCAGTCGAAGCTGATGAGAGGTTGCCGTAGAAACAGATTGAATTGTAAATCAATTTCACGAACTTCACCATTTATACCTGGTACCGAAAATCGTTCTTTGCTCAAGTCGTTCTCTATAAGTCTTGTAATACCTACATCAAACTTAAAACAACTTCATTAACTTCACTGACGGTGACAGGTACGGGCAGGTCCAATATGCTGAACAAGTGCGTTTGCCGGAATTCAACGCCTGTATCACTGCTTTTAGGAACTGGAGCAAAGAGATTCTGAATGCCTTCAAATATGGATACACCAATGGCTGCACAGAAGGTTTCAACAACAAGATCAAGGTTCTGAAACGTGTGAGCTATGGCGTGAGAGACTTTGACCGCTTTAGAAATAGGATTATGCACATTTGTTCTTAGCTCGAATCTCATTCCGGTAGCCACTGGTTCTTTTTGTCATGCCATGAATTCTTAAATTCTAACTTCATAACTATAATACCCTCAAAACAACGAAGGAGCAGGGATTCACTGAATCCCCACCCCAACTATTGACTTAGAGCCACTCTAAACAACTTCATTTAGTTCACAGATGGTGACAGGTACGGGCAAGTCGGAAATCGTTTTTTGATTAGGTCATTCTCTATAAGCCTTGCAATAACTACATCAAGCATCAAACAACTTCCGCAACTTCACTGCGCTTGACAGGTACGAGCAAGGCCTGGTGATTTAGGGAATAGTTGACCAAAAGAAAAGCAACCCCTCAATGTATTGAGAGGCTGCTTAAAGACTTGTGATGAATTGTAAAACAATTTCACCATCTTCACTATTTGTACCTGACACCCAAAATCCTTTTTTACTCTGACTAATCTCTACAAACCTTGCAATCACTGCATAAAATTATTAACAACTTCCTCAACTTCAATGACGGTATCAGGTACGGGTTAATCTATAGTACGGGCATGTCCCGGAAAATATGCCAGGCACTAAACGTAAAGAAGCAGAGATTCATAGAATCTCTGCCCCTAAAATTAATTTCAGAATCATAAACCTAATTAATCAAGTAAGCCTGTGAAAAAATCGTAAAGTGCACCAGTAGTTCCGACAACTTCAAGAACATCACTTCTTGAGAAACTAGCCACTTCATTATCTTCCCAATCAGAGATTCCAGCATTTGCGCTGTAACTTACGTTAGTATTTTTCGTAAAGTCGGAATCATCAGATACGAGTACGATAATATTAGCTGCTACTTGATATGATCTCCAGTAAGTTCCACCTGTTGTAGAGAATCCATTCTTACCAGCATTTGCCACTGTGAAGGAGTTAATCTCTTCAGTGAACTCGACGAAGATATGATCTGCATCATAGAAGTAAACTTCATCAACTTCTGGAGCTGCAGCATCTTCAATCATTTCATCGTAGGCAGCTACAACCTCATTGTACTTATTCTTAGAAACGATACCATCGTCATCGCCATCATCTACAATTGCAAATCTGATTGCTACGTCATCAACCTTCGCATCTGTACCAACTTCTTCAACAAATGTGAAAGTCAGAACTGTATTGCCATCTTTATCGAGAGTTGCGGATACTCTTGAGATCGCAATAGCGTCGTCAGAAGTGTAGAACATCATGTCTCCACTGTCAATCGTCTTAAGTTCATCTTTGAAAGTAACTTCTGCTTTCTTAGAAGTAACTAATTCAACAGTATCAACTTCAACAGAACCTGCCTTAGCGACAAGAACAGTTGTAGAAAGAGCAGCAGTATAATTGCCAGCAACATCTGCAACTCTACTTACAATAATTTCGTAATCGACGCCACTTTCAAGTGGAATTTCAACTGCCGGAATTTTTATCTCAACAGATTTACCACCATCAACTACTGAAATTGTAACATCATCAACATCGGCAAGATCGTATTTATCGTCGCCAACTACCAGAATATACTTTTCAAGATCATTTACAGCGTACTTGCCAGAAGTAGCCATAGCTTCGCCGAATCTTACAACAACAAGTTGAGTTGCTTTATCAGCATTGTAAAGTTTAGCTGAAAATTTCGGATCTACGCCTGGAGCAGTCATGTCATCTACTGTGAACTCAACAGTAGCTTTTGCCATAACATTTCCAGCTAAATCTTCAACCTTTTGTACTACAATTGAATACTTACCTACAAGCTCTTCATCAAAAGTGACAACCACAACATCAGTTTTGCCATCTTTCATCGAAATGCCTGTGATCATATCTTCAACTACGGAACCACTCTTAAGCAAGCTGTAGTTGTCTACTTCTTCAGCTGATTCTTCATCAATATCTTCGCTGAAAGTAATTTCAATTGTTTGTTCATCAACAACTTTGATCTTTTCAATAACAGGTTTAGTCTCGTCTGGAGTTACAGTTACTGTAGCAATTATCTTAGCATTTGTATTGTCCCAAAGATCGTTGACAGAATCTTTGAGAATATAAATGTAAGATGTACCATTAGGAAGTTCGTTACCAACAGCAAATGTCAATTTAAGTTGGTTTCCAGATACTTCGCTAACTGTTGCAGGGTTACTTGTATTTGTGTGATAAATATCACCAGCTTCATATTCTTCTTCATTGATTTCAATATCTTCATTGAAGAGTAATGTGATGCTGTTTGCTTTTGCATCTTTAAATCCAGTGACATAAGGTGCTTCGTTATCAACTACGACTTTTACATCAAACGAAGTTCTAAGAACACCAAAACCTGCGTAATCTTCAACACCTGCTCCAACTTCAACTTTTACTGTACCTTCTTCAAGTTCAGTGTAAAGTTCAATGTTAGCTTCAGTATTGTTGTTGACAAAGTCAACAGATTTGATAAAGAAATCGCCATCTTCAACTTCGAAATCAGAAGCTAAAGACTTTTCATCATTGATAGGCTCATCAAAAGTAACTTTAATTGTGTCATTACCAATGACTTTTGCACTGATTGCTTTAGGAAGTTTTGTGTCGAGGAATTCAACATCAAACTTCGTTTCTGCAGGAAGCACATCATCAGAAATAACGAGTACGGCTTCTGTCTGCTGATCGACAGGTGCATTGAGTGTCAAAGTTACAACTTTACCATTAACATCAACATCAGCAACTGTTACAACATCATCATCTTGAGAAAGAATATCGTCTTCATCTTCATCTTCAAGAGTATAGTTCTCAACATCAGTTACTTCATCTTCGTCCGCCCAATCAGCGCCATTAAACTCAATGACAACTTGAATCAGGTTAGTAGCGGAGACTTTCTTAACTGCGAGAACAGGCTCTTCCATGTAGCCAAGAACGATACCAAGTTTGCCAGCACCGGACTTAACTTCAGTGTTAAGAGTTGTAATCATCATAGTGAAGAGATCACCACGAAGGATTGCGCTGCCAGCTGGAGTGCTTACGCCAGCAAAGAGGCCTTTAGCTGTTGCGAACTCAACTGCGTTAGTCCAGTTGAAGTCGACGTCAGCTTCGTAGCCGAGTGCTTTAAGCATAAATACAGCAGCTTCTTGAGCAGTAACGTTGCCTGCTGGGTTGAACATGTTAGCGCCAACGCCTTCAGTCCAATCGTTCATTTCTGCGTAAGCGATCCATGGAACCGCCCAGCCGAAGCCTTCAAGATCAGTGAAAGTTGATGGAAGCGCGAAAGTTTCAGCTTCGCCGCCTTTACCCATCATTCTAGCTAATACTACCATCATTTCTGCGCGGTTCAAGTTTTGATCTTCATTGAGGTTACCAGTTTCGTCGCCTACAATGATGCCGTATCCCTTGAGCATTTGGCCTGCTGTAGCATCAGCCGCAAAGCCCATTGGGATCATCCCAAGCACTAATACGAGTGCCAGGACGAGAGAAAGTACTCTCTTCATCTGCAAATTCCTCCCTTTTAATGAGTGTGTGAAGGGTATTGTACTGCGTCTTCAGCCTTACCCTTCTCAGAGGCTGTCGACTAGGTCATCTGGTGCAGAGTTCATAATGAAACTCCACCTTCTGCAACAGATTATACCATTTGGAAGGAAGTGGAGCAACCAACCAAACGTTTTGTAATACAACTGTAAAATGAGCAATTACAATGCTCTACACGTTTGATTATACCCCAGTTTCAGGGAAACGCCCGTTACAGTTATATTACATATTGCAAAACGGCGAAAGCCGCTAATGCCAAGGGGTGTAGGGATAGGTGTAAAATTCGTGTAACAATTATTTGTGTGGATTTTGTGGATAACCTACAAAAGCCATATAAATTTATTTGTGTATTCTGTGTATAATGTGGATTATTGTGTTTTCAACCATTCCAGGCTTTTTACGAGAGGCTCGTCGGCCACAACTTGATTATAGCGTTCGAATATCGCTCTATCAATAGATTTTTTTACAGTCTCATCCAACAGTCCGTCCACCTGAGTGTTGATCTTCTGCTCATAACCGCTCAAGGCCAGCTTTGTTTCACTGTCAAACACACCGCTGAGCTGCAGGTCATAGCCCAAAATATTCAGCCTTTGCTGCAGAGCCAGTGCTGACACAGAAGTTTCTCCGGTTTTCAAAGGTCCGGTGTAATAAAACGGTGCCAGAGCTTTAAAAGGCGAAAGATCTGAACCTTTATCTATGACTTCCACATCCGGCGCAATGCCGACGCCCTGTATCTTCAGGCCGTTCGGCCCGTAATATTCCGCAATGGTCAGTTTGACGCCATCCCCTGAAGAGAGACGCCTGACTTCCTGAACCAATCCTTTTCCATAACTTGTCTCACCAAAGACCTTAATGTTTTCCCTTCCTATTAAGGCCGCTGTCAAAACTTCTGAAGCGCTTGCAGATTTGCCATCTATCAAGACCGCTATCTCACCGTCAAAACCGGCGCGTTTGGCATACTCCGTATCATCCGCTTCTCGCCTGTAATCCACGGTTACAATTTTTGAGCCCATGGGCAGAAGCGTGTCCGCTATATCTACAGCAGCATCCAGATAGCCGCCCGGGTTCCCTCTTAAATCCACAACAAGCTTTTTAATACCCCGGTTCTTGAACCCGGAAACCGCTTGCCTGAATTTATCTTCCACACCAAAGCCAAAGTCCTCCAGCTTGATATAGCCTATAGAGCCCTCAATCACTTTTGAAGACACACTTTCTATCGTGATTTTCTCACGTGTCAACATAAAGGAAAGGGCACTGGTCTTGCCCGGTCTCTGAATCCCCAGCTTGACCTGAGTGCCTGCCGGGCCTTTGATTTTTGCGACAACCACTTCAAGGGACTGGCCATGAATGCTCTCGTCGTCTACCGAAACAATTAGATCATCTGCCAGAATGCCCGCTTTCTCTGCAGGCGATCCCGGAATCACTTTGTGAACGCGTATGTAAGGCTTGGCTTCAATCAGATACATGCCAACGCCTTCAAAACTATTGTTGAGGCTCTGGAAGAGCTCTGTCATTTCATCTTTGGTGAGATAGGTACTGTAGGGATCCAGGGTTTCCAGCATGCCCTTCAGCATGCCTTCGTTCAATTGGGCGTCATTGACTTCAAGGTAATAGTTCTCCTTAACATAGCCGCGCATCCACTCCAGCAGCTCAGTATCCATAGTTGCCTCTGCTTCCGCCGAGAATCCGCCAGGAATTACCAAGGTTAACATAAGTAAGCACAGCGTCAGAATGCGATAAATCCTTTTCATGTCCATGACCTCCTCATACAGTCCGTCCTTTTCATTATAGCCCTTAATACAAGTCCGCGCAAACGTTTCAGAGGAATTTAATACTTTGTTCGATAAAAAGTCTGGAACGTAAAAACGGGCCGAAGCAATTGCTCCGACCCGCTCATGACAATATTTTGATTCAATTCAATATTAAACGTCGTGTCCCAGTTTACCCAAAATAATCTTCTCTGGGGTCACCGGCAGTTTTCTGATCCGAACACCTGTCGCGTTGAAGATCGCGTCTGCAATTGCCGGGCTCGGCGTATTGATGCAGACCTCGCCTACGGACTTACCGCCGAATGGTCCGGACGGCTCGTAGCTTTCGACAAAGTCTACGGTGATCTTAGGCACATCACTGCGGGTTGGAATCTTGTACTCAAGGAGTGAGTTCGTCTTCAGCTTGCCGTCAATAAACTTCACGTCTTCAAAGACTGCCATGCCCATACCCTGGACGAGGCCGCCCTCCATCTGGATCAATGCCAGCTTAGGGTTGAGGATGGCGCCGCCGTCGACGGAAGCCACGTAGTTGATGATGTCAAACTCACCGGTGTCCATATCCACTTCGACTTCCGCAAAGCCTGCAAGGAACGGCGGTGGGGATTTCTCCGTGACATGGGAGCCGTGACCGACCAGCTGCTTCTGATTCTTGACATAGAGGAGCTTCATGGCAAGATCCGCGAGATTGATGGATTTTTCACCGCAGAAGACGCGCTCGCCGTCATATTCACACTGCTCAGGGGCTTCTTCAATCATTGCCGCGCCTTCATTCAGGATCTGTGATCTGATATCCTCTGCTGCGTTAATGACCGCGGTACCTGTGATATAAGTCGTACTGGACGCATAAGCGCCAACGTCGAACGGCGTCACGTCTGTATCTGAGGAGTGGACGCTGATCTTTTCAAGAGGCACACTGAGCACCTCAGCGGCGATCTGAGCCAATACCGTATCTGAACCCGTGCCCAGATCCGTAGCGCCCATCATGAGGTTGAAGCTGCCGTCTTCGTTCAGTTTAATGATAGCCGCGCCCATGTCGATGCTCGGAATGCCGGAGCCCTGCATGGAAAGTGCCATGCCGACGCCTCTGACCTTATTGCCGTTGACCTGAGGCTTGCCGTATTTCTCATCCCACCCAATAAGCTTTTTGCCATGCTCAATACAGGTGGACATTTTGTTGTTTTCAATGAGTTTGAGCGGCTTTTTGATGCCGTCCGAGCCAAAGGCTCTATAGACCAGATGAGTTTCCCCTTCTGCGGTATGGTTGAGTTCACGAATCAAACATGGATCCATAGCCATTTGATGCGCTAACTCATTGATGGCAGACTCAATCGCAAAGACACCCTGTGTGGTGCCGTAGCCGCGAAGGGCGCCGCCCGGTGTACGGTTGGTGTAGACCACGTTGCCCTCGAAGTCGAAGGCTTCCATTTTGTTGTACATGGAAAGAACTTTGAGGCAAGCGGCGCTGAAAACCGTGCGGGCGTGCTCGCCATAAGCGCCGGTATCCGAGATGCCGTTGACTTTGATGGCGCGAATGATGCCTGCATCATCGGCTCCTACCTTATAAGTAAAGACCATTGGGTGGCGGGTGTAAGTGGATTCAAAAGCTTCCTTGCGGGTGTAGGTCAGCATGGAAGGACGGCCGGTTTTCAGGGTAACGAAAGCCGTGTAGAACTCCGTATGAAGGGCCTGCTTACCGCCAAAGCCGCCGCCTATGCGAGGCTTGATTACGCGGATCTTGGACACCGGGAGGTCAAGGGCATGGGCCAAAATACGGCGTGCGTGGAACGGCACCTGGGTAGAGGTCGTGACCACCAAGCGGTCATTGTGATCCAGGTGGGCGTTGGATCGGTGGGTCTCCATCATGACGTGAGCCTGTGCCTGAGTATAATACTTGTGCTCGACCACATGGGTACACTTGCTGAAAGCTTCCTCAAGGTTGCCATAAGCAAGCACATAAGTCGCTGCGATATTGTTTTCTACGTCAACACCTGAAGGGATTTTCTCGACGACACCTTCCGGATGAATGACGGACGGATGACCAATAGCCTTCTCGGCGTCCACAACCGGCTCAAAGACTTCATACTCCACTTTGATCAGCTTCATGGCCTCTTCGGCAACGCGCTCAGTTTCAGCGGCAATGATGGCGACTTCGTCACCAACATAACGGACGTACTCGTCCAGCATGCGCTTGTCGTAGTTGGACGGCTCAGGGAAGTTCTGGCCGGCGCGGGTATATTGAGTCTTAGGTACATCGTGGTGAGTGTAGACGGCA
This sequence comes from uncultured Acidaminobacter sp., assembly GCA_964416305.1. GTDB lineage: Bacteria > Bacillota > Clostridia > Peptostreptococcales > Acidaminobacteraceae > Acidaminobacter. The sequence goes on along the minus strand of CAYQDM010000008.1, from coordinate 70,451 downwards.
ACGACGCCTTCCAGCGCCAACGCCTCGGAAGTGTCTATGTTTACGATCCGCGCAAACGGGTGCGGGCTGCGGAGCAGTTTAACGGTCAAATAGCTCTTGGTATCGTAGAGGTCTTCCGTGTAAGCCGGCGCGCCCATTGCGAGGCGGATGCCGTCCTTCTTGTCATAGGATTTACCGATCACCTTCATACACTATACCTCCAAATATTGGCGAATGCCGCGGAGCTGGCCTTCGTAGCCTGTGCAGCGGCAGAGATTGCCGTTGAGATAGTTTTTGATCTGGTCGTCTGTGGCACTACTGCCGAGCTCTTTTTTCATACCGAGGATGGAGAGAACGAGACCCGGGCTGCAGAATCCGCATTGCTCGACGCCTTCACCGACGAGGGCTGAGGCGACTTTTTTGGCTTCTTCGCCGGCGCCTTCTATGGTGGTGACCTCGTGACCATCGGCACGGGCACTTAAGTAAGAGCAGGACAGAACGGGCTTGCCTTCCACCAGAACGGTGCAGAGGCCGCAGGAGCCGGTGTCGCAGCCGCGCTTGACGCTCTTGAAGCCGAGGCTGCGGAGGGTTTCGAGAAGAAAATCATCCGGGCTGATTTCAGCGGTACGTTTCTTGCCGTTGACAGTCAAAGTTATGTTCATAAGAACTGATCCTCCTTAGGCCTATAGCAGTTTGAGCAGCACGCGCTCGATCAGCGCTGGGGCGACGGCTTTGCGGTACTCTCCGGACGCGCGGAGGTTGGTGGCGAAATCGAGTTCATCGGCTGCCATCTTGGCAGCGGTTTTGGCGGTCTCAGGGGTAAGGCCATTTTCGTTCAGGTAGTCCATGGCCCCTGCGGCAAGCTTAGCCACGCGCGGACGGATGCCCACGGAGATGCGGTATTTGCCATCACAGACCGAAGCAGCGGCATTCAGGACGGCGAAGTCGCCCTTGGAGCGGCGGATGGAGTCGAAGGCCGCCTTCGTGGTTTCCGGATTCTTGATGACGATTTTTTCAAGGATATCAAAGCGGCGCTTGCGCTTCGCGAGGAATTCGTCAAAGGCCATGCGGCGGTCGCCGTACATGACGAGCTCTGCGTCGAGAGCGAGGAGGGCCGTGTTCGGGTCGGAGAACGCATACTTGCTGTAGGCGGTCGCGCCCAGGGTCGCGAGGTTTCGGAACTGGACGCCGACGATATACTTCATAGCGTCGCTCCACATGCCGGAGAAGCAGTTCTTTAAGTAAGGATCCGTTTCAATGCTGTGGAAGGTCGCCATAGCACCAATTTCCATGGCATTCTCGATAGGTTTTATGTAGTCGAGGCCGAGGTCAACAAGGTCCACTGCGAGGTCAATCGTTTTGTCGCCAAGCTTCAGCATCAGCATGCCACCGCCGAGGACCTGAGACTTCTTGTTGGATTTCAGAAGTGTCATGGCCTCGTCCATGGTTTGGGGACGGGCGTATTCGCGAATCGTGAGCATGAACAAATCCTCCTCTAAATGAAGTTGCGTGGGAATAACCTGATCTTTTGCATTATTGTAAGTGAAACGGCTTAGAAGCGAGCGGTGCAGTTTATCGCTTATAAGCTGTTTCATTTGAATCCTTCGCCGGACGGACTGGTGAAATCCCAGCTCCGTCCGCGAGTGCGTCATGGGGGGCATGACATCATTCTTTTGAGCGGCTTTTCAGTTGGCAGCGCTCGGCTTAGCGCCTGCAACCTGTCCGGCCGGCGAAAGATTCAAAAATAAAAGTCAGCACAAGGTATATATACCCTGGGCTGACTTGTTTAAGACCTAAAGATTCTCAAGCACGATCCAGCAATGCTATTGAAGTTGAATGTTTTTCGGTGAACATGGCGTTTCACCGAACTACGGGATTATTATACGTCCGTGACTACAAATTGTCAATACAATTGAAGGCCTATAGGGGATGCTTCTTCAGATTTCATTGTGAAAAAGACACAAAAGCGTCGAGGACCATTGCCAGAATTGACTGAAAAGTCAGGGGTTTAAGGGACGTGCCGTTGGGTGACCATCGGCCCAAACGCCCTAAAACTTAAACGTCAGCTGATCCACCTCATGGACACTGTCAATCACTATGTCCTCCAGCACGCAGGGGACGCCCAGCAGGGCGGTGACGGCAGCTTCGAGCTCGTGGCCGGACTCCAGGTAGAAGACTCGGCGGCTGTACTCGACGAGCTTTGTATTCTGGCGGTTGTTCAGGATGGTTTTTTCGAGGGCGGTCAGCGTCCCGCGGGCGGTGATTTCAACGGTGCTGCCGTGGATAAAGGCCTGGAGGTCCCTGGGACCTTTGCCGCTGCGTTCCTTGATCAGCGCGGAGATCTCGCCGCGCAGGGATTTTTCCAGAGCCTGCTTCTGCTCCAGATCCACCAGCTGATTGGCGATCAGCGTTGTGCGCACCGAAGCCTTCAGCACCTGCTCTGCCAGAGCTTCAAGCTGTGTCACAAGCACCGCGGTGTCCACCGGCTTCACGTGGTATTTGACAATGCCCAGGTCTACCGCTTCCAATATAGTGTCGGTGTCCGACAGGGCGCTCAGGATGATGACCGGCGTCCTGTAGCCCTTCTCCCGCAGCGCCCGCACCATCTCAAGGCCCGTCATGCACGGCATGCGCAGGTCCGTCAGGATAATGTCCGGCAGCTGCTCCTCAAAGCGCTTCAGACCGTCCTGCCCGTTCTCGCCGGTGATCAGCTTGCCGACCCGGCGCTTCAGAAATTTCGAAAACTCCTCCCGGGTATCCGATTCGTCTTCCACGTAAAGAAGCCGGATGTGGGAAAGCAGGGATGGGGTGCTTTGCGTCATGGGGTCTCACTCCTTAAGGGCTCAAGATGGGGCTCAGCCGATGGTCGTGCCGCAGTCTCCCCAGCGATGTCATTGTCCACTTTTTCCGCGGTCGTTTGGACCAATGCCTTGGCCGGGATCCGGATGGCAAAGCTGGCGCCGGACGAATTGCTCTCCTGCAGAACCAGCTGGCCGCCAAACTGATTTTCAATAATGGATTTTGCGATATACAGGCCCAGTCCGGTGCCTTTTCCGCCGGTCTTGGTGGTGAAATAGACGTCAAAAATGTCGTCCTTTAAATCTTCAGGCACGCCGGGGCCTGAGTCGCGGACTATGATCTCGCAGCAGGCATCCGGTGTCGGCAGGTTCGGGGCGCTGAGTTCGAGAGCGGTGACCGCGGCCCCTTGGCCGCCGATACAGCCGCAGTCCTCAGGGGCGGTGAGCTCTATGTCGATAAATCTTTGATCCACAGGGATGCCGGCCATAGCCATGGCATCTATGGCATTAGTGACCAGATTGAAGAGCACCTGGGAGAAGCCCTGTCTGGAACCCGCCAGTTCGAAGGCGGCACGGGCGTGAATGCTGGCCTTCACCTTATTGAAGCGCAGATTTTCTTCAAGCAGATCCAGAACGGTTTCAATTTCTTCCTGAGGTGAGAAGACTACCGGCGTGCTGTCCGGTTTTAAGAAGTCCCTGAAGTCGTCTATGGTCTCCGACATTTTCTTGATGAGACGCTTGGATTTCTCAATGGCTTTGGTAAGCTCATCCGGCTGGAGATCCCCGTAATGAAAGCCGTCCTCCAGGTTGCTTAGGATCAGGGACAGGTTGTTCAGAGGCTGGCGCCACTGATGGGCAATGTTGGCCACCATTTCGCCGGTGGCGGCAAGTCTGCCCTGGTGGGCAATGAGGGCCTCTTTCTGTCGGTTCTCGTCCAGTTCTTTTTTAAAGAGCCGCTCGAGCTCGAGGTTGATCTGCTCCAGTTTGAGGCTGAGGCGCTCTCTGCCGGGGATGTCCAGGACTTCCAGTGAATCCAGAGGTTTGATGGATTCTGCGCCTGCGGTGTCCGGACCAATTTCCGCGGCAATGTCGTCGACTATGGCGCGGAAACGGGCTTCGCTGCGGCGGACGGCCTCTTCTTCAAAGAGGTCCCAGGTGATGTCCTCGATCATGGCCAGATTGACCATTTCATCTGTTTCAGGGTCCTTGATCCGGGTCATGAAGACCCGTGCGTGGAGGAGACTGCCGTCCTTTCGGACGTAAGTGCGTTCGATCTCGATTTCGTTCTGACGACCATCGGCAAGGGCTGAAAGCTCTTCTGAGCCATGGTCCCTGGAGTTTGGATCCACCAGATCCAGAATGTTCATGCCAATCAGCTCTTCCAGGGGGTAGCCAATCTGTCGGGCCCAGGTGCCGTTGGCCTGCAGGATTTTGCCGTTCACGTCCGCCATAGTAATGGCCAGGACGGCGTTGTCAAAGATGGACTGGTGGCGTTCGTAGGAGCGGGACAGCGTCGCCTCTGCCTTGAGGCGCTCGGCGATCTCGTCATTCAGCTCCCGGTTTCGCACGAAGAGAAACAGCACCATCAGCACCACCAAAAGAATGACAAAGCTGATGATTTGCCCCTGACGCTTTTCAGTATCCGCCAGCCGTTTAGCCTCCATAATGGCTTCATAGTCGAAAATAATGGATTCAATGGGGTAGGTCTCCTCCATGAAGCCCAGTTCTTTGAGGGTCTGCTGCATATGATCCCAGCGCAGGGGATTCAGGTTGCCCACTTCGACCACGGGGTACAGCATGAGATCCTGTACCACCCCTGCCTGAAAGCGGTTATACCCGGTGTGCTCGGCTACGTTCATATCCTGACGCGGCAGCGCCTGACCTATGGCAACGGAAGTTTCAACTGCATGTTTCAGAGCATATTCCCAGCCTTTGATGGTCGCTCTCCGAAAGCGCTCCACCAGTTCCGGATTCTCAACCACCAGTCGGGTGGAAGTAAACAGGGAATCCCCGTAGAAATCAATGCCATAGTCGATGGGACGGATCACGCGAACATCGATCCCTTCCCTGGCGGCGTAGTAGCCCATGGTGCCCAGGTAGCTGGGGATCACGTCAAACCGGCCAATCAGGAGGTCTTCAAAGGCTATGGTCATGGAAGCGCTTCGCAGTTTGGCGTCATCCGGCACAATGCCCCGGGAGATCATCATGGCCTGGAGCTCCAGGTCCAGGGTGTCGTCGAGTCTGCGGGCGACATTCAGGGTGTTGAAATCCTCGATCCCCTCGAAGGGGGTGTCGGCCAGCATATAAAATTCTGTCGGGCTCTTCTGGAAAAAGGAGGCGACTATCTTAAGCTGATTATTGCCCATGTCCAGCAGAATATCCGAGGTGCCTATGCCAAAGTCCGCGCGGCCGCTGATGACCTCTTCCGTAGGGCGCAGCACCTGTCTGCGCTCGTCAAAGCCGTGGCGGATCTCGACCTCCAGGCCTTCCTCTTTGTAATAGCCTTGCCAGAGGGCCTGATAGTAGCCCGAAAACTGGAACTGAGGGTCCCATCTGAGCTGAAGGACGACCTTGTCCAGTTTGTCTTCGTTCTCTGCATAGACAGGCGCGGCTGAAGGGATCAGGAGGGCGGAGAAGAACAGGAGCAGGATGAGGAATTTTACAGGTCTGAACACGGATAACCGCCTCCTTTCGCAAATTACGACAGTTGCATGGATCTCTACGATTTATTATATCTGAAATTGGGGGAATGCTCAAAAAAAAGAAAAAGCCCCTTCAGGCTTTTATTTTGTCATGGCGTGATCTGGTGCGCTGTCCATTTCAGGATTCACGGTCTTAAGTTCCTACAGCGAAAGCCCAAAGCCCCCGACGCCAATCATGAGGATCAGATTGAGAATAGCAAAGACCGCAAACGATGCTATCAGGAGACTTTCCTCAATTTCTGCGAGGTGTGAGATCCTATTTCTGAGGCGGAAGCCTTTATTGGAAGCTGCCACAGGGCGTTCGACTTCACTCGCTTTCTCACTTGCCTGATCCAGGTCAATGACGGAAAGGGGCTTTTGGCCGCTCAGCAGCAGGCTTTCACTTCGCCCTTCCTCAGGCTTTTGTGAGCGCTTGATCTCGTGGAGGATCTCCCAAATTGTGAGCAACGCAAAAACCACTGTCCAGACCGCAAAAAACAGTGCCGTATGTCTAAATTCCAAAAAAGTCAATAATTCAATGGCTAATGCGGAAAGGATGGACATGTACAGAGACAGTCCTCTTCTTGGACGCGCAGTTTCCTGCTGCATGGGCGGATCACCTCGTTGGGCTGATGGATTGGGCGGCGTTCTGTACTAGTGGTGTGGGTGAGGGTGATATGTGCTTTTAGCCGTTGGTTGGCTGCTTTCCACATTGCAGATTATAGGGTGCGAGTTATGTTAATCTCTTCTCATTTCCTTAATATGATACCTTATTTACCATTGATTGGAAAGTTAAATTTCGATTTTGTTCACGAAATTTTAGAAAATTAAGGAATGCGGAAGGTGTGATCTGAGTGGACGTTGGGGTCGACAGGCCAAAAGCCGCTGGCACCGCCTTCTACATTCTTGTGTTACAAAAACATGACAGTCCGCGTCCCCAACCTGAACTTGGGGACGCGGACTGTAATATTCGGACTGTCATATTGTTGAAATTATACTAGACCCCGCTGCACCATCTGCGTCACGACAAAGGTTGCTACATGCTCCGCGTAGGTGCCGGTGGAGAAACCGGCATCATAGCCAATTTCCTTGGCCAGCTCGTGGCTGATCCTCGGACCGCCGGCAACGACCACCAGCTTGTCTCTGAGACCTTCCGCCTCGATGAGCTCGATCAGGTTGGACAGGTTCGGGATGTGAACATCCTTCTGTGTGACGACCTGGGAGACGATCACGGCGTCTGCGTTCAGTTCGATGGCTTTTGCCAAGAATTCCTCGTTTGGCACCTGGGAACCCAGGTTGTAGGCTTCAATGCCTTCGTAGCGCTCGAGGCCGTAGTGACCATCGTAGCCTTTCATGTTCATGATGGCGTCGATGCCGACCGTATGGGCATCCGTGCCGGTGCAGGCGCCTACAATGACGACTGGGCGCTTGATGTTTTCCCTGATGTAATCCTCGACGCCATACTTGTCCATGACCTCGACGTCGACTTTTGGCACTTCGATCTTGGTGAAGTCGACAGTGTGGGTGCCCTTGCCGTAGCAGACGAAGAAGGTATAGCCCACGCCAAGGTCTTCGTAGTGGCTGATCTGAGGCTCGTCGACGCCCATCTTGAGGAGATAGAGCCGGGCGGCTTCGCGGGCTTCATCGGAATAAGGCACCGGGAGCGTGAAGCTGAACTGCATCATGCCGTCGTTGAGGGTATCGCCATAAGGCTTGATTTTGGTGAGGTCAATAGCGGAATGTGCTGTGGAGGATGTGGTTGTACGACCATCGGCAGACATTATTATTCACCCTCCTTTCCAAGCATGAGTTCAATAAATGGATTGAAGTACAGGGCGTCTTTGACGACGACGCCGTCCAGGCCTTTGCCGCCGTTCATAGGGCGCTTGACGCCGGCGAACTTGCCTTTTTCAATGGTGGACATGATGCCTTCCTGCTCAATGTCCTTGAGCATGGCCGCCGCGTCCGCGAGCACCGCCTGAGCGCGGCTCTGGATCATGCCGCCTTCTTTGAACTCGATTTCGTCGCTGATGCTGCGCATGTTGTTGAAGATGTAGCGGGCGTTCTCAATGGAAAGGGCGCGGTCCTGGAGCAGCGGCGTGTGGATGGCTTCGGTCAGCATGCCAAGGAGCTGGATGCCCTGGTTGGTCATGATGGAAACCATGTTGAAGAGCGCGTCCTGGACGTGGCCTTTGAAGATGTTGCCATTCATGAACTTGGTCGGCGGCATGTACTTCAGAGGTGCTTTAGGGAAGATATCCCGTGCCATTTGTGCTTGGGACAATTCGAGGAGGAAGCCGTCTTTGAGGTTTGGATTCATCTCAAAGGCATGGCCGAGGCCCATTTGCTCTTCCGGCAGTCCTGCGCGGAGGGCGAATTGCTCGTTGATGAACTGGCTGGCCAGGACGGTGTGTGCCTCTTCGACAGCATCGGCTGTAGTCAGGTAGTTGTCCTCGCCGGTGTTGATGATAATGCCGGCAAAGCCGTTGATGATCCTGGAGAAGTACTGGTCGACCAGGGTGCGCTGCATGTTGATGTCGCGGAACAGGATGCCGTAGAGGGCGTCGTTGAGCATGACGTCGAGGCGCTCGAGGGCGCCCATGGCGGCGATTTCCGGCATGCAGAGGCCTGAGCAGTAGTTGCAGAGGCGGATGTAGCGGCCGACTTCGTTGCCCACTTCGTCCAGGGCGCGGCGCATGATGCGGAAGTTTTCCTGGGTGGCGTAGGTGCCGCCGAAGCCTTCGGTGGTTGGACCGTACGGCACGTAGTCCAGCAGGGACTGGGCGGTGGTGCGGATAACGGCGATGACGTCCGCACCTTGTCTGGCAGCCGCCTGGGCCTGGAGGACGTCCTCGTAGATGTTGCCTGTGGCGACGATGACGTAGAGGTACGGTTTTGGACCCTCGCCAACATTTTTGATGAAGTCTTCGCGATGCGCCCGGTTCGCGCGGATGCGCTCCACGGTTTTGACTGCGACTTTGTTCACGGCCGCCTGGATGTCCTCGAGGGATTTCTCGGGGAGCTTGGCGAGATCGATCTCACCAGCTGCGACGGCTTCTGCGATTTCCTGCGGGGTCTTGCCGGTAGCCAGCATGGCGCGGCCGATCCAGTAGGCAGCGCCCAGCGGGAGGCCGCCTTCCTTCTTGATGGCTTCGATCATGATGTTCGGCAGCGGGCGCTCCAGCTCATCGATGCCATCGATGCCGAGAAGTCTCGCGACGGTGCGCTCGACGGTGACGCTGGAATGCTGATCTATAAACGGCTGGATGTCCGCCGCAATGCGGGCTGCGGATTGCCGGGCTTCTGCCACCAGGCCAAAGTCCAGGTTCAGCTTGTTTTTCTGCATGGATGTTCACTCCTCTTTGGTTCTTTTGTTGGTTCTTTTGTTGGTTCACTGGGTTGGGGTGACGGGCGGCGGGTGGGGGACAATAGGCGCAAGCCGCAGGCACTGAGTTTGAGTTGGGGTCTGACACCAAGTTCGTTTCGGTACCTGACACCAAGTTCGTTTCGGTACCTGACACCGAGTTCGTTTCGGTGCCTGTCACCAAGTTCATTTCGGTGCCAGAGCTTAGTGTAAATTTACACCAACTCCACCACTCAGCCTCTCGGCGTGACGAGGACCTTCCGCGCTTCTTCCAAAATCTTTTCATCCAGGCCCATCAGGGCGGCGATCTGAATCGCGTCCTTTGGCACCTCTTCCGGCGAATGAATTTCTTTCAGCCTGTAATCCATGGAGCGCTTGAGAAGCTCGATCCCCTTCCCGGGATCGTTTTCCATCTCCAGCATCACGGACTTAAAATCTACAAAGCTCAGCCCCAGCACCTGCAGGTGCCTGACATCCCTGGCATCCGCCAGGCCGTCAAAGTGGGTTGTAATCAGCGTCATGGCAGACGCACGCTTTAAATGGTTCACAATGGCCATGGAAATGGCAAAGCCCTCCTTGGGATTCGTCCCCCTGGCCAGCTCATCAATCAAAATCAGCCCAGGCCCGGCAGACAGCTTCACCGCCTCCGACACCTTCAGGATTTCCGCGCCAAAGGTGCTAAGCCCCTGGTCCACGTCCTGCAGGTCCCCTATGGAAGTGTAAATAAACGCCCGCGGCGTCAGCCGCATAGCCTTGGCCGGTACAAACAAGCCGTACTGGGCCACAGCTGTCAGCATGCCCACCATCTTCAGGGTCACCGTCTTGCCGCCCATGTTGGCGCCGGTAATACAAGTGACACCCGGGGTCAGACCCAGGCTGACCGCGGTATACCGTCCGCCCTCAGCGCCCGTATCCTTAGCCTTCTTAATCTGCTGTTCAACCTTGAGGTGACGGCCTTCAAAGATTTCCAGTACCCCCGTAGCCAAACCCTCAGCCGCACCCGTCTTTGGCGGGATGATATCCGGCCGGACGCAGTCAAAACCTATGGCGAAGTAGCCCTTGGCCGCCAGCAGATCCAGCCGCCCAATCGCCTTGACGTTCTCCTCCAGATAAGGCAGCAGCTCCCGAAGCGCCCGAGACAGGGTCTTTCTGACCTCAAACTCCTCAGACTCCTCCTCGGCCCGCAGATCCTCCACCAGGGAGCACATGTGGTCAATGGCATCATTGCCTCTTAATCTGTAAGTAATATTCACATAGGTCTCAGCGCTGTAAACCAGGTCGGGCTCAGCGTTCAGCCGCTCAATCATAGCCCGGTCATCCTTGCCCACAGCCAGCTCGCCGCTCGGCCGGACTTTGACCCCCAGCCGCTCCTCCAGACCCGCCCGGATGCGCTTTCGCTCCAGCATAATCTGATCTTCAAGCTCTCTTAACCGCGCCCGGACTCCCTTAAGTTCCACAGCGTAATCATCATAAATATAAAAGGTCGGCGTTCCAATGCCTGCAGGATCAAGCAGCTGGTCCACTTCCGGCAGCGCATGAACCGTGGCGTCAAGAGGCAGGCGCCCTTTAAGCAGCACAGCCGTTTCAGAAAGTTTCTTCATAGCCAGCGACAGCATCTTCACTTCGAAGAGCTCCGTCACCACCAGAACTTCCCCCGCCTTCAGACGCAAGAAAGTCCCTCGTAAATCCTTAACGCGCGAAAACGTGCCCCGCATGTCCACAAAAGCATAGCGGTTGGCACGAATAAGTTCCGTGATCCGTTCGACATTATCAAGCTCTGCGATCAGCGCCGTAGTTTCCTCCGGTCCAAAAGGCGCCATAGCCTTCTTCTCAGACTCTCCATAGGGCGTATGCACCACAATGCGGTTGAAAATGTCATCCAGATCCAAATTTTTAATCACTTCAGGACTGAAGGGCTTCATAAGTCAGACTCCCCTTCCATGACATCAAAGACCGGAATAGGCTGCAGATCCTCCGTCATGCGCCGCCTGAAGGTCTTGGGATCAAAGTAGTAGCCCTGTGGCGCGTAGGGATTGATGGTCACCGCCAGCACCCGGATCGGATCCAGAACCTTGACGCTGAGCCCGGCCCGTTTAAACAGCTGCCAGTCCCGGGCGTCCACAAAAATCTTCGTGGCATCCCGCACAATAAGCGTCACCGCCTTGAAATGACTGCTGGCCGCCAGCAGGTCCCGCATGGTCTTCGTCACCAGGGACCCCGGCAGTACAATATACCGCGCGTGCTCATCCAGCACCTCGGCAATCTTGATGCCCGCCCCCAGCGCCGTTTTCGCTTCCACGATTCTGACCTCGAATATATCGTCAATCACCGCGATCTGCCACTCCGCCAGACACTCCTCCGCCAAAAGCCGCACCACCGGATCTTCAACCGTCTCCAGCTGCAGCAGGTGCACCCGGTGAATGGACTGCTCGATCACTTTGTTCATGTCCCGGCTCAGCACCGCGCCCGTCGAGAGAATCGTCGCATCAGTAATGGCCGGCGACGCGCTGGACACGCGGTCCAGAGCCCCGTCCACCAGCACCAGCTCCGCCCCAAACGCCAGCATGCGCTCCGACACCGCCCGGATCTCCAGGTTCGTCACGGGCCCGCCAATCTCCACGTTCCCGCTGCTCACCGCCCGCGCAATGACAATCCGCCCCAGGGACGACTGGTAATCCGTCATCTCCAGGACCTCCAGCTTCGCCTCTGAGCAGTGAAACAGACTCTCCGCGGTAGCGATCAGCGTGCCCCGCTCTATGTAAATCATGGGTTTCTCCGTGCACGTGACCACATCCACCCGTTCCCCGTCTCTGCCGATGGACGTGAGCCCAAGCCTGATCCCCGCGTCAAAGGCGCTGTACAAAATATCATTCAGAGCAGACGTCTTCCCGGCATTCTTGGCCATGCCAACCACCGACACAACGCGGTAGTTACCTCGGATCAGATCCAGAATGGACATGTGTGTCACCTCCTGTGCACAAAAGTGTGTTGTCATACAAAATATTTATGTCGCAATTTCAACACTTAAAAACAAGAAAATTTGAAAGGATGGGAAACCGACAACAGAGGCAATAGCCCTCGCAGAAGCCAGAGTTCCAACTGCTGCGGATTGGGATATTTCCGCGACCATCGGCCCCCCATACGCTTTGAACGGATTACTCGTGATGGGTACGCTTGTAACGGTCCAGCTCCTTGAGCTCCAGGCTGACCTGGTTGCCCTGAAGGAGGCCGCCCACGCCCGTGACCTTGTGGGCCTTCTTGCCCTGGCACACGTCGCAGTGGCAGACTTCCTGATAAGGGGACGGCTCCGTATAAGTCGTCACAACGCCCTCGTAATTTCTGAGCACCACGCGCTCAGGCGACATGGAGATCAGGTACTGCGGCATGACCGGAATCTTGCCCCCGCCGCCCGGCGCGTCAACGACGAAAGTCGGCACCGCATACCCGGAGGTATGGCCGCGAAGGCCTTCAATAATCTCAATCCCCTTCGACACAGGCGTACGGAAGTGCTCGATGCCCACGGAAAGGTCGCACTGATAAATGTAATAAGGTCTCACGCGCATCTTGACCATGTTGTGCACCAGGTCCCTCATGACGTGAACACAGTCGTTGACCCCGCGAAGAAGCACGGACTGGTTGCCAAGCGGCACGCCCGCGTCCGCCAGCTTTCGGCAGGCTTCCTTCGACTCTGGTGTCACCTCTTTGGAGTGGTTGAAGTGCGTGTTCAGCCAGATTGGGTGATATTTCTTCAGCATATTGACCAGGTCGTCGGTAATCCGCTGCGGCATAACTACCGGCACACGGGAACCAATTCGGATAATCTCAACGTGAGGGATTTCTCTGAGCTTCTTGATGATGTATTCCAGTGTCTCGTCTGAAACGAGCAGCGCGTCGCCCCCGGAAAGGAGCACGTCGCGGATCACCGGTGTATTTCTGATGTATTCTATGGCTTTATTGATATTGTCCATAGGCGACTGCTGGTCCTGTGACCCCGCGAAACGGCGGCGCGTACAGTGACGGCAGTACATGGAGCACATGTCCGTGATCAGGAACAGCACGCGGTCCGGATAACGGTGCGTCAGCCCCGGCGCAGGAGAATCCGCGTCCTCGTGAAGCGGGTCGTCCATGTCCGCGGCGCTTTTGTGCGTCTCGTGAATTGTAGGCACTGCCTGCATGCGCACCGGACACCCTGGATCGTTCTTGTCCATGAGCGATGCGTAGTATGGCGTGATCCCCATGCGCAGGATTTCCAGGGATTTCGTGATCCCCTCTTCCTCTTCCTGGGTCAGGTTGATGACCTTCTTCAGTTCCTCCAGCGTCGTGATCCGGTTGCGGACCTGCCAATGCCAGTCGTTCCACTGCTCCTCGGTGACGTCTTTCCAGAGCTCAATCTCGTTGTAATACTTCACTTGGAATGGCCTCCTTCTGATGGATGGGGATTGAATAATTGTTGATAATGCTTAAAGGCAAGGATTTGATGTGCGATCATGAGAGCCCGCCTTTGGCGGTTTCACCACAGACAGCTCCAAATGACTATAGGGGTCGCCGATGGTCACTCAAGCCCACTTAGACCCCAAAGGTAAATGCTGTTGTATGAACGTAGATATGGTTCAAATGAGCTCGGGAAAGCTTATGTAAGATTGCTCAAGGCGCTTTGGGTGGAGCGCTTCGAGCTGTGAATTCGCGGATTCCACTTATGTATGCTTCGGAGGTGGCCTGGTGGGGTGGTGGTGGTTGGGCAGAACATTCTGCTTCGGGTTCACTTATGACAAACACGGTTACAGCCTGACGGGTGCTGCTTGCTTCGGGTAAAGCACGGCAGGGTCGGGTTGGGTTTTTCGCCTAGCAGCGTTGCAGGCTGTAACCCGGAATGACAACTATGAACTTTACAGCCTAACCATGCAAGACATTCGCGAGCGAATGTCTTGCCCTCGCTAATACTTTACAGCTTTGCTGAAAGTATTGGCTCGTGGTCTGGTAGTTTTTTTCGCCTGAATGTTCGTTGTGCGCAGCCTAACTTCGTTAAACTTACAAATTGAAGCATTTACACCATGTAAGCGATTTGCGATACAAATCGCTTACCATCGCCATCCAGCAGGCGACCTCCGTCCTAAACAACCATGGAGGCCAATCGGCGCTCCGCGCTGATTGCCTTCCGCTTGATTCAGTCGAGGGAAAACGGCGCGCAGCGCCATTTTCCTTCCTTGCATCCCACATCCGCATTCCCAAGTCTCTGATTTGACAAAATTTCATTTGAAATAATTGCGTCGGTCGCCGACAACAACTTCGAACCGTACCTGGTACAATTTTCGGAACAGCGACGTTAAACAAACTTGAGAAGATTGAAATTACTTGCTTTCAGCAAAAACAACTTCATTAACTTCAAAAACGGTGACAGGTACGGAAAAGAAGAAGGTGTAAGTTACGCTTAAGGTACGAAAAACCACCCGGAAAATGGTGCAGAGCGCCATTTTCCTTCCTTGTCCTTCCTTGTCCTTCCTTCACCTCACGGGACACACTCCACTGTAATAGATTCGCTGCGCTGTCCGCTCCGCAAATCTATTACCAGTACGCCTGATCCTTTCTGCGTTGCAGAAAGGATTAGGCGTACAACTCTGTATAAATCTCCCTAAGCACTTCGCTCTCCCTCATGCAGTTGAGCGCGCACTCCGCATGGCCCTTCGTGTAGCCATTGCCGATGATCATCGTCGTATCCATGCCAACGCCCTCAGCGCCAAGAGCAGCCGCCGTGAAGCTGGTCGCCATGGAGAAGAAGTAGATGACGCCAGTGTCTTTAGTCGCCAGGATGCTGGACATTTCTGTGCCCGTGATGTTGACGCAGTTGATGGTGACGTCGCACATTTCGCCGTTAGTGGCTTCACGGACTTTTTCGAGGATCTCAACCGGTTTGGTTGCGTCGCCGGTGATGAGAACATCGGCAAGGCCTGCGCGCTTCACGCGCTCCATGGACTTCTCGCTGCGGCCGTAGCAGATGACTTTGCCGGATGGACCCGCTTTTTTCTTAGCTTCGTAGAGGCACAGCATGCCGGACTTGCCAGCGCCGCCCAGAACGAGGACCGTATCGCCTTCCTTGACGAGCTTCGCGGTTTGCGCAGGTGCACCGGCGACGTCGAGGACAGAAAGGGCAAGGTTTTGCGGCATATCTTCAGGAAGCTTCGCGTAGATGCCGCTTTCAAAGAGGATCGCTTGACCATCAATGTCCACTTGGTCAATGTCCTTGCGGATTTCCTTGATCTTGTTGATCTTCAGCGGTGTGAGGGACAGGGACACCAGCGTCGCCAGCTTGTCGCCGACCTTCAGGTCGATCTTGCCAGCAAGGGCAGGGCCAATTTCCTTGACCATGCCAATCAGCATGCCGCCGCTGCCGGTGACCGGGTTGTGGTGCTTGCCGCGCGCTGCGACAATGCCCATCATGATTTCTTCAATTTTCGCAAGGTCGCCGCCCGCCTGCTCCTTGATCTGTGTGAAGCTGGCAGAGTCAATATTGAGGGTCTGGACGTCGATCAAAATCTCGTTGTCGTAGATCTCCATGGTGTTATCGATTCTGAGCGCCGGCTGCGGCAGCGTGCCGACCGGTTCGAGGACTCTGTGTGTTCCGAATTTGCAACCTGTTTTCATTTTATGTACCCCCGCTAATGGAATTAGGTGCGAACACCTGGTTTGTGTATGTCGGGGTTCTATATTGCAATCGGCATGCCAAAAAAATAACGAAATCCCGAATCTAGGACTCGGGATTCCCTTCAAAGCTTCAATTTTCAACGTTTCTATTCCTCGAAATTTCTTTTCCACTCTTTAAATACCCTTCTGCCGATGGTTACTTCAACCCAAAACCCGTCCCATTTTGCCTATTTAGCGCTTCCAACCGCCGAATTTTCGGCGTTTTCGGTTTCCCTGATCTTTTTCAGCTTTGACTGCAGGGTCTGGCGGGGCATTTCCAGCAGTTCTGCGGCACGAGTGACGTTGCCCCCCGTCTGCGCCATGGCCTCCTCAATGTACTCCGCTTCGAGGTTGGCGAGGGCTGTGACCATCGGCAATCTGGTATTGGTCTCTGAAGTTGTGCTTCTGCGGCTCTCCCGGGCAAAGCGCTGAAGGGACTGGGGCAGGTCGTCCAGGGTGATTTCGCGGCCTTCCATCATGCCCATGGCACCCTCGATGACGTGCTCGAGCTCACGGACATTGCCGGGCCAGTCGTAGCGCATGAGGGCGGAGAAGGCGGCTTCGTCGAGGCCCATGACGTTGAGGTAGAGCCGGTCGTTGAATTTTTTGATGAAGTGCTCGACGAGGAGGGGGATGTCATCCCGGCGGTCGACGAGCTTCGGAAGGTGCAGGGTGATGGTGTTGAGGCGGTAATAGAGGTCGCTGCGGAGCATGCCCAGTCGGACGGCCTCCAGAGGCTCAATATTGGTGGCGGTCAGGAGTTTGACGTCCACGTGGCGGGTGCGGGTGTCGCCCACGCGTCGGAAGGTGCCGTCCTGGAGGACGCGCAGGAGCTTGCCCTGGAGCTCCAGAGGCATGGAGTTGATCTCGTCCAGGAAGAGCGTGCCGCCGTCCGCGGTCTCGAACAGGCCGGGGCGGTCGGTGGAGCCGGTGAAGCCGCCCTTGGTGGTGCCAAAGAGGATGCCTTCCAGCAGGGAGGCGGGCAGCGCGGCGCAGTTTTGAGCGATGAACGGCCGCTTCTTCCTGCCGCCGGCGTTGTGAATGGCCTGAACGAAGAGCTCCTTGCCGGTGCCGGTGTCGCCCCAAATCATGACGGGGGAATCGATGCGGGCAGCCCTCATGGCCATGGACTTGGCGGTGAGCATGCGGGCGTTTCGGGTGACGATGTCGTCAAAGGTGAAATGGGCGTCATCCGAGGCGGTGGTGTCTTTTGACCCATACATCTTGTTCTGGAGGGTGACGACCTTTTCGCTGAGGGCCATGACGGCGGAAACGTCGTGTGAAATCTCCATGGCGCCCACCAGGTGGCCGTTCTTTCGAACGGGCAGGGTGGTGTTGACGGTGGCGACTTTCTTGCCCTTGTAGGTGGTGAAGGTCTGCTCGTGGTTGTAAATGGGGATGCCGGTCCTTAGCACTTTGTAAAGGGTGCTGTTCTCCTCGTCCAGTGAGGGATAGATTTCGAAGAGATGCTTGCCCAGGGAATTTTCGATGTTGATATCATCAAGCATGGCCGCCAGCCGGTTGCAGAAGACCAGGCGCCCCTCAATGTCGATAATCTGGATGCCATCAGACACATGGTCCAGGATGATGCTGAGATTCTTGTCGTCAATCAGGCTGAACATGACAGGCTCCTTTCGTAGTAGGAATGATAAATACAAAGACCCTGCCGATGGTCACAGGAAAGTCTTCTCTGGTGGTTTGGAGAGATGGCCGCTTCGCGGATGGAAGCTGCCGAAAATCCGGCGCAGAGCCGCCGGTTTTTCGGCAGCTTCTCTTTGTAGTGTAGCACAACTTAATGGATTTCGCCTAGTGAAATTGTGTCAGAATTTTTATTGGTGACGCGGACAACTTTCAACTGAGTGCCTGTCACCAAACTTGAAACGGTGCCAGAGCTTTGTAATAGTTCTGTAACAATCGACATCTTGGATACCCACTATTCAATGGTGACAGGCTGACTTCACGCTGAATTCCCGCAAAATCAGAAGGATTATGGGTATATATAAAGTGTACCTATCACGCAAATTGTGAGCAGCTCGGGCTGCAACTGTCTTCATCCCCTATTTCTGACTGCGTCACATTCTATACCTTCATTTCACGACCCAAGGAGGTCATTCAAATGTCACACCCTATAAGTAAATTTGAGTACTGGACACCACGACTGCTCTCCCTTGCGTTTGTCGCATTCCTTATGCTGTTCTCACTGGACGTCATCACGCCGGAAGCGACGCTCAAAGAGATCCTGATTGGTCTATTTATGCACAACATACCCGCATTGATCCTGCTTGGACTGACCCTCGTCGCCTGGAGACACGAGCTGGTCGGTGCCATCGTCTTTGTTCTGGCAGGCTTGGTTTACATTGGCTTTACCATTTATAACGGTGTACCTTTTCCAATGAATTTAACCTGGAGCCTGACTCTTGCGGGTCCTGCCTTTCTGATTGGCTTCCTCTACTACAGGAACTGGAAGGAGAAGCACCATCCGGTCAGCAGGTGAAGGTGGTTACTTGGAGGCACTTGTCTGGTTCAATTTCAATCATGAAATTATTTAAGGACGAGCAAGTTACACCTCACGCTAACAGTCGTGCACCTCGCGGCTGGCGCCTATTGCTCCGCCTCAAACCACGCTGCGCGTGGTTAAAGGCTGCGCTTCGGTCGCGGGCTGCGCCCTATATAAACAGAAGTGATCCCATACAGAAGAGAACTCTCTTCTGTATGGGATCACTTCTGTTTATGCACGTCTGTTAGCCTTTTAAGACACCCTAATCCTCAAATGATTCCGTGTCTTCGACAAGCCCTTAACCTCAATATCATAACTGATCTCAATGTGTCCTGCACCGCGATCATCAATCGCCGAAGCGAGAGTAATAGTCTTCATCTCCACATCAAAGACGCCATAAGGTGTTTCGTAGATGGACTCTCTGATTTCACCGGCAATGAAGACGAGCTCGACAACATTGACGCCGTAGCGGTGCATGGTGACCGTGTCGTCTTTGATCTTCAGGGTCGTCTTGCCGCCTTCCATGCCGGACAGTTCTGATTCAGTGTAGATGTAATAGTGGGTCTCATCCTTGAGATAGTACTTCCCTGCTGTGGCGAATTCTATGCGCTGGGTGTCATCACCATCGGACTCAATTTCTGTAGTCAGCTGAAGAAACACTTCAGTCCCTTTTGTCGTCATTAGACCACCTGTACACCTTTCTTTAAACATTGCCTATTCGTTGCGCTTTTCCTTCCAGTTCATGACCAGATCCATAATCAGCTGCACGTGCTGCTCTGCGGCTTCCTTTGCGGCATTCACATCACTTGAGCGAATCGCATCATAAATTTTCTGGTGCCATTTCTGGATCTCCGGATAATTGTCAAACTCAGTAAAATAAGTCAAACGGAAACGCTGAAACTGATCGTGGAGGTCCTTCACAATTTCGATCAGTTTATTGTTCTTGGTAGAATCAAAAATCTTGTCATGAAAAGTGTTGTCCAGATCAATCATGGCTTGGCGATCCTGACGGCTGACGGCATCATTGAACGCTTCCAGTGTTTCGCGCAGGCTCATCAGCTCTTCCTCTGACATGCGCTGTGCCGCCAGGGAAGACGCGAAGCCTTCCAGCAAAATTCTGATTTCGAGTACATCAATGATGTCTTTGGCGGTCAAATCTGCGACATAGGCGCCTTTTCGGGGGATCATTTCGACAAAGCTCTCTTTTTCGAGCTTTCTGATCGCCTCTCGTACAGGGGTGCGGCTGACGCCAAGCTGCTCAGCCAGCGCGATTTCCATAAGGCGCTCACCCGGCTTGAGCGTTCCGTTCAATATGGACTCTCTCAGGTATTCGAAGACAACTTCCCCAAGAGGTTTATAGTTCCTGATTTCCAACGTCCCTAATTTCGAATTGTTCAACGCTCCAACCTCCTATAATATGTAACTTACCCCATCAAACTTTTTATAATATGTAACTTAACCCATAAAACTTCCTATAATATGTAACTTAACCCATCAAACTTCCTACAATATGTACATATCGTCCCTCATATTTAGTCAATATGTAACTTAATCCACCATACTTCCTATAACAGGTACAGTTTATCCCTCTAATTTCCTGTTTGTCGTTCGTGCAAGGTAGACCTGTGCATAGGTCTTCTTAAGATTTTTGCATGCCTTCATGGCGCGGTCATACTGTCTGAAAAAGCCAAAGACGGTCGGTCCGCTGCCGCTCATCATGGCACCGTCTGAGCCGTATTGAATCAACTGACTGCGAATTTTTCCCACAATGGGATGCATCTGCGTCGTAACGGGTTCAAGGACATTGACCATGTGTTCTGCGACATAGCGCATCTGATCCGTTCGAATGGCCTGAATCAGTGCCGGCGTATCCGGCCTCTCCATAATTACAGTCTGATCATAACGCTGATAAACCGCAGGCGTGGAAACGCCTATGTTGGGTTTGGCCAGCACCACCCAGTGAGAGCCAAAGCCCTCAAGGGGCTCAAGTTTCTCGCCAATGCCCCTCGCAACAGCGCAGCCGCCTGTAATGCAGAACGGAACATCCGCGCCGAGAGACAGCCCAATGCGCTTCTGGGTTTCCAGATCCAGGTTGAGCGCATATAGGCGGTTCAATCCCCGGATCACAGCCGCGGCATCCGCGCTGCCACCGGCCAGGCCGGCTGCCACAGGGATTCGCTTGACTATTGAGATCCTGACGCCCTTTTCGAGACCTGTTTCCTTCAACACCAGATCTGCTGCACGCCAAGCCAGGTTGGAGGCATCCAGCGGCAGATAATCCACATCACAATGCAATTCAATGCCTGACTCGAGGGGCTCGAGGATGATATCATCTGCAAGATCTATTTCCTGCAGAATCATTTCAACTTCGTGGTAGCCATTTTCGAGTACACCCAGAACGTCCAAGGACAAGTTGACCTTAGCGGTAGCAAATTCTATGATTCTATTGTGCTCCATGGCGTCACCCCAAACTGAAAATCCAGATTGTGCTAAATTTATACATTATACAAAATACATTACAAGTATTATACCTAAAAATCATGCAAGATACTAGTGTCATCTTGCACAAGAATCAGAACAATTCAAAAGTATTTGACGGGTTTTTTTTGTAAAGACCTGCTTATTCAGCAGGGGATTGCTGCAACTATGCGCAAAAACGCCTCCTCAGCCGCGCACTTGGCGGTCGGGGAGGCGTTATCCATGTTTTTTCCTAATCTTTATTTCTTCTTCTCTTTTTCCTTTTCTCTATTTCTTCTTCTTCCCTGCCTTGCTTTCCTATTCTTCCTTATCCTTATCTTTATTCATATCCTTACCCT
Organism: uncultured Acidaminobacter sp.; assembly: GCA_964416305.1. Taxonomy (GTDB): domain Bacteria; phylum Bacillota; class Clostridia; order Peptostreptococcales; family Acidaminobacteraceae; genus Acidaminobacter. The sequence goes on along the minus strand of CAYQDM010000008.1, from coordinate 49,638 downwards.
TTTTTTCTTCCTTCTTCTCCCTCTGCCTCTCCTTAAACCCGTCCTCCGCCTTATTGTACCCAAGCCGCGCCAGAGTTGGCAGGGCCAAACCAAAGGTGAGTCCGAGCAGCATCTCCAGGCTTATGGACTGGACGCCTGAGGCGCGCAGCCATCGGCTGACAAAAAAGAGGATCAGCGGGTGAGCCAGATATACATCAAAGGTGACGCCGGACAGACGCCTCACCCAGTCGCTCTGCTTCTCGTCAATGTTGATCAGCTTGAACCAGGAAAGGAGCAGGATGACTATGGAGAGTGCGTACAGCTCCCAGGCCAATGGCAGGGAGATCATGCTGATTGGGGTGATCGCCCCAAAGCCGGCGAGGCGGGAAACCAGATAATCCGCGAAGGCAACCGCGCCTACAATGCCAAACGCCGTCAGCAGTGTCGCCTTGGGCGGCCGCTCAAAAACCACCATGCCCGCGTAGAAAAACGGGAGATAACTCATGAAAAACCGGTCGCTCAGCGGCACATACCGCTTCAGCCACAGGACGTAAACCAGGTAAAGGACAGTCACGACCACGAGATCCACACCCAGCTTCGAAAAGCGCCGTCTGAAAACCAGCAGCAACGGAAACACCAGGTAGAGTTGGATCAAGATGACCATGAAATAGAGATGGTAGAAGGCCCCGCCGGTCAGCACCAGCTTCAGCATGCCTGAGGCACCATAACAAATCCCCATGAAGCGCTGCTGCAGAATCAGATAAATCAGGGACCAGATCAGGTAGGGGAGGACCACGGTTTCCAGACGGCGGCCCCAAAAGCGAAGGAGACCTGCCACGTGGTCGTCACTGCGAAACCGCGCCGCCAGGCCAAAGCCGCTGGCAAAGATGAAGGCAGGCACAGCAAATTGACTGAAACTGTTGAACCCCACCGTCAGCCGCTGAAGCAGCGAACCCGGCAGGTAGCCCGTAACCCCGGAAGCCGTGACATGAATGACCACCACGAGCACGCAGGCCACTATTTTCAGCAGGTCAAGGGCGAGAGAGCGCTCCCGTTCTCCGGGCACCGTCTTTTTCACCACATGCAGCACACTCATTAATCCAGCTCCTCTATTATGGAATCCGCCCAGAACATTGAGCCGGAGTCCTCACAGATTTGGTCGACGACCCTGCGGGCGTCCTCCCCGAAACTGTAGAAGCCAATGCCATAAGGCGACGGCCCTCCAAAGCCCGGATTCAGTTCAACACCGGTGAAATAGAGACCATCGGCAGAGGTTTTTCCTGCCTCGTGGATCAATTGTCCATCCTGGGCGAAAACCGGGACGTCAATCCAGCGGTAGTTCGGGCGGAAGCCTGTAGCCCAGATGACGCTGGTGATCCCGGTCTGCGTCAGCTCCAGGCGCTCCGTCTCCTGGAGGGTGCCCCAGCTCAGCCGAGGCAGCTTCAGGTCCAGATTGGACTTAGGCTTTCCAAGCCCAGCTTTGTCAATATGAGACTCAATTTCATCCATAAAGCGCTGAAGATACGTCTCGGCATCCTTCAGGGTCTCGATCAGATTTGGACGAACGGACAGGGCGCCGCCCTCAAAGCCGCTGAGACGGCCGACCAGCGTCACGCCCTCTTGTTGGCAAGTGGCGAGGTTCTGGCGGAGCTTCTCCACAATTTCGAGGCGCTCCAGGTCATCCGGTACATATTCCACGCCCCGGTCCAGCTTCGCAAAGCCGGAGAGGCGGTTGAGCCAGTAAACGCCGTTGATGTTGTCATAAGCGTCCGGAATAGGGCGCTGGGTGCCTAGGGACAGCCACACGTCCCGGCCTTCCCGGCGCAGTTCCAGGGCAATCTGGATGCCGGAGCGGCCGCCGCCCACCACGAGGACGCCGCCGGGCGGCAACTGGCATGGGTTTTTGTAAGTCACTGAGTGCAGCTGCTGAATTTCTGCCGGAATATCCTGAGAGGCTGACGGAATGAACGGCTGATTATATTGGCCGGTCGCGACCACGACATCATGGGCTCTGAAAGCGCCCGCTGAGGTTTCGACGAGATATCTCGGCGGGCGGTCGCATGGTGCCGTCGGGATGGCGTCGATCTCCTCCGGAGTCAGCTGCCTGAGCCGCGTCGCCTCCACGCCCTCCATGACCTGGGGCTTGAAATGATTGACCCAGTCCGTAAGGTGCTGGTTGATCTCCTCCAGGGTCATGAAGCGGTTGTCGCTGGGCGCCATGCCTTCCATGCCCGGCAGGCGGGTCATCCAGTTCGGGGTGACCAGCGTGAAGGAGTCCCAGCGCTCGTGGCGCCAGGTCCTCAGCAGGGTGCCGCGTTCAATGACGCAGTAGTCCATCCCCATCTGATCCAGGTAATAGGCCGCGCTGAGGCCGCTTGGCCCGCCGCCGATCACCAGCACGTCGTAGTCGTAAACTCTATTTTCAAGGTCGTCCGTTTTATTTATAGTCATGTGCAATTCCTCCTGCTTCCGTCCGGTTGCATCACAAACGTCATTTCTTTATTATATCCAAAAAAGACGCGCTTAAAAGGGGAAGTTGAGGTTGGGCTGGAAATGACGGCATTGTGGGAACTTTGGGCACCTGAGGCCATCCCCTCCTTTCATAGACAAAAAGCGGGCCGGAAATCTCAACTCGACCCCCAGCCCGCTATACGGTTCATTTCATCTCTGATTATACAATCAACTGCCAAAAACTTCTGCCGATGGTCGGCCAACACGCGCCCTACCGCCCATTGCTTCAGCTTTTCTTCTCTAAGGCGTTGCCTTGAATCCGTCTACACATTCCCAATCGTTGCGACCATGATCGCCTTGATGGTGTGCATGCGGTTCTCCGCCTCGTCGAAGACCACGGAATGGCGGCTTCTGAAGACCTCATCCGTGACTTCCATGGCGGTGATGCCAAATTTCTCAAAAACTTCTTTACCCATCTGCGTTTCCAGATCGTGGTACGCCGGCAGACAGTGCATAAAGATCATATCCGGATTCTCCGTGCGTTTAATGAGCTCCATATTGACCTGATATTTCGACAGCTGTGCGATGCGCTCCTCGAAGAGATGCTCCTCGCCCATGGATACCCAGACGTCCGTGTAGATGACGTCCGCGCCTTTAACGCAGTCTGGATCCTCAGAGAATTCCAGGACAGCCCTGGTTTCCTTCGCGACCTCCTGCATCTCTGCCACGAGGTCCTCTGCCGGCCAAAGCTCCTTAGGGGCGAAGGCGACGAAGTGCATGCCCATCTTGGCCGCACCAATCATCAGGGAGTTGCACATATTGTTGCGGGCATCGCCGGCATAGACAAATTTCACTTTGTTCAGCGGCTTGTCGATGTGCTCCATGATGGTCAGGAAGTCCGCCAAAATCTGCGTTGGGTGGTACATGTCCGTAAGGCCGTTCCAAACCGGGACGCCGGCGTGCTGGGCAAGGGCTTCCACCGTGGACTGTTCAAATCCCCTGAACTCAATGCCGTCATAGAAACGACCCAGGACCTTGGCGGTATCTTCAATGGATTCTTTTTTGCCCATCTGGCTGTTGGTGAGGAAGGTCACGTGCGCGCCCTCATCATAGGCGGCGACTTCAAAAGCGCAGCGGGTGCGCGTGGATGTCTTTTCGAAGAGCAGGACAATGTTTTTTCCGGCGAGGAGATTGGACCGGACGCCAGCCCTCTTCTTGCATTTGAGATCTCTGGATAAATCGAGCAAATAACGGATTTCCTGCGGAGTGAAGTGCTTCAGTGTGAGAAAGTGCCTACCTTTGAGACTGACTGGCATGGATAAACCCCCTTATACATTCTGCTGGCCCAGGGGCGAATCCTCTGGTCCTATGGCTTCCATCCTGCCGATGGTCGCCTCCAGTCCCACTTCGCCGCTCCCGCACCAAACCTTGATTATCACAATTCTGAATTTTATTTTCTCACATTTGCGCCAGAAATCAATACTTTTTTGATTATTTATGCTTATTTTTTTGAATTTATTCATTCCGATGGCCTCAGATGCATTTTTTGAAGGGGTCAGACTTTGAGGTCACCATCGGCAAACCGCACTTTTCTTTTGAGCTGAGCGGCTTACAGAGGGTCGCGGATCAGCGGCATGGACATGCACCGCGGACCGCCCCTGCCCCTGGACAGCTCACTGGACGGCATGACGTGGAGCCGGATGCCTTGCTCCTCAAGAAGGTGGTTGGTGATGTGGTTTCTCGCGTACACAATCACTTCGCCCGGCGCTATGGCCAGCGTGTTTGACCCGTCATTCCACTGCTCCCTGCCCGCGTCAATGCCGCGCTTGCCGCCGCAGCGGATCAGGGACACGAGTTCAAGGTCCAGGTACTTTTCCAGGATACGCTTCAGATCCATGGTCTCCTTCTCAATCCGGAGGTCGCGGCTCTTCCCTGCAGGCCGCTGGATGGAATAGACCGTCAGCGGGCCCTCGATTTCCGGGTGAATGGTAAAGGTCGCGTGATCCACCATGGTAAACACTGTGTCCAGGTGCATGTACGCCCTTGATTTTGGTATGTCGAAGGCCAGGATGACCTCGAAGCTCTGGCCGTCGTCAAACAGCCGCCTTGCAAAGAGGTCAATGGCGGAGGCGTCCGTCCTCTGTGAAATCCCGATGGCTATAACCTTGTCCGTCAGTACCAGAATGTCCCCGCCCTCGATGCAGTAAGGCTCCTGGCGGTCGTACCACAGCTTGATCCCGGCGTCTTTAAAGTCAGGATGATGCCGGAAGATGTATTTGCTGAAGAGGGTTTCCCGCTGACGGGTGACCGTCCGCATGTGATGGAGGGAAATGCCCGTGCCCACCGCCGCGAAGGGATCCCGCGTAAAGTAGAGGTTCGGCATGGGATCGATCAGGAATGGATAGTCGCTGTCCAGAAAGTCGGTCAGCGTTTTGGGGTTCGCAATATAGACCTCTTCCTTGCGAATCCCCGCCATCATTTTGTCGATGAGTGCCCGGGTGTCCCTGAAGGACCTGAAGTACTCCCGAACGGCCTCCTGCTTCATATCCCCCCGAAGCCCCGACTCCTCGATGAACTCCTCCATAAAGAGCTCCCGTATTTCCTCCGTTTGAATGCACTGTGCCGCCAAGTCCTCAAGGTAGACCACTTCTATGTCATTGCCCCTGAAGATTTCAGCGAAAGCGTCATGTTCCTGCCTTGCCACATCCAGATAAGGGATGTCGTCAAAGAGCAGCCTGTCCATGAGCTCAGGCGTGATGTTCTCAATTTCGCTGCCAGGTCTGTGCAGCAGCACCCTTTTGAGTTTTCCGATTTCCGAGTAAACGTTGATTGCCGGTGTGATCAACATGGGCTCCACCTCTCCAATACTCATCTTAGCCTGGGGTAATTGGTTTTATATGGCAATTTATTCATCCGTTTCTCCTTTGATTTTAGTATACCACTCCAGAAATATTTTATTCAAGTTTAGTAATTTTAAGGTTTACGAGATAATAAAAAATTTTTTGAAGAATTTAACGGACTGTGGATATTCATCGAGTGTATAAATTGTTATTTTATGGTATTCGCTGGCGTCACCGTTTGCTATGACTTATCTCTGAACTTTATGAACAAATTGAGCGCAGTGAAAATCTGTATAATCATTAAAAAAAGATCATAAAGATTTTTCTGAATTTTTGCGCATTTTTATAGTTGGCCTGGCGTCTCAACCTGAAGGTGTTTTGTGCTGCGGCGGACGTTTCTTTTTAAGGTCCCCTACAAGACCTAAAACACTCAGCCGATGGTCGCACTTCGCCGAGTTGACATAACGCTACATCCGCTCCGCTTCCGGACTTTGTGCATATTGATTAACCACAAGTTATTTTTAAGCGATATTTACCCCATTTCGGGGTACTTTAAGGCGATTTGACTACAGATTGACAGGTTCAGCATGGATCGAGTATGATGGTAGCACAAAGTCAACCGGCAACGACATGGATTCAGGACGGGCCATATTGATGTGCTTCAGTCCGGATCCGGCATGCTTGAAAGGAGCTTTTTTATGACAGCACTTAAAGAAAAACGCATTTCCATAGTTGGTGTCCCAATGAACCTGGGCGCAGACCGCTTAGGCGTCGACCTCGGCCCTGTTGCGATCCGCTATGCGGGTGTCAAAGGCCGACTTGAGCGACTTGGCTATGATTTCGAGGATCGCGGCGACATCCAGGTGGTCCGTCCCGAAAACGCGAGAGATGCTAAGAGCAACCTGAAATACCTGGACGAAGTCGTCCGCGTCAATACGGAGCTGTGCAACTCAGTTGCGGACATCATGGCGAACGGAAGATTTCCGCTGGTTCTGGGCGGCGACCACAGCATCGCCATCGGCACTATTGCAGGTGTCCTGCAGCACAAGAAGAACCTCGGCGTGATCTGGTTCGACGCCCATGGGGATATCAATACAGCGGAAACCTCGCCATCCGGCAACATTCACGGCATGCCTGTCGCGGTGGCACTTGGCCTTGGCCATGAGCGCCTCATAGGGATTGGCGGCGCTGAGAACAAGCTGAATCCCAAAAATATCGTCCTGATTGGCTCCCGCGACCTCGACTCGGGCGAGCGCAAGCTGCTCAAGGAACTGGGCGTCACGGTCTTCACCATGCATGAGGTCGACCTCCTTGGGATGCCAAAGGTCATGGAAGAAGCCATCCGCGTCGCGTCCGACGGCACCGACGGCGTTCACGTCAGCTTCGACATGGACGCGATGGATCCATTCTACGCCACCGGCACCGGTACCCGCGTCGCCGGAGGTCTTTCTTACCGCGAGTCCCACCTCGCCCTCGAGCTGATCGCCCAGGCAGGCATTATGACCAGCGCTGAGTTCGTCGAGGTCAACCCTCTGATCGACAACAAGAATGAGACTGCTGAAACCGCTGTCGCCTTGATGGATTCACTTTTGGGTGGCTGGCTGTTGTAAGAAAGATTGATGAATGAAAAGGAGAAAACCGCCATGGCTGACGCTTGGCGGTTTTTTTTGTTGTAGTTTGAAGGTGGGTGACGCGGACAGCTTTTACTTTAGTGACGCGGACGGAAATATTTTTTGTACCAGAGCTTGAGAGAATAATTCTCATCTCGCTTAAAAATGAACGATTCTTATAAGATACTATTTCCGTCCGCGTCCCCAATCCAAAAGCTGTCCGCGTCACCTTCCTTTGGAAGTGTCATTTAACCCTCTATGAGCGGAAGGGTCAGGATGGCTTTAAAGAGGTCGCCATCGGTTTCGATTTTGAAGTGGCCCTTTTGGAGTTCGGCAAGGCTTTTGGCAATGGCAAGACCCAGGCCGGAGCCGTCGGTGGTGCGCGCGGCATCGCCTCGGACAAAGCGCTCTGTCAGGGTGTCATCCACCTCATCCAGCGGGAGAGCGGAAATATTTTTCAGGGTAATAACGGCGTCTTGATCGCTGCGCTGGAGATCGAGGTACACTCTGGAGCCGGGCATGGCATACTTCAGAACGTTGAGAAACAGGTTCTCCATGATGCGCCAGAGATGGCGGCCATCGGCATGGATGGTGAGCGGCTGGTCCTGTGGGGGCGTCGTCAATTTGAGTTCCAAGTTGGCTTGCTCCATACGGTCCCGGACTTCACCGGCGGACTGATGGAGGAATTCCTGGAGGCTGAGGGGCTCGGCCTGAACGATGAGATTCCCGGAGGAGGCCTTCGCTGCCTCGAAGAGATCTTCAGTCAGGGTCTTCAGGCGCTGGGACTTTTGATCCAGAACTTCCAGGTAGTCGGCTGCCTCGGAAGCGGTGAGGCCGGAGCGCTTGAGGAGATCAATGTAGTTGAGGATGGAGGTCAGCGGGGTCTTCAGGTCGTGGGAGACGTTGGTGATGAGTTCGGTTTTCATGCGCTCGGACTTCAGGGCGGTTTCCAGGGCGGTTTGGTAGCCCACAGCGATCCCGTTGACTTTGGTGGAGATACTTTTGAGTCGGGCGGGGCCTTCCGGGACCATCGGCAAGCCTAAGTCACCGGCCTCTATGGCGGCCAGGCCGGTCTCAATCCGCGACAGGACCTGGTCTTGTCGGATCAGATAGAGGGCCAGGAGCGCAATGCCGGAAAGGTAAATCACGCCGCCAATAAAAAAGCCAAGGACACCCAGGGTCGCAGTCAGAAGGCCGCCGAAGACTATGGTGAAGGCGTTGAGGGCAAGGAAGCCTGTCGCAATGAGGAGCGGCATGCGATCCACCGGACCGCTCCTGAGTCTTCGGATGGCCTTGCGAACAGGCTTTAAAACGGCGCCAAAGCACTTTGAGGCGCACCAAACCACAAAAGTATGACGAAGCAGCGTGCCGGTTTTAAGGCGCTTCCAGGTCAGGGTCCAGGCATAGAGGGCTAATGTGCCGCTGAGGACGAGAAAGAGGGCCGCGACGGGTTTCATCAGAAGCTGCCACTCGCTTTCAGCGAAGCGCAGGAGTTCTCCGGCGAGGCCAACCAGGGCGACCTGGATCCCTATCCAAAGAGCGAGGCCCAGATCGGTAAAGATCCGGTCGGCTTTTAAGAAGTGGATGTCGTCTGAGTCAGGACGTCGGCCGGACACCGCGGCCAGGAAAATGAGACCGGTAAGCATGATCATGACGCAGACAGCGAGAAGGATCAGCGTTGGGGTATTGGCCGCGAGCCAGGCTTCGTGCCAGTCGTTCGCGGATTGCTGGGCAGCGTCGTGTCTTAGCCCCACCAGGACTGACATGCCCTCAGCAGGGCCCGGAAGCTCTGTATGGGCGTCCACATAGAGGTAGAAGTCCTCCTGGGCCGAGAGCGCGTCGAGGTTGGTGCTAAGGATGACGCCATCCTTCAGGATTGCGTAATAGTGGCGGTCCATAGCGCCTTCTGGCAGCTTCGTTTTCAGGGTTTCCCAGGTGAGGCTGGCATCAGCTGGCCCCTGAGATTGCCCGGAGGATGAGGCCGGCAGGGCTGACATAAGTGTGTCATAAGTGGTTTGAAGCTCCTCATAAGCTTGGCTGCTGCGGTAGTCAAAGTCGAAGAGAGTGCCTTCGGCTTCGTCGAAAAGGGTATTTGAAAAAACCAGGCCAGCTGCCAGAATCAATAGAATGACAATGGATTTCGTCAGCCAGTGCCTGAAAAGATTAGTCCAGTTTTTCGATTTTGTATCCAATGCCCCACACCACCTTTAAATATTTTGGGTCTTTCGGGTTGATTTCGATTTTTTCACGGATCCGCCGGATGTGGACCGAGACAGTATTTTCCGAGTTGATGGGTGTTTCGGACCAGACCTGCTCGTAGATTTGGTCGGAGGAAAAGACTTTGCCGGCATTTGAGAGCAGAAGGCGCACGATGTGATATTCGTAGCGGGTGAGTTTGATTGGGTCACCGTCAACAAATACCTCTTTGGTTTCGTCGTCGAGGACCAGGCCGCCGCTGCGGAAAGCGGACGGCTTCTCAGTGTACGCGCCCAGGCTCGTATAGCGGCGAAGCTGGGATTTAACCCGCGCCAGGAGCTCCAGGGGGTTGAAGGGCTTGGCTATGTAGTCGTCCGCGCCCATATTGAGACCCAGGATTTTGTCGGTGTCCTCGGTTTTGGCGGACAGAATGATTATGGGCAGGTTGGAGTGTTCGCGGATCTGGAGAGTCGCCCGCAGGCCGTCGAGCTCGGGCATCATGATGTCGAGGAGGATGAGCTGGATATCTTTGTTTTTTAGGGCTTCCAAGGCTTCAAAGCCGTTGTAGGCCTTGACGACTTGATAGCCTTCGTGATTCAGATAGATTTCAATGGCGTCGGTTATAGCGCGATCGTCATCGCAGACTAAGATTTTCATAATTTAGCTCCTGTGGTGATGTGATGGGCACTGACCTAATAAATGTGAGTATAGGTTCAAGCTTGAACAATTTCATCTTAACAGAAAAAAACGTCGAAAAACTCGGGATAATTCTTAAGGTTTTCTTACGAAAGCTAGAGACATGTACAAAGTAAAGAAGCACCGCCACTGCGGGAGCTTGCTCACGAAGTGGCGGTGCTTCTTTACTTTGTATAGGGCGCAGCCCGTAACCGAAG
>CAYQDM010000008.1:0-39569 GCA_964416305.1 uncultured Acidaminobacter sp. | reverse complement strand
CGCAGCCTGTCACCGAGCACAGCGAGGCGACAGGCGAAGCGAGGTGCATGTCTCGTAGCGTAAGGTGAAAATTGGAATCCACCTCCAACTCGTGGGAGCTTGCTCACGGCGAGTTAGTTCTTCTTCACTTTATATAGGGCGCAGCCCTCGGCTGAGAAGAAGCCGTAAACCAAAGCGCAGCCTGTCACCGAGCACAGCGAGGCGACAGGCGAAGCGAGGTGCATGTCTCGCAACGAATGTGCACCTGACACCCACTCAAACATTAACCCCCAAAAAAAGAACAAAGCCAGCAACCCCACCGCGATCACGGCAAGTCACTGGCATAAATAAATACCAAATAAATCAGTCTCTATGAAACATTAACCCTTTGGCACAGCGTCACTTCTACTGTGTCCGTCAAAATGTCTGAATAACTGAACGATACACGGCGCTCGGTATCGAGGCCGGCGTTGATACGTACGGTGAAAACACTTGGATAAGCTACTTCGAGAATGCCCTCACGGACATTCGCCTTGCGCTTGCCCTTATTCGTCTTGAGAATTACGCGTTCCCCAATCAGACCTTCGACCGACTTTCGAATCTCTGCAAGTGTCGCTTTTGTCGCCAAGTTGACCACCATCCCATTCTCTTTCGCACTGTATAAATATTACCATACAGACAGAGAAAAGTCAAATATTATACAATACGAGTATTTAATCTGTCAACTAAGTTTTGTCGAAAAATGTCTGTTAGTTTTATGTCAAGACCCAAATGATCTCAAAAGCTTCAAATTGCTGGATTTAAGCGACTTTCAAACGGCAATCCCAATGCATCTTTTGCCAACTAATCCGCATATTTTACCTCTGATCTAACCTTTGAACTCTCGATATTAATATAAATTAACCAAATTTTAACCTTTTGGCTTTGTCTTCTCTTTTTCTTGTTTGTTTTCTTTATTTTTTTCTATTTAATTTTCTCTTTTCACTTTCTCTTCCGGTTCAATTCACTCTATTTCTCCGCCTTTTTCCCCGCCTCAGCCGCATGCTTTACCCTCTCCTCAGCCAAAGTGTCACCCTCGAGCCTGACCATAGCGAACCAGTCCACCAAGCCCAGCTGAATCTGATCCGGCTCCAAAAGCCCTGTCATCAGAAACCGGGAGTCAATCGAAAACAAGTCATCAAACAACTCATCACGATCCCCAGAAGTCATGGGCGCCTCAGATACAAAAGATTCGCAGAAGGGAATAGACCGCTCCACGACAGCAGCCGGAAGCTGCACCCCATAGTGCTTGAAAATCTCTTCCGCCGCCCTGCGGTTGGCCTTCAGCACTGCCTTGAGGTTCCGCCCGTAATCCGCAGCCCTCAGATGCCCGAAAATCCGGCAGGTCAGAGGGCGTACCTCATAGATCATGCAGCTTCCATCCGCCTCCAGCATGGGGCATTTCATAGGACGGGCAAGTTCAAAACGGGCATAGTCTTCCGCCCGTTCGAGGGCCTCAGACCATCGGCCAGACGCCTTTAAAAAGTCCCGGATCCGGAGCCACTCCACAAAAAAGGTGCTGACGGATTCTGCGCAGCAAGCGGTACAGCCGCTGCAGCGCCCTCCGGGCACCTTGGCATAAACCTCTGAAAGGCGCTCAAACAAGCCTTTCTCCCGAGCTTGATCAAACGCCGCCCGCCACCGGGTGTCGAGACTCGGGTCCCTGAACGTCACCGACCCCGGCACCGCCTCAGTCACAGTCTCACATCTCTCCCTCATTCGCAGTCCCCTCCCAAATAGCAGTCCGCAGCATAGCGGAGCCCTTCAAAATAATAGTCGCTTCCGCCATAGAGGCTGGTCGCCTCCACCACCACCGGCGCCTCAAAAGCCCTTAGACGATGGTACACCGCCCCCGGCTCAAACGCCCAGCCTTCAGACCTCAGCTGCCCGGGATGGGGCACAACGTGGTGATATTGTCTGTAAAACGGTGAATTGCCATAATAGTCATTGCCCTGCACCGTCCAGACGTGAAAACCCACACAATGGGGCGCCATCATCTCAAGGACCTCATCGAAATCAAAGCCGTTCATCAGACATGAAAAATACAGATGTCCTGTATCCAGCAGCGGCGCCAGTCTCGAATAGCCGGAAAGGGCTTCGATCCACTGTTCCGGTCGGTTAAAATTCCGGTTGGCACCAAAGTATTCCAGGGCTAGGGTGACGCCAAATCCTTCGGCGATCGACTGAAGACGTCCCAGTGACTCGTGGAGGATTGCCTGGAAATCCAGTCCAAAATAAGCATTCCGGTAAATCCCCGGAAAGTGAATGACGTAATAATCCGGCTGATAGCGGCCGGCCAATTGACGCAGGTTCTCTTCCAAAAATCGGAAGGCCAATGCCCGCTTCGAGGGATCCGGATCCAGGTAATAGCCGTCCAGATAATCGAAGGGGAACCAATCGTAAAGGCACAGCGGCAAGTGGATGGTATAAGCCATCCCCAAGGCCTTCGCCGCATCCAGATCGGAAAAAATGCGCTCCAGCATGTCATGGTAGGGCCTGTGGCGCCCAAGGCACACTTCTATCCGCGTAAAACCCAGGTTCGCGAGGGTCTCCACATCTGCATTGTTTGTGTTAGAGCCCAGGCTGCGACCAGGCTTGAGGGGCGCAAGACCCTCTGGTCCGCTGCTGCCCTGCAGCCCAAGAGCATGCCCCGTACCGGCAGGTTCAGCTTGATTCTTCTGCAATTCAGGTGGTTGAGTCTTGCTCATGGCACTTTCCCTCCGGTACGCTGTTCTTCGTGGTCGGTCGGAGGCAGTCTGTGATCCGTGCCCACCGTGCTTTTCCGCCGAGCCGCCGACGTTATCAGTGTACCACATTTGAGGTTTTATGCCCACGTTGGCCATTGGCTTTGGGAGTAAAAAAATGAGACCATCGGCTGCATGATCTCTTAGCTTTTTAAAAGCTAAAGACCCCTGCCGATGGTCACAGGCCCCAATACAACGCGCCTCAGGACTTCTTAGGGAACCACGGAAAGAACTTGCTCGTGACCGCCGCATAAGCCTGGAATTCGGGATTGTTTTCATATTTTTTCTCAAGCATAGGCACCCCGGAGACGAACATCAACAGATACGTGATCACCGCGGAGCTGATGATGGTCGGCCAAAAACCGGTCGTGCCAATAACGATGAGGAAGATCCCCCACCACATGGTGGCTTCGCCGAAGTAGTTCGGATGACGTGTGTACTGCCACAGGCCTGTCTTGATGATGTGTCCCTTGTTGGCGGGATCTTTCTTGAAAACCTCCAGCTGCTTGTCCCCCACGGACTCAAAGTAAAAGCCTATCAGCCAGACCACCGTGCCCAGAACCACCCAGATATTAACAGACTTGTCCGCCACCGTCACCGCGTAGAGGTACGCGTAGGACACCACTGCCATAAAGACCGCCTGAAGGACATAGACCTGCAGGAACGCCCTTGGGATAACCCACTTGCCCCACTCCCGGCGCCAGTTTGCGTACCTGAAGTCCTCGGGCTTGCCCCAGTTGCGGCGGTATAGATGGTAAAACAGCCTGACGCCCCAGACAGTGACAAGTGCCACGAGCAGTATGGACACCGCGTCCAGGTTGCCGTAATAAAACAGAGACGCCCAGCCCACGACCACAAAACCCAGGCCCCAGCCAAAATCCACCACAGCATTATTCTTCACTGCGGTTCCCAGAATAAAGAATCCCATGAAATACAGAAAAATCACAAGCCAAGAAAACCATAACAACCCTGACATATTACCAGCCTGCTTTCTCTTGTAGGTAGGCAATCGCCGTCGCGCCCTCGCCGGCTGTCGCGCCGACTACCGGTGAGATTTCCGCGATAAATTCCGGCGGCTTGCCGGTGAGTTCCTCAAAGACTCTGGCCAGTTCAATAGCCCGGTCCATGCAGGCTGCATGGACAATGACATATTCCTCCAGGCCATACTTCTCAATGTCCGCGCTGACGGACTTCACCAGCTTCTTCATGACTGCATTGAAGGTCAGCTTGCCGCCGTAGGCCTTGCCATGGCCGTCCCTGTCCAAAGTCATCAGCGGCTTGAGGCCTATGACTTTGGCGACTTTTCCGACACTTCGGCTCACCCGGCCGCTGCGCTCCAGGTATTTGACCGTATCTACGGAAACCAGGATCTTAACCCGGTCCCGCATAGCCCGCATGATCTCGACGACCTCTTCGAAGCTGCGCCCTTCTTTGGCCATGTCCACAGCCTTCTTGACCATGAGACCCTGAGCTCCTGAGTTTTTCAGCGTGTTCAGGACTTCGATCTTACGGCCGCGCTTTTCGACCACGGGTTCGAGGCCCTTGATCATGCCATAGGTGCCGCTGAGCTTGTCTGACACCGAGAGGACCAGAATGGCCTCGTAATAGTCACTGAGAAACATCAATAGATTCTCGACATTTTTAATGGCCGGCAGCGAGCTCTGAGGCTGATCCTTGAGGGTCTTGTTCAATTCGTAGAAGTGGCCCACGGACACCGTCACGCGGTCCAGGTGCACCACACCCCCAATTTCCAGCTGCAGCGGGATCACCGAAATCTGGTGTTCATCAATAAAGGACTGCGGCAGGTCTGCTATGGTATCCGTTACAATGGCAAACGGGTATTTCCTGTGGTTGCGGATGTCCACCTGGATCTTCATGTCATCGACCTTGATGGCGTCCAGCTGGCCCACGCGGCTCAGGGCGTCGAACATTGGCTCCGGGCTGTTGGTGTGCAGGTGCACCCTAAGCTTGTCCTCACCCCCGGCAATGACCAGGGAATCCCCATAGCGCGCCGCGATCTCACGAATCTCTTCCACATTCAGGCCCTTGTCTTTGCCCTTCTCCCGACGCGTCAACAAAGTCTCGCAGCAGTAGCGGAACTCTCCGAGGGTTTCATGGGCTTCAGCGCTCCTCGGATGAGCCTCGGTTGGAATTACAGAAATCCTCTCAATCCCTGCCTCCCCGTGCTCAATATAGCGCTTGATGCCCTCGAGAAAGTGGTAAAAACCCTTGGCGCCGGCATCCACTACGTTTCTTTTTCTTAACTGCTCCAGCATTTCAGTCGTCTTCTTCAGCGCGATGCCGCTGTCTGACAGCGTTCGCTCGGCGTACTCAAGGATGGTGGCGGCCTTGTCGTTATGCCTCTCCAGGGAATGGATCCACTCCCGGACTACTGTCAAAATGGTGCCCTCCACAGGATTGAGCATGACGCCGTAAAGCCGCTTCAGCGCACCCTGGAGGCTGTGAATCAGCTCCTCCTGGGTCAGTGTCTCCTTGCTTTTGACCTCCATGTACCAGCCGTAGATCAGCTGGGCGAAAATCAGCCCTGAATTGCCCCGGGCGCCCATCAACGCGCCGTCAGCAGCGCTTGAAAGCACCAGATCCACCTCTTCTTCAAGACGGATATTCTCCATCACTGCCTTCATGGTCGAGGTCAGATTGGCCCCCGTGTCCCCGTCCGGGACGGGAAACACGTTGATGCGGTCCAGCTCGCTCTTATTTTGAATCACCTCATTGGCTCCGGCCAATATGGCGTAATACACATGTCTACCATTAATTGAATTGGCGGTCATTTGCGATCCCTCCTCGGGGGTATTATTACCCAGTTTAGTCTCGCCTTCGTCACTTTTAAAGAATTTTATTCATTCTATTTTTGAAATGATTGCATGGCAGAGGGGGGGCGACAGATCTGACCCTCATCTGCTGATCCCACTTACACTCAACTCCAAAAAATCCCCTTGAAGCTCAGACTTTTTATGTCCAACGCCCCAAAGGGATTCGTTTCTTTTTGCCGATTGTCATTATACCGCTTGATCACTTAACGCTCACATTGCCGCTGACTGTGGACAGCTCCAGCGTAAACTGTCCGCTGCCGGCCGTCGCTTCGATGCGGCGATCTTCAATGACTTTATCCTTTGCCTCAGGGCGTTCGAGTTCAAGGGTCCCCGAAGTGGTCGAAAGTTTGATTTCATGGTTGAGAGGTTCCGTGCTGGTCAGCGCAATGTCACCCGACGTCGTCTCCATGCGTCCGTTTCCACTGAGCGCCGCAAGTTTCAGCATCATTGCTCCGGACACGGTCTTCACATCCAGCTGGTCTGCACTGCCAAGGAATTCCACGTCGCCGCTGACTGAACCCAGTTCAACGTTCCATGCCTCCAGCCCTTCTACGTAGACTCTTCCCGAAACTGATCCGGCGGAGACATTGCCCTCAAAAGGCGCTGTCCCTGGCGAACGGAGCTTGACCGCTCCGGAGACGCTTTGCAGCTCAAGATCACCGGACAGCGACTCCGGTATTTTGACCGTTAATCTCAGGTTAGCGGATGTAAAGGAATGCGGCAGGGTCAGCCCCCGGTCTATGTCGATCTCCAGCCGTCCGCTGTCTAACTCGTGGATCCGTATTTTGGGCATCTCTGTATCCAGCGGCGCGGCGTAAGTTCCTGTCAGCTTGATTTCAATATCCTCTCTGGCTTCACGGGTCACCTCTACGGACTCAAATACAGTTTCTATGGCCAGTCCATGGGTCGCGTTCTCGCTGCCAACCTCCACTGTCCTGGTCTCGTCCAGTTCAAAACGCTGACTCCCGGCAAGGGGTGAGAAATCCTCGCCCTGCAGTCTGTCGATCAGTCCCGGTCCGGCTTCACGCAGTGCCAGCATTGCAATGCCGCCGCCAATCAAAAGCGCCGCAATCAGCCAAAGCGCAATTTTTCTCATTTGGATTACCTTCTTCTTTATAAATTTGCAGGAGATACAAGGCGCCCCTGCTTAGTCACCTGTACTTATCAGTTTTGCCTGATGATCTTGACGTTGAGCTTCAAATATTTCAGTGTCACTTGGTAGAACAGTTGGGTCAGTTTGATCGCCGCGAGAAAAATCAAACCTCCCAGTGCTGCAATGGCTACCCCTGCACCTAAAACGGCAACAATTAAAGTGCCTCCAACAATCCCGGCCGGGATCAGTGCAGGCGCGAATGCCACCGAGCCCGTCACTGCCGCTACAATTCCGCCAAATACCAGACCAATGCCCGCAATAATCAACGATACAGCTACCGCGTAGACCGCGATCAGTATGCCCACCAGTGCCAGGTAAGGGCCAAGAATGAAGATGATATTAAAAAGTCCGAGACCTATAGACGCCAGTACCGCTCTAAACAAATTTACAGAGCTGGGTTTTTCCTCCGCCCGCTGGATCACTTTGCTCAGTCGGAATTGTTTCGCGACGACTTCCGGCCTGCCCAGCTGTTCGAGGATGGCTTCCTCTGTCTCACCGCTCTCGAGGGCCGCGTCAAAGTGCTCCTCATAATCGTACAAAATGTCATTGAGCTCTGCCTCCGGCATGCCGGAAAGCGCGCTTTTAAGCTGAGTCAGATAAGTCTGCTTGTTCATTCCCCGTGCTCTCCTTCCACAATTAAGTTGACACCCGTTACAAACCGCCGCCATTCCGCTGCAAGGGCGGCCTGCTCCTGACGTCCCCGCTCCGTCAGCGTGTAATACTTACGCGGCGGCCCCTCAGAAGACTCCTTAAGATACGTCGTAAACATGCCGTCATCCATCAGCCTTCTCAATAAAGGATAAATAGTGCCCTCTGATATAGAGATATTTTTCGAAATCTCCTGAACCAGTTCATAGCCATAGCAGTCCCTGTGGCTCAGAATCGACAGTACGCACAGCTCCAGAACACCCTTCTTGAATTGTATGTTCACAGAGGATCGCCTCTTTTCTACTTTTTCATGGTTACAGCATATCACAGGGTACCTTATTATGCAAGGTAGCAAGTATTAAAAGAGTGTTAAAAACACCAGAATGGATCAATGGGCTAAAGGCTGCGCGGATAACTTCAAAGCTGGTGACGCGGACAACTATTAAGTTGGTGCCTGTCACCAACTCAATTTTTGTACCGGAGTTGAACCCAGAAAGCACTGGAAACACACACTTTCTAAAAATACAAACCAGCACGTTCCCCTTTCCCAACCACACCCAGCACCAGTCACCCGGCATACTGCCCTCCGCGTCACAAAACTGCCTGCCCCAGCGCCGCGTCCCCATTCTCTTTGAAGTGTGCGCCCCAGGGCGCACTGGGTCATTCGACCTGTTGCGGACAAAATCGTAACGAAAGCGAAAACTAAATCACTCCAAACAAAAACCAAGTACAAAGCAAAAACGCCGCTTAACCCGGAATCCCGAATCAAGCGGCGTTTTAATTGTTATAGCTATCAATCTTTTAAGCTGGAACCTTTCAAAAGAAAAAACCTCTTAACACTTAAACGGTTTACTCAACCAACCTATTTCTTTATGATCTCGTTCAAAGCGGCAACTGTACCTGCAAAGCCCTGAAGGTCTGAAGGGACAATAATTTTCGTTGCCTGGCCGTCCGCCATTTTTTCAAGGGCTTCAAAGCTCTTGATGGCAATGACCGCAGGGTCCGCGCCAGCTTCACGAATCATTTCAATGCCCTTGGCTTTAGCACCCTGGACCTTGATAATCGCTTCCGCTTCACCTTCCGCCTCGCGAATCTGAACTTCCTTCTTAGCTTCAGCCCGGAGAATCGAGGATTGCTTTTCGCCTTCTGCTTCGAGAATCATAGACTCTTTAGTACCTTGTGCCACGAGAATCTTGGAATTCTTTTCACCTTCCGCACGAATAATGGACTCACGACGCTCACGCTCAGCGCGCATCTGTTTTTCCATGGCGTTCTGAATATCTTCAGGCGGAATGATGTTCTTGACTTCAACGCGGTTGACCTTGATGCCCCATGGGTCCGTTGCTTCGTCCAGGATCGCGCGCATCTGGGTATTGATCAGGTCTCTGGAAGTCAGCGTCTCGTCCAGTTCCAGTTGACCAATAATGTTTCTGAGGGTCGTCGCCGCGAGGTTTTCAAGGGCGACAATAGGACGGGCAACCCCATAGGAGTAAAGCTTTGGATCTGTGACCGCATAGTAAATGACCGTGTCAATTTTCATGGTGACGTTGTCTTTGGTAATGACCGGCTGAGGTGGGAAGTCAACGACGTTCTCCTTCAAAGAAACGCGGTTTGCAACGCGATCAATGAAAGGAATCTTAAAATGGAGACCCACGCTCCAGGTTGTCAAAAAGGCGCCAAGGCGCTCAATGACATAAGCCTGAGCCTGCGGTACGACTCTGATGTTGGTGATGATCAACAAAATCGCAAAGAGAAAGAGCAGTGCTGGAATGATGAGTTTAAAGATGTCCATTAATGTAAGCCTCCCTTTTATTCTGATACAATACTTGATCTCGACCTGATTGGACTAATCCAAATCACGCCTTTTTAACAATGAGCTTAACGCCTTCCACCGCCACAACTTGAACCTTCACCCCAACTTCAATGGGCTCTCCATCTTCAGACAAGGCGCTCCAAATTTGGCCGTTGATTTTGACCTGACCGGTTGCATAGCGCTCTATGGCTATCATCACAGGTCCGCTCTGTCCAATCACAGCCTCGACATTGGTTTTTTCACTGCCAATGTGGAGAAAATTTTTAGCCAGAGGCTTGGTGAAGTAAATCAGAACCGCGGCCGATACAAGAAAGACGCCAATCTGAACAGGCACAGACAATCCAAACATTGCCGCCAGAAGCGCAATCAGCGCAGCACCTGCAAACCAGATGGTGGTGAGACCCATGGTCAGTGCTTCTAAAACTGCGAAAATGATGATGAGCGCGATCCAGATGACAGATGGACTCAAACTGGTTAGGAAACTCATGTGGGCTCAACTCCTCTTGGTTGAAACTTTTGTGCACTTCTCCTCTATATTACCCAACAATTCTTAAATTACCATTAAAAAAACCTTGATGTTGGCGCATTCTTTAAAATATTCGCCCATTTATGAACCTTTTCGCGCGGTATCGGGCGGCCAAACTTAAAAAAGGTGGAGAAGGCCACCGCGCCTTCTTCACCCCTTCCGCTGCTTCAATGAGAAGAAGCGGCCGTCGCTCCCTGGACGGCCGCTTCCTCCTGGTCCTTCACTGGACCGGATTCCCTTTCGAACTCAAACTCAAATTAAACTCTAGACCATTGCCACCTTAAACGTATAGGTGGACGCCGTGACATTGTCCGGTGCGACAACTTTCACCGTGATGACCTGGCCATCTCTGACAGCAATCTTGTTGCCGGAGCGGTAGGCTGCTGCCTTGCCGTCCACCGTAATGGACGCCGCTTTCGTAGACATGGAGGTAGGAATGACAGTGACGGTGCTGTTAGCCTTAGGCACTTTGACCGTGTAATCGTAAGCCCAAGGATTGAAGCGGTTTTGAAGCGCGTTCTTCACTGCGATTTCCTTGCCCGCCCAGGTGAACGACGCGCCCGGTGCAGCGTATTCCACGGTTTTTCCGACCAATTCTCCGCCGACAAATTCGATGTTGGACAGAACAGAATATTTGACATGACCGCCAAAGTTGTAATTGACACCCTCATTCGCGGCATCCGCCATGTATGGGCGCACCTTGAGGTCCGAGGCCGAGGATAAGAACTCAGCATTGTCACCCATAACGCCTGTGAGCTTGATGGCACACCAGTTGGTGCCATCTTTCCACATGTCGCCAATCATGGTCGTTCTCGTTCCCGGTGCGTCTGTACCCCCGCGCAGGGATGGTCGGCAGCCGCCTTCGCCCTTGTCCACGACCTGCTGCAGCGCCGCCTCATAGAGCTTCAGGTTGTTGTCGCTGAGCGGTGACTCATCGTGACCCGTGAAGAGCTTGTCCGACTTGCCCCCATCTTTGGTGTATTTCGAGTAAGCTTGCTGGACAAAGGAAAGAAGGAGATCCGGCGGCATACCCGCTACACCGACGTTGTCCGCTGAGCCCGCACGGGTACAGCCATAAAAGTCAGACGCGAACAGAAGCCCATTTTTGCTGTCGTGAATCGCGACGTTGCCATTGGCATGGCCCGGGAGCGCAACAACTTCAAAGAGGATCCCTCCGCCAAGGTCGAACTTCATGCCCTCTTCAACATTCTTAACTTTAGCCTGTGATTCCGGTGTGGAGAAGATTGGCTGGAACGGGCCTGAAGTGGAAGATGTAGACGCCCAGCCCCGCTCATTCAAGTAGACATCGACCCCCGCGTTCATGAAGTTCATAGCCTGGGCATCATGGTCCCCGTGCTCATGACCTATGATCAGGATATACGGTTTTGTAGCGAAACCATCGACAAACGTCTTCAGGTTCTTCTTGTCCGCAGGGGTTTGCAGCGCGTCAAAGACTATGCCGCTTGTCGGCCCTTCTATGTACCATGCCAGCGGCCTGACTGACTCAGAATCGTTTCAGATCCTGAAGATCGCCGGGCTGACAGACGTCTTCTTCGCCATCTGGAGCACCTGGAAATCGTCAATGAGCGGCCGGTGCAAATTCCACGTGAAGGTCTGGACCGGGCTGGCAGCCATGCCGTCTTTGAATGCGACAGCTTTATAGGTCACGACGCGATCCGTCGGCACGGGCTCATCCGGACCGCCGCCGCGAGTGCCAATCATTTCCATGATATGCCCTTTGGTTTCGACCGTGTAAACCTCACTGTCCGCGGTAGGCTCCGAGCCATCCGTGGTGTAGTGAATGGTCGCCCCAGGCGTCGGACAGTAGAGCTTGACATAGCGTCTGGGCGCGACAGAATTCGGTTTAGGCAGCGCTTGAACAGGCGCGACCATGGCCCCCGTTATTTTACTGAAGAGCACTTCCATTTCGTCCACGGTCAGCGCTCGCTTCGGCTGGAAAAGCTGGTCTGAAGCAATTGTCAAATATCCCAGCACCGCCAGCGTATTGACACTGGCTCTCGCGTATGCAGAAATCGAAGCCTCATCCTTAAAGAGCCCTGTTTTGGTGGTCAGCGGCAGATGAAATGCCTTCACCAGCATGACGGCTGCGTCCTGACGGGCCAACTGCGCATTCGGGTCGAAATAGCCGTTGCCAATGCCACTGGTCACACTTTCCTCATAAGCCGTCTCAATTTGCTTGCCGTAGCGGTCTGCCGTCTTGACATCCTTGAACTGCTTGAGGGGCGCCTTCCAAATGTCGTTGTACTGCGTTGGGTGCGGCCAGGCAAAATAATTGGAGATTTTGCCGATGAATTCCGCACGCGACACCCCATTCGCAAGAGGCGCCTCGACGTCCGCAAACACCGTATAGCCCGGAAGAGCGCTTGAAACAGCAATCCCTGCGGCCCCCACAGCCATGCCCTTCAGGAAGTTTCTTCTGGAGAGTCCCTCTTCCGAAAGCCCGAGGGTTTCCATTCTGTTCTCTTTTTGATCGGTTGTCTTGTCTTTAGTCACAACTCCTACCTCCTCAGTCCTTGATGATCCTTCACCACTGATCTTAATAATAGCGGCTGTCAGACCGCATTGTTGCCGCTTCAGCGCCCCAGGCAGATCCTTATCGCACGTTCGTTCCCCAACCCTTAAAGGATCTTCGCCTGGGGCAACCCAATCAACCAGTTTCAGCGGCCGCCAGCTTTCGCCGGAACAGCAGACTGCTGATCCAGGTGCTGATTTCAAAAAGCACCAGCATCGGCACAGCAATCAACACTTGTGACGTCACATCCGGCGGCGTTATGATCGCCGCAATGATGAAAACGCCTAAAATGACGTATTTTCTGTTTTTTCTCAAAAATCTCGGATTAAGAATGCCCAGCTGCGTCAACAGGAGGATGACAATAGGCATTTCGAAGACAAGTCCAAAGGTCACCATTGTGTTGACGAAGAAATTCAAATAGCTCTGAATGGACACCATGGCCTTGATGCTCTGCCCGCTCCCTATGCTGCCTCCGTTCAGTCCCGCAAAATACTTCAGCGTGAAAGGCAGCACGACCTCATAGGCGAAGAAGCTGCCAAGAACAAACAGCGCCATGCCAAAGGTCATCACAAAAGCTGCCGCGGTGCGTTCACGGCGCGTCAATCCGGGTCGAATGAACTGCCAGGTCTGTAAACTGATGACTGGAAATGCGACGACAATGCCGCAAATAATCGCGATTCTTATGTAAGCGATCAGCAGTTCCGCCGGCGCGACGTAAATGAATTCGAAATCCTTGGCTTTGCCCACCAGATGCTTAATGACGAACTCCGACCTTGCCAGGCACGCGCTCATGGCGGCGACAAAGCAGATCGCGCTGACCACCAGCCGTTTTCTCAACTCGTTCAGATGAGAAATCAGCGTCGTTGTTTTATTGGCTGGCATGGCCTTCTTCAGCCCTCTTCCCGCTCGGTCAGAGGTTCAGCTTCCGCCTTGGAAATGCTCCTCTTAAAGTTGCCGATGGTCTGTCCAACCGCCTTCCCCAGCTGCGGCAGCTTGGTGGGCCCAAAGATCAACACCGCAATACCAAAGATGACCATCAACTCAGTTGTTCCAAATCTTCCCATGACTCTGCCCCTTCCTGACTCACTAAGATTTTGTCACCCATTACACGGTCTCAATTCCCGATCCCATTACGTCGATTCCCGCTCAACCGTCTCTTCCGCTCCGAACAAAGATCCGCTGTCCAGGTCCTTCTCAATGGTGCTCGCATAACGTTTGAGAGAGCCAATGGAACGTCCGGCTAATTTGCCAAGCTCCGGCAGCTTTGAGGGTCCAAAGATGACCAAAGCCACAGCAAAGATCAGTATGAGCTCTGTAGTCCCTATTCCTGACAAAGAAGATCACCTCCGCCGATTGTTTTGTCATTTGAGAACCCGGTGTCAGACACCGAGTTTCACATTGACGCTTCAGCTCCACCAGGATTGGAACGATTTTGCTGATACCAACACCATAGCGAAATCCTGGCAGCAGCATAAGCACCAGGATAGCGAAAGCTGTATCAAATAGACCTTTCCCCTGTTTCAATTCAGAGCATTTTGTTTCAATATTCTGCTTATTGGCATTCTGCGCTGTATCAGACCCTCACATTATGCACAATCCATGTTATAATCATATCCAGCAACATTTCCTTCTATAGAGTGGAAAGGAGGACCGAAATAATGCAACTGCGCTCGTTTTTTTCAAACCGGCTGTTCATTAAAATGCTGATGTACTTCAGCACACTGCTGATTCCCGTCCTCCTCATCGGCATCCTCTTCTATAATTATTCGGTTTCTGAGGCAAAGAAGGACTTTAGCCAAAACATTACAAAGAATCTTGAGTTTTCTATGGAGCGCATTGACCATTCTGTTCAAATGGCAGTGGACGCCAGCCTCAATCTGATGATGGAAGATGCTTTTTTCGAGCCCGTCATGAGCTCACCTGAAATGAGCACAGAACAAAAACGCCACTTTGAAAGCATGATTCAAGCCATTGTCAAAAGCCAGAATATCTCCAACTACTTCATTGACAACCTCTTCGTCTTTAGAGACAGTGACTGGGTGTTTAGGAGCGCCGGTCCGGAAACCTTTGACCGCTTCTTCAGAGAGCTTTACTGGTTTGAAAAATATCCGGTTCCTTTTTGGAAAACTTATCTGACCAGGCCTTCAGCGGTTCAATATCTGTCTCCGACCTTGATTAAAACCTCAAGCGGCAGCACAAAAACCGTGATCCCCACGGTTGCTGTAGAGCACAGTCCCAAAGGCAACATAGCGGTCGTCGCATGCCTTTCCACCAGCGCAATCCACGAGACCATCCGCTCCAACATGATTTATCCCGAAACGGAATTTATCTTACTGGACACGGAGGACAATATCATAACCAGCAGCCGGGATGACCTATGGAACGGCGACGCTGTCGAAAGGCTCAAGGCGCTCCGTGCAGCCGGCCCCTCCGAACTCGTCCCTCTGGAATGGCAAGGCGAAAATTACCTGGTTTCTGCTTTGTCTTCCGAGCGTCTTGAATGGACCTATTACACCATCACGCCGAGCTACTATTTCAGAGCCGAAGCCAACAATGTCCTTTCCGTCACCTTTTGGACGAGCATTGCGATCATTTTGCTCGGCATAGGCCTGGCCCTGGTATTCAGCGTCAGACTCTACAGCCCCATCAACACTATAAGGGAAATCCTTATGCAAAGCGGCGGCAGCGAAGGAACAGGCGGGGCTGCAGCGAAACATCAGAATGAGTTTGAGCTCATACAGTCCGCCCTCCATGTGCTGCTCAGCGAAAAAACCGCCTACTCCGATAAAGTCCACGAGCTGTCCTCCGAGTATCTGGACAACGCATTTATACAGTTGCTGCGCGGCCATTCCCTGGATCCCATTAAAAAATTCAGGACATTGATTCGGGATGACCTCCGGTTCACGACCGAGACGTTTCTCTGTTTCTCAATAGTCTTCGACTTTAACGAGCGCTTCTTTACAAAAATTGAGCGCCAGGAACGGCACCATGTCCTGGAAAGTATCAAGATTATTATACTGGAGGCATTGGCAGCCCAAAACAGAGTCTATCTGTTGGAGCTTGAGCCGGGTCATTTTGTGGGTATAGCCAATCTGGACACCCATCAGGATCAGGCGACGCTGATGAAATCCCTCGAACAGCTTCTCGTTTCCTTTTCTTATGAACTGAAGCATTATAGAATTTACATAGGCGTCGGCAGAATCCACGGTGGTCTGAATAAGTTGTGGCTCTCCTATTCCGAAGCCCAGTACGCACTGGAAGCCGCAACCGGGTCTGCGCAGAATCAGGTAGCGGACGCCTCGACTCTTGAAATCAAGCCCCATCATATCTACACCTTCAAGGATGAAGAAAAGGTCATGAATTGCCTCCAAGCCCGGGATGAGTCCGGACTTGAAAGTATTCTGGATGGGCTGGTGAGACAGACAGAGACCATCGGCAGCACAGGCTTTAGCAGGCAGGCGCTGTTTCACGATCTGCACCGAACCGCTGCACGGTACGCCGCCGCCCATGGCCTGGATTTTTACACTGCCCTGGATCAGCAGGTCTGGTCCTGGACCACGCAGACCCACAGAGCGGAATTGGAGCCTGGCGTCAACCCGGATAAGGCTGTGCTTCTCCAGATGTTTAAATCTCTCATGGCTCTGGCTGAGCCGCCATCAGACCGATCGGCGCAGATGATTCAAAACGTCATCACTTTCATTGAAGAGCACTTCCACGAGGATATCCACCCTGAGCTGATCGCCAGTCAGGCCGGCATCTCTGTCAAATACCTCTCCAAGCTTTTCAAGTCTCAAACAAACCAAAATCTGACGGATTACATCAGCCAGAAGCGCATTTTCAAGGCAAAGGCGCTGCTGAACACCACCACGCTGTCCATAGAAGACATCTATCCCATGGTTGGGCTGCAAAGCCGGGTGACGTTTTACCGATTGTTTAAAAAACACGTCGGCACCAATCCGGGGAGCTATAGAAAAGGCACTGACCAGGACTTGGATCAAGAACAGGAGGTGGACGCGGATGAACATGAATAAAGCATTTAAGGGTTCGGGATGCAAAAGCCGGGTGACACGGTCCTCCCAGGCTCGAAGAGGCCATAACGGCCTAATGCTGATCATGCTGATCCTGTTATGGGGAACCGGTTTATCGCTGGCGGCTTGCCAACAGACAGAGAAGCTTGAGCCCACAACCCAGACCCCTGATGAAGCGCCCGTCAAACTGAGAATCATGCGCCGCGAGTCCGTTTTTCAGCCTATCAATATTAATCCTGAAACCCGTACCCGCGTTCAGGCAGACACGGGCATAGATCTTCAAATTGAAGCTGTCCCGAGCAGCAATTATCCAAGTAAGCTCAAACTGTCACTAGCATCGGAAAATTTGCCGGACATAATTGAGTTGTCTTACCCTGAAATGCTTCAGTCTGTTTCCACAGGCCGACTCGCGCCCCTGAACGACTTGATCGCTGAACATGCGCCCCACATTAGTCAGATTTTGGAGGATCGCCCTGAACTTAAGTCTCTGATGATTCAGGGCGACTACTACGCTTTTCCCATGATCGTTTGGAAGTCTCTGCCGACCGCCGCTGTGCCAATTCTTCGTGCAGATATCCTTGCCGCCTTGGATCTTGGGGACCGTCAGGACTTATCAAGACCAAAGACCTACGACGAGCTCCTTGAGCTTCTTAT
Source organism: uncultured Acidaminobacter sp. (assembly GCA_964416305.1). Taxonomy (GTDB): domain Bacteria; phylum Bacillota; class Clostridia; order Peptostreptococcales; family Acidaminobacteraceae; genus Acidaminobacter. Next base: position 22,618 of record CAYQDM010000008.1, on the reverse strand, counting down.
TCAGATTAAGGCGGCACATCCTACCCAAGATCTGTGGATCAATCGCAGCGGGACGCGAAATTTAATTTCCAACATCTCCTATCCACTGGGCTCAGGGTACAGCCAGTCCACATCCTTTTACTTTGAGCCGCGCTCCGGGGATGGCGAATTTTTGTACGGCCCTGCCCACAGCAGCTTCAAAGAGGTGCTGGCCTTTTTAAATAGAGCCTATGAAAGCGGTGTTCTGGATCCCTACTACGCACTGACCACTGTCGATGAATGGCAGCAAAAGCTCAGTACAGGCCAAGCGTTGTTCTTCTTTGACCTGCCCATTAATCTGGAAAACTTCAACGTACCTTTGAGTAAGCTGAACGCCGACTATCACTTCGCACCTATCCTCAATATCAGAAATACGGCGGGTGAGGCCAGAATCAGCCTTCAGTATGAAATCCACTGGCTCCACAACTATTACGCGATTTCGGCCAAATCCAAAAACATCGAGGCTGCCGTTCGGCTCCTCGACTGGCTGTATTCTGAGGAAGGGGCTTCTGTTGCCAATTATGGAACCCTTGGGACGGACTACACCTTGGAGGATGGCCGCGCGATTATTCAGCCTGAGCATTTCATGCGCTATAAAGAGGAGCCCTTCAGCTTCAGGCTGATGCAGTTTGAGCGCGGCACCGGTCAGGGCTTTTTCACGCCGTATATAGATCAAACCTTCCAGTTCCAGATTCAGCCCCAGCTGGAGGAAGTCATGGATCGAATCGTTCAGAGCGGCATGGGACAGACGTCGCCTTTGCCTCCGCCCCTGACCATGAAAGAGGCCATCCGGGTCAGCGAACTCATTACGCGATTGGATGCGATCTTGTTTGAAACCATAGACGCCTATATCATTGGTGAAATCTCCACGGACCAATTCGAATCGAAATTAATGCGTCAGCTTCAGGATGCCGGAGCAGAGGAACTCGAGGCAATTTTGAATCAAAAGAGATGATGGCGTGAGGAAAGGGGGATGTCAGTGCGACATCCCCCTTTCTAGATCATCTGCCCATTTAATTTTTTCTCCGGTTGTGGTACGCTGTAAAATATCCATATAAATTTTTTCGTATGATTTATAACACCGCTTAGAACACCCGAACGGAGGTAATTAAAATGTCTCATAACTGGAGTCTCGACGCGCTTTACCTCAGCTTTGACGACCCAAACCTTCAAACTGATTATCAGGCATGCCTGACAGAGGCCCAAACGCTCATCCAGGAAAGCCAGACCCTTATAGATGGCACCCCGGAACCTGCGAACCTCGAAACACTGCTGAGAGCTTCAGAAGCGCTCTATTTAAAGCTTTGGAAGCTTTCCGCTTTTGCTTCCCTCACCCTGTCCGCGGATACGTCCTGCGAACCTGCACTGGCGCTGGAGGAAAAACTCCGCAAGCTGCAGGCAGAACTAACCGTGTTCGAAGTCAGATTAAAACGGGCTGTCGGAAGGATTGAAGATTTGGTTCAATGGCTTCAGAACTCTGGCTCCGACTATCTCAAAGACCTTGAGTTCGCCTTGGAGGAGCGGGCGGAAGCCGCCCACCATCTTCTCAGTGACGAGGAAGAAATTCTGATCGCCAAACTTCGCATAACGGGATCAGATGCCTGGGAGACTCTGCATGCAAAACTGACTTCAACGCTGATGGCCACCGTCCCTGACGCTCAAGGCGAAATGACCGAGATGCCGCTGTCTGCTGTTAGGGCTATGGCCCACGACCCGGATCCAGAAGTCCGGCGCCAGGCTTATTTGGCAGAGCTCGCAGCGCTGCCCAAAATTGAAGACAGCATTGCCGCCTCGCTGAATTCAATCAAAGGTGAGGTTCTGACACTGACAGAGCAGCGCCGGTACGACTCACCTCTCGCAGCGACATTAAAAGAAGCCAGAATGTCCAGAAAGACTCTGGATGCGCTGATCAGTGCCATCGAAGAAAAACTGCCGCAGCTAAGAGGCTATTACAAGACAAAAGCAAACTTGCTGGGGGACCAAAACGGCCTTAAATTCCATAACCTCTTCGCACCCGTCGGGACATTGTCCGAAGCCTATACCTATGAAGCGGCCATGGACTTTGTCATTCGTCATTTCAGCACGTATAATCCGGAGCTGGGCGCCTTTGCGGCCCACGCCAGAGACGAACGGTGGATCGATGTCGAGCCGAGAGCAGGCAAAGTTGGCGGCGCATTTTGTTCGAGCCTTTATCCGGTTCGCCAGTGCCGCATCCTGACAAACTTTCAGGGCAGTCTCGGAGATGTCCTGACCCTCGCCCACGAGCTCGGCCACGGTTACCACGATTACAGGCTGGAATCCCAAAAGCTCTTCAACATTGAAGTACCTATGACCCTCGCTGAAACCGCGTCGACCTTCTGCGAGACGGTCATTGCCGACGCGGCGCTGGCGACGCTGTCTGACGCCGAGGCCATGACGGTTCTGGAAAGCAGCCTTCAAGATGCAGGACAGGCTATAGTCGACATCTACTCCCGTTACCTCTTTGAATCCCGCCTCTTCGAGCTCAGAACGGATCACGCGTTGTCGGTGAATGAGCTGAAGGAAGAAATGCTGAAGGCCCAGGAAGCTGCCTATGGCGATGCTCTGGATCCGGAGGTCCGTCATCCTTACATGTGGCTGGTCAAAGGCCACTACTACAGCGCTTCGGTGAATTTCTACAACTTCCCTTATGCTTTTGGTCTGTTGTTCGCCAAGGGCCTGTATCAACTCTACAGAGAAGAAGGGGCATCCTTCCTGCCTAGGTATGATCAGCTCCTGTCTGAATCCGGCAAGGCTTCTGTGGAGTCGGTTTGCGCCTCTGTGGGCATTGATGTGTCTACAAAAGCTTTCTGGCTGAAGTCTCTGGATGTTATTTTGGGCGATATCCAGCGGTTCAAGACTTTGGCGGAACAGAAATCGATATAGTGAACTGAACAAACAAAGAACGCCTGCCGATGGTGATGGATCCACAGCCATCGGCAGACGTTCTTATTTTTTTCTTCACCTGGGAATCACATGAGGATTTCCCGTCACCGGATTGACGATCAGCGTCACATCCACGGCATAGACATCCTTGATGTATTCCTCTTTAATAACATTGGAGGGCGGTCCCTCTTTATAAACGCGGCCATCCTTCATCATGAAGACATAGTCGCTGAACTCTATGGCAAAATTGAGATCGTGGAGAATAGCTACCACGGTGATGCCGCGCTCCTTGGTCAGTTTGCGTGTAAGCCGCATCAGTTCGATCTGATGATGCAGATCAAGATGGGCTATAGGCTCGTCCAGCACCAGAATCTCCGGCTCCTGAGCAATGGCCCGGGCAATGATCACGCGCTGCTGTTCGCCGCCGCTGAGGCTGTTGATGGGAAAATCCCGCATTTCCCAGACACCCGTTGCCCTCATGGCTTCCTCAACAATTTTGTGATCCCGGTCCGATTCAGGCTGAAAGCGTCTCAGATGCGGATAACGGCCCATCATGACCACCTCGTGGGAAGAAAAGTCAAATTCCGTCGCAGTGACCTGGGGCACCGAAGCAATGACTTTGCTGAGCTCTTTGTGGGAGTAGGAGGCCAGGTCCCGGCCGTTCACCGTTACCACGCCTTTGCCCGCATGCACCATCCGGGTCAGGTTTTTGACAAACGTCGACTTCCCGGAGCCGTTTGGTCCGACAATGGTCGTGAAAGAACCCTTTCGAATGCGCATGTCCACACCGTTCAGTACAGGCGTTTTGGAATACGCGAAGTGAAGACCTTCAACGAGAATTGGAAATTCCATTACACTCACCTCACACTCACCTCACACTCGACCGCGTTTTATTGCGGTACAGCAGATACAGGAAATACGGCGCGCCAAAGACCGACGTTATGATGCCAATAGGCAGCTCTCCGGGCATGATCAGTGTTCTGGCCAGCGTGTCCGAGATCACCAAAAACGTCGCTCCCCCGAGGATCGAAAACGGCAGCAGAGTTCTGTGATCCGGGCCCGAAATAATCCGAACCACATGGGGAATGACAAGCCCCACGAAACCTATGATACCGCTAACCGAAACCGCCGCCGCTGTGACGATGGAGGCCACCACCAAAATACTCTTCTTCACTTTCTCAGTGTCTACACCGACACCCTTCGCGCTTTCCTCGCCTATGGCAAGGGCATTCAGGTCCCTGGAATACATCAGCAGGTACCCTGTGCCGATGGTGATTGGCACCGAAGCCACCAGGATCTGCATCCAGTTTGCCGTTGCGAAGCTCCCCATAGTCCAGAATATAATGTGTTCCATTTCGTCGCGGTTGAGCGACATAATCAGAGAAATCATAGACGAAAGCAGATAGTTGACCGCGATCCCCGCAAGCAGCAGTGTCACCACCGGCGTCCTGTTTCCTACTCTGCCGACATTGTAAACTATGTAAGCAGCCAGAATCGCGCCTGTAAACGCGCCCACCGAAACAGAGCTGAGCCCCGCGACGCCAACATTGAAGCCTGTCACAATGACCATGGTGGCGCCTAAAGCCGCGCCGGAGGAGATCCCAAGGACGAAGGGGTCTGCCATTGGATTTTTGAAAATGCCCTGATAGGCTACCCCGGATACAGATAGGGCGCTGCCAACCAAAGCGGCAAGAAAGATGCGTGGCAGGCGGATCTTCAATAGAATCGCCTCGTGTGTGGGTTTTATTTCATCCATTTGAATTATGGTGTCTGTCAGCGGAATTCTGGATAACAGAATCCTGGCGCTATCCATGAATGAAATATCTGCAGAGCCAATTGCGCTTGCGGCGACAACGGCGAGCACGAGTCCTGCAGCAAGCGCCACAAGGCCTTGAATCAGCTTTTTATTTCGCTTTTTCATGCGTGCCACACATCCTTTTTTTGTAACGGGCAACATCCGTCTGGAATTAGAACAACTCCGGATGCATTATTTTCGCGAGTTCAAGCAGTCCCTGGGCAAGTCTGGGGCCCTGAAGATCGATGAGATTGTTGTCGACTTCTACAAGACGGCCTTCTTTGACCGCCGTCAGCTCTTTGTAGCCATTCGTGGCTTCAATGCCTGCTTTGTCGTCATTGTACAGTGAGCAGATCACGAACTCCGGATCTTTCTCCACCAGTTTCTCAATACTGTATTTCCAGCCTTCCGTGTCGTTGGCGACATTTGCTCCGCCTGCCATGGTCAGCATTTGATCAATAAAAGTGCCTGCGCCTGCAGTGTAATCGCCGCTCTCACCATAGCCCACAACATAGTAAACGGTCTTTGGCTCGACACCGGCTACTTTTTCTTCGACCTGAGCAACGGTTGCCTTCATGTCTTCGACAATGACATTTGCCTGATCCTGTTTGTTGAGGACACTGCCGGTCTGTGAAATGGCGTTGTAGACGCCCTCAAAAGTATCATGGGAGGAAAGGTCGAGAACCTTGTAACCCAGTGATTCAAGCTTGGTGCGGACATCATCGTTAAACATGTTGGAAACGAGAATCAAGTCCGGTTCCACAGAAGCTATGGTTTCAATGTTAGGTTCCGTGATAGTGCCTACTGAGAGGACATCTGCTACCTCAGCAGGATATTTGCAGTAATCGGTACGACCGACCAATTTTTCACCCGCGCCTACAGCATATACAATTTCAGTCGCAGCCGGCGACAATGAGACGACCTTCATAGGCTCCTGATCTATGACGACTGTTTTACCTGAGGCATCCGTCACCGTGAGGGGATATGCAGTTGCAGCTGCTTCAGCCGGTGCCTCTGCAGGCGTTTCAGCCGGGGTTTCGGCAGGTGTCTCTGGGGCAGGGGACTGACAGGCCGCCAGTGTTAAAACCAACGTGAGCATTAAAAGCAGTGACCAAAACTTCTTTTTGAACATTAAAAAAATCCTCCCTTTTTTAGGTGAGGACCGATACGGATAAGCTGGAAACTCTTTAATATATAGAGTTCGCCTATGTAGCCGGTCAACCTCATCCTCGTGAGTTGATGTACCAGAAATCCTTCGGCTGGTTCCTGACTCGCGCGTTTCCAATTGCTTGCGCTCACAGTAGCGGGACTGTGCCGGCTTCAAACCGGCTTCCCAATTAAGTCCGTAGACACCAAGGATTTATGTTAATTTCAGACCTATCATACCCGATCACAGGAAAAAATGCAACCCTGCTTGCATAAGTTCCGTTTTAATGACGATCAGCTTAAATGAATCCTTTTTAGAATCACCAACAAATCCACAGTTTACCCTCTGGATGAGTGGTTTTGGTTTTCCCCACCTTCAGCGGGCTTTTACACACCCCATCCCCAAGAAAACTGAACTTTTACACAGTTCATCCACAGTTTCTGTGGATAAGTAATGTTTCGGGTGTTTTTTCGACAAATTTCGATGCGAACACAGATTCGGTTATACACATAGTCCACAGGTTATCCACCGTTTTACACAGATTTTACACAAGGGATTCACAGCATTGGCCTTATTCCTGTGGAAAACCTTGAAGTTATGCCGATGGTCTGCTGCCACCCGCCGCGCATTAGCCCCGGTCTTGCCCTACAAGTTCTGCGGGTGTACAATGTAGAAAACATGAAAGCGCGTCATCTGGGAGGGATGTATTTTGAACATAAAGATTTACGGCCACGGCTGTGATAAATGTGAAAAAATGTACGCAATGGTCCTCGAGATATTGGCTGAACACAATCTCCACGCCGAGGTTGAAAAGGTGGAATCCCTGATGGAGATTTACAAGGCTGGCGTCATGACCACACCAGCCATGAGCATTGATGGCACCGTTGTTTACGCCGCGAACGCGGTTCCGGGGCGCAGCAGCCTCGAAGCCCTTTTGCTTCAGGCAAAGAAATAAGCCACCGAGAACTTTGAAAGGAGTCATGCCCATGAAATTGATTATTTATGATCAAGTGTGCTGAGGGTACTCGAAAATTGCGCCCATCGTGGATGAGGCCATACGACAATTAAAAGTCTCGCTGGATGTTGAAATCGTAGGTGATATCCGGCTCATTAAGGCGGCCGGAGTTGAAATGATGCCGGCAATGGCACTGGAGGGCAAACTTCTTCATCAGGGCAGAACGCCGAATGTACGGGAAGCAATGGCCATTCTGAGCAGCGCCCTCGCAGAGCACGGAATCAAAACAGCACTTGAAGAGTAAGGACTTATGAAAAACCTTAAAAACATAAAGGCTGCCTCAGGACACGGTGAGATCACCATGCCGCCGGAGCAGCCTTTTTAGTGGATTGTTGTATTTGGAATTCAGTTGGTTGTGATTCATTGAACTGCACACGACCGAATACATGGGTGTATGCAGAGGTTCAGTCAATCTTGAGCTTTGAAGTCTCTTTTAAAGTAGACAGTGCGACATAGGTGTAGGTATTGCGGGCAAAGTCGTTGATCCGCTCAATGACATTTTCAAGCTCCGTGGTCGTGGAGGTTCTGACTTTGATTAAAAAGGTCGTATTTCCAGTGACTTTATGGCATTCCAGGACTTCCGGCATGGCGATGAGTTTCTCGCCCATCTCCGCTATGCTGACATCCCCGAGTGGAATACTTATAAAGGACAACAGGCCGGCATCGACTTCATTGGCATTTAAGACCGCCGTATAGCCCTTGATGACACCTTCCTGCTCAAGCTTTTTTACGCGCTCCTTGGTCGCCGTTGTTGACAGACCAATGGTTCGTCCCAATTCAGAAATGGACAGCTTGGCGTCGTCCTGAAGGATTCTTAGGATTTCCTTATCTGTTGCGTCCATGATTTACTTTCCTCCCCCGATCGCGCCTGACGGCTACTCGCGTCTTTTGACTACTCGCGCCACAATGGCTGTGGTCTCGTTGAAACGATTATAGCCTTTTTTTTGCTTTTGTGCAATAATAGTCAATAAACCCTTAAATTTAACTGAAAATCAAGCAATGCGATTTAAAAATCACTTGAAAGACAGGAGGCTTCCGTGCGTGAAACTCGTGACCATACATGCTGACGGCGGCTGCGCCGGCAATCAATCTGATCAAAACGTTGGCGGTTGGGGAGCGCTCCTCGAATACAACGACAACGTCAAAACCCTCTATGGCGGAGAGATCAACACCACCAACAACCGCATGGAGATGACTGCCGTACTGGAAGCTCTTCGTGCCCTTAAATCCAGGGATTTGTCCATTGAAATCTATTCGGACAGCGCCTATCTGGTCAACTGCTTTCGGGAACGCTGGTATGACAAATGGCGTTTAAACGGCTGGATCAATTCCTCCCGGCAGCCGGTCGAAAACAAGGACTTGTGGGAAGCTCTTCTGCCCTTGGTTGAAAGTTTCAGCAAGGTTGAATTCCTGAAAATCAAGGGACATCTCAATCTGAAAAAAACGACAGATGTCCGCCAGTGGAAGGAAAAGATCGAACGCTACAACGGACGCACCTATTCTGAAGACACCTTCAGGCATCTTCTCGAGATGAATGCCAAGGTAGACGCTCTTGCCAATCAAGGCATTGATGAGATGAAATTGAAAAACCAGCCCAAATAGACTTTTCGCGCATTTATCAACACACATGAAAAACCGCCGTCAGTTGACAGCGGTTTTTTTGTGTTTCAAGTTGATCTCACAATCCACAAATGCTGCTACAACAAGCTGAGTCCCTCAGTCTGAAGCTCAGCTTCTCTTTCCTTAAGGGCGTCGACGACCGTCTGAATGTGTTCCATTAAGTCAAATCCGAGATCTTCAGCACCTTTTGCTATTTCTTCCCGGTTCACCGCCCGTGCAAAAGCTTTATCTTTAAGCTTTTTCCTGACGGATTTTGCCTCAAGACCTTCAAAGCCATCAGGCCGCACCAGCGCCACCGCGACTATGAAGCTGGCGAGCTCGTCGCAGGCATAAAGCATTTTTGCCATCAGTGTCTCCCTTGGTGTCTCTGTATAATCTGCATGCCCCTTTACAGCCAGAACAAACTCATCCGGGAAATTTCTGTGCTCCAACAGATCTACTGCGACATAAGGATGCTTATCCGGGTATTTTTCGTAATCCAAGTCGTGAAGCAGTCCGAGGGCCGACCAGACTTCAACGTTTTCTCCCATGCGCTTCGCGTAGCCTCGCATGGCGGCTTCGACGGCGAGGGCATGCTTCCGCAGGCTGTCCGTCTCAACAAATTCCTTGAGAAGTACCCAGGCCTGATCTCTTGTGACCATCATAGATTATAACCTCCTTAAGCGCGAATTGTTTTCTTATGTTAATTATACCACCTTCATGACACTTCGAATCCCGTTTCACAAACACACAAAAAGCGGCGCCTGCGCGCCGCTTTTCTATGCTCTTCACAATCCACCAATGGATTAATAATTGGATTCCTTGACTTCAAAATAGCCCTGAGGCTTCTTGCAAGTCGGGCAAATGCCAGGTGCTTTTTCGCCTTCGTGGACATAACCGCACTCGCGGCATTTCCAGCGCGTCTTTTCTTTCTTGGCAAAGACTTCCTCGTTTGCGCAATTCTCTGCCAGTTTGAGATAACGCATTTCATGCTCATACTCAACCTTGGAGATCATGCGGTAAGCAGTGGCGACATCTTTAAATCCCTCTTCCTCAGCGATCTTGGCAAACATAGGATAAAGCACTGTGTGCTCCTCGTTTTCACCATGAGCCGACGCAAGTAGATTCTCATAAGTTGAGCCCACTGTGCCCGCAGGATAAGCCGCTGTGATTTCAAGGGCTTCGCCCGCTGTCAGGAAGCTGAAGAAAATTTCTGCGTGAACACGCTCGTTGTCGGCAGTTTCATTGAACAGGCCGGCGATTTGCTCATAACCCTCTTCAATAGCCTTCTTGGCGAACATATGATAGCGATTTCTCGCCTGTGACTCACCAGCGAAGGATTTCAAAAGGTTCTTTTCAGTTTGTGTTCCCTTAATGGCTGACATTATGTCCCTCCTGATTATGTAAATTCTTCCGGCCGGACAACACTGCCCGGCCGGTCATCACATCTTTCTTATTGCCTGACAGTTCTAGGCTACCGGCGGAGTGAACACGCGCGCTCTGAACTCGCGGTCCATCATTAAAATACCATTTCCCTTGCCGTCGATCAGCTTAAGCTCAGAAATAATCGCTTCCGCTGCAGACTCTTCTTCCACCTGCTCATCAATGAACCAGTTCAGGAAGCTCTTAGTCGCATGGTCTCTCTCATCAATGGCAATGTCCATGATGTTGTTGATGAGGCTGGTGACGTGCTGCTCATGAGCAAGCACTTCCTCATATACATCAACCACGTTTTCCCATTCTACTTTAGGTCCGTCAATTTTTGTCAAAATGACACGACCGCCGCGCTCGTTGACAAAGTTAAACATTTTGAACGCGTGGAACTGCTCTTCCTGAAACTGAACGCGCATCCAGTTCGCGAAGCCAGGGAGGTTTTGCGCTTCGAAATACGCAGCCATGGAAAGATACAGATACGCCGAATACAACTCTGCGTTGATTTGAATGTTGAAAGCTTCTTCCACTCTTTTGTTGATCATGTTTCGTCACTCCTGTACTGCCTTCAGACTTACCTCTGAAAGTCGATGTGTTTTAGTGTTATTCAAATGTGGTAAGTAAAAATTACGCCTCTGAGCTCCAGTGTCCGTGAAGATTGCAGTACTCACGGGCTGAGACAGCCTGAGCATCTGTGCAGAAATAGGCAACCGGCTCGTCGCCCGGCTTGAGGAATGCTGTCAGCACTTCTTTGCCCGTCAGAAGCTCAATCCACTGAATGTAGTGAGCGTCCGTCATAGGGTGGAGTGTCGAACCGACTGTGACCTTGTAGCCGCCCTCGACTTTTTCAATGACTGGAACGTGCTTCTCTGTAGAGGAATCCGCTTTTTTCTCTTCCATAAACGTCATAGGCTGACCGCAGCAAACGAGCTCGCCGACGCCCTCATTATAGACCTCTACTATGTTTCCGCATAGTTCGCATTTAAATACACCAAGATACTTAGCCAAATTATTTACCTCCTATAGTCATACTACTGGACCTGATTGCACCCAGAGCATAGTCCTTTGTAATACACATGCTTCTCTCGAACTTCCGATCCCTCTGGGCCGCCATAACGCATTTGATCCGCTTCTACGTCAAAATCGAACACCTTCTGGCAGGAAACACATTTGAAGTGCCCGTGCAATGAAGTATCCGCGTCGTAGCGGGCTTCATTTTCCTCAATGGAAATCAGGTATGCGATCCGGTTTTCAACAAAGAGGTTCAAAGTGTTGTAGACCGTCGTCTTGGAGAGTGTCGGTATTTCGGGAACAAGCGCGCGGTAAATTGTATCCACGGTAGGGTGCTCCTTCGTATGCATCAGATACTCGAAAATCCGGATCCTCTGATAGGAGGGCTTGATACCGCTTTCTTTCAAATACTCGCTGATGTTCTCGATCTTCCTGAGCATGATGCCCTGACTCCCTTCGATGATGCTTTTCAATATCGGTCTATTCCGGTTCGAACATGTCCTTGCCAACGCCGCAAAGCGGGCAAACCCAATCATCCGGAATGTCAGCAAACGATGTGCCAGGCGCTACGCCGCCATCTGGATCTCCGAGCTCAGGATCATAAACATAACCACATGCAGTGCAAACATATTTTTCCATAAACAGTCTCCTTTCAAAATGGGGTTCGGTCACCATTGGCTAAGGCTCTTAAAGCTTTGCCACTGGCCCTTCAACATCAAATGTGACCGGTTTAGACCGGCTCAAACATATCCTTGCCAACGCCGCAAAGAGGACAGACCCAATCATCCGGAATGTCTTCGAAGGCAGTGCCCGGCGCTACGCCACTGTCAGGGTCGCCAATTGCTGGATCGTACTCATAGCCGCAAGCTGTGCAAACGTATTTCATGTGTAATCCTCCCTGTTTGTTTTATTGTTGAACCGGAATTTCACCGGTTTCAAGCCGAACTACTAAACGAAAATAAGACAATTTTTGCCGATGGTTCCGGCAACCATTACATCACTCTATTTTACGATTTCATAGAAGCAGCGCTTTGGTGAGTAGATTTTGCCCTCATCTTTAAGCTGCTTAATAGCCTTATCGACGTCTTTCTTGTCAGCACCTGTCTTTTCAACGATATCTCCGGGACGAACCGCGTCGCCCGCATCCTCAAATGCTTTTAAAACCTCTTGTTTAAGATCCAATCTCAACAAGCCTCCTTATTAAAATGTAATGATTACATTTTTATACTAACATATTAATTTCTGCGCCGTCAACCCTTTTCTCATAGTTTCAAATTACGTGACCATCGGCTAAGCGGCGTAATGCTTTATTATTATACCTAAAAACAGGTTGCCTAAACTTAAATCTGATTTTTTGTGCGAAGCCATTCCCCAGCAAAGCGATTTTAGGCCTCAGTAATGGGTAAGAGTACGTCGTAACGCACTTCTCAATCAGAGAACTTGAAGGAGGCACCCCCCATATGGAAAGAAAATCGTATGACATTATCGTTATTGGCAACGCCGCCGCCGGTACGGGCGCCGTGGAAAGCATCCGCAGCCTCAGCCCCGACGCGTCAGTGCTCATGATCACTTCCGAACCTGAACTCGGCTATTTTCGGCCGATGGTCAGTTATTATCTCTATGACGCCCACAAGCCCAACTTCTTCTATCTCCACCCACAGGAGTGGTACGAGGACAACCGCATTGACCTATGCCTGGGAACCACGGTTACCGAGCTGCTGCCGGCCGAAAAGTGCCTGAAGACCCAGGATGGCGCACAGTACAGCTATGACAGGCTGATTCTGGCCAATGGCAGCAGAAACAACGTGCCGCCTATCCGCAACATCGACAAGACAGGGGTCTTTACGGTGCGGACCAAACAGGACGCAGATGATATCAAGGATTATGCGAAGAACGTCCAGGAGGCCGTGGTTATTGGCGGCGGACTTCTCGGACTAGAATTTGCCTGGGGACTGAAAAACCTGGGCCTGGAAGTCACCGTCCTGGAAATTGCGGACCGTCTGCTGCCTCGCCAGCTGGACCACGAAGGTTCCCGGCTGTTTGAGGAAGGCGTCCTGAAGACGGGCATCAAAATCCGAAAGGAAGTTAAAATCCAGGAGCTGATTGGCAAAGATGCCGTTGAGGGCGTGCTGGTCGGGGAGGGCGCCGGGGAAATCATCAATGCCCAGATGGTCCTCGTCTCTGCCGGGATCAAACCCAACAAGGAACTTGCGGAAGCGGCGGGCATAGCCTGCAACCGCGGTGTTATTGTGGATGAAGCTATGAGAACCAGTGCTGAAGGCATTTACGCTGCCGGAGATGTTGCTGAAGTGGGAGGCTTTGTCTTCGGTCTGTGGCCTATGTCCTTGGAGATGGGGAAAGTCGCCGGTACAGGCGCCGCAGGAAGGTCCGCGGCCTGGAAAATGACCGTGCCGTCCAGCATTTTCAAGAGCATGAATATGCAGGTGTTTTCAGTCGGTGACATCATGGCCTTTGAATCCAAAGGGCTCCGGAGCATTACGGATTACGACAGGCAAAGCGGTGTCTATAAAAAGCTTTACTTCGAAGACGGGGTCTACGTCGGCGGGATCCAGATGGGCAGCCTGAATAAGTCGGGTGTGATGCAGAAGTCCATAGGCAAAGGCGTCAGCGTGTCGCAGATGGTAGAAGATGTAATAGAAAAATAAGAGACGAGAGAGGGCATTGGATAAACTCAATGCCCTCTCCCGTCTCTCACTTTTTTGTGGAAACTGGGGGTCGATAGGCGCCAGCCGCAGCGGCTGATGCCTACTGACCCCCAGTTTCTTTTTTTCTTTCATCCATCCTTTATTCCGCCAAGCCAGCCTTTTTCAGCAAATGCTGATAGGTTCTCCGGTCAATGACCTCTCCTTGAAGAAGTCTCACTTCATAGTTCTCGCTGCCGGCAAAAGCTTCGTAGGCGGCTTTCAGCGGCCCCTCAAAATAAGGGGCTGTATCTAGGCTGCCTGCTGCATAGCCCAGGTTCTCCAGCGCCCTGCGAAGTTTCCCGGCGATCTCAGGCGTCACATCCAGGTGGTCCTTCTTGGCAGGCGCTTCAAAGTACATTTCGTGGAGGGTCAGCAGGTACTCTAGCTTTTCTATGGGTTCCGGATCATCATCTACTCTGAGGTCGATCGCGCGGTCATTATAGCCGCCATAGCTGCCGTTTTCCCGGACGATCAGCAAAGCGGCGGACTGTCTGCCGCGGCTGTCGCCCCCGGCGTTCTGGGCTGCCTTCAAGGCCTCTACCAGCCGTCTTGCCAGGGTGCCCTCCGTGCTTTCGAACGTATCCGCCAAGGCGGTCACAGTATCACCGCTGACCAGGATGTTGCCCTGACAGGCATAGTTGTCGCCGTAGAGTCCGCCGGCCCACAGACGGCAGCGTTCTCCGGTATAGGAAACGGCGTTGCCCTGAGCATCCACAATGCCGACTTGGCGGTCATCCCTGCCTTCATCCAGCGCCAGCAGTGCCTTCAGAGTCTCATCCGCAGTGTAGCCCTTCTTGAGAAGCTCCAGGCCCAGCTCACCATAATCCAAGTTGGCATAGGCTTGTGTCGCAATAGCGCCCACATTGGCTTTCGCCCAGGGCACCACGGCGCCGACAGCCAAAAACTTGGACTGAACGGCAACGCCCAGCTCCTGGGTGACCGGATCCCGGGCGACAATGGAAAAAGTCGAAATGTTCTTCATAGTCATAACGCCTCCCCGCGTAAAGTACAAAGCACCGAATTATCCTATAAATATCCTTTGGTGCACTATCCAAACAAAAGAAAAAGGGACAGGCCGGCGTCCCCATGATCCGGTGCACGCAGTGGTTAACTGCGGCGCCCCCCTTGGTTTTTTCGGGCTGTCCCTTTATAATGCTATTTCGAAAACTGCAGAATCATGTGAATAATGTGCTCCATCCGCTCTGCTTCGACCTTGCCGTCCTCATCCGGATCCAGCAGGCACTCGAGGGCATGGCTTTCCATGACCATGAGGCCAATCTTGTGAACTGAGGACTTAATAGCGAGGATCTGCGTCAGAACATCCTCACAGCCCTTGCCTTCATCCACCATTTTCTCAATACCGGCAATGTGGCCTTTGACTGTTCTGAGACGGTTGATGATGTCCTTGCGGTTTTTTTCCATTGATTTTTCGTTATACTGCTCCATAAAACTGCCTCCTTTAGATAAAGAGGTTCACGTCAGCCTCTTCCGCAGCGCCAAGGTAGGTTGCGACACCGGAGTATTCAATGCCGTCGATCAGCTCTTCTTTTTCAACGCCGAGCACGTCCATGGACATGGTGCAGGCGATCATGCGTACGCCGTTTTCAAGGGCTTGTTTCAATAAAGTATCGAGTGAATCGACGTTTTTGTCCTTCATAATTTTCTTCATCATGACCGGACCCATGCCAAACATGTGCATCTTGGACAAGCCAAGCTTGTCGACGCCTTTTGGCAACATTGCGCCAAACATTTTTGACATGAAGTCTTTTGAAACTGACGGCGGGTTGGCCTTCTTCAGGATATTGAGACCCCAAAAGGTATAAAACATAGTGACTTTTCTGCCCATAGCCGCTGCACCGTTGGCAATGATCAGCGCTGCCAAAGCTTTGTCCAGATCGCCGCTGAACACGACGAGGGTTTTGTCATTCGGAAGCTCCGCCAGGTGTTGCGCTGCCTTATGCTCACTTGTGCCTTTCATGACATTGGCGAAAACATTTTTCTTGTCGCCCTTACCGGAAGCGAGGAGCGTGTTGCCGGTTTTCTTCGCCCAGGTTGCTATGTCGTTGACGAAACCCGGATCCGTCGCGGTAACTTCCAGGACATCCCCTGGCGCCATTTCTTCCATGCGTTTGTAAACCTGGAGGATCGGGCCTGGACACTGGAGACCGCAAGCGTTGAGTTTAATGACGTTGCCCGTCTGTTTGACCGCCTTTGAGATGATCTCGCCGGAATCGGTGAGCTCAGACTCAGCCGGCATGCCGCAGCTGCCGCCGTCCGCGCCGCCGCAGAGAGAACCGCCGCACTTGTCGATGTTGGCTGGGTCCTGGCAGAAAACATTTTGGAAAGTCGTGTAGCCGCCGCTGAGGTTGCTAACATCCTCAAAGCCAAGCTGCTTCAAAATACGGGCCGCAATGTAGCCGCGAAGGCCTACAGCACAGTATACCACGATGGTTTTGCTCTTGTCGAGTTCGCCGTGACGCGCTCTGAGTTCATCCACTGGAATGTTGACCGAGCCGCCTACATAGCCGAGCTCGCGCTCTACTGCATCGCGAACGTCAACCACGACACTCTTCTCAGGATCGAGGGCATCCAGTTCATGCCACTGGATGACTTTGAGATCGCCTTTCAGGATGTTTTCTGCGGTGAAGCCTGCCATGTTGACCGGATCCTTGGCGGAAGAGTATGGCGGTGCATATGCCAACTCGAGCTCTTTGAGATCTTCTATCGTTCCGCCAAAGCGGATGGCGGTTGCAATGACGTCAATGCGTTTGTCGACGCCCTCGTAACCTACAATTTGGGAACCCAGCACTTTGCCTTTGTCGTCGAAGATGAGCTTGAGCGCCATCGGCAGAGCACCTGGGTAGTAGCCGGCATGGGACTTGGAGTGAATTATGGAGGTCCAGAAGTCGACGCCGTAGACTTTGCCTGCGCGCTTCAGGGATTTTTCGTTGACGCCTGTGCTGGCGACCGTGAGGTCGAAGACTTTGGCAATGGAAGTGCCTTGTGTGCCTTTGTAGACTTCGTTGGCGCCGGCAATGTTGTTGGCCGCGATTCGGCCTTGCTTGTTGGCTGGGCCTGCGAGCGGCACCATAGCCTTGATGCCCTGGACGAAGTCCGTGACTTCAATGGCGTCGCCAATCGCGTAGATGTTCGGGTCGCTGGTCTTCAGCGTGCCGTCGACCACAATGCCGCCGCGTTCGTTGAGTTCGAGGCCTGCATCCTTCGCGAGCTGTGTCTGAGGGCGGACACCTATTGAAAGGAGTACAATTTCCGCGTCCACTTTAGCGCCGCTGGCTAAGGTCACTGTCGTGATACCGTTGTTGTAGTTGAATTCCTTGACGCCGTCGCCGAGTCTCAGGTCGACGCCTTTATTTCTCAGGTGTGCGTGAACCTGTTGAGCCATCTCGAAATCGATAGGTGCCATGACCTGGTCCAGCATCTCGATGACGCTGACTTGAATGCCACGATCCCAAAGATTTTCCGCCATTTCAAGACCTATAAAGCCGCCGCCTATAACCGCTGCGCGCTTTGGCTTGAGGTTGTCGACAAAGCCCTTGATTGCGTCAGTATCACGAATATTCCATAGGGTGAAGATGTTCGGGTTGTTGATGCCGGGAATTGGCGGCTTGAGCGGCGTGGAGCCCGGTGACAGGACCAGGACGTCATAGCTTTCATCATACTTTTGGCCGCTGGCATGATTGATGACTTGAACCGTCTTCTGCTCACGGTTGATGCTGAGGACTTCGTTTTGTACGCGCACATCGATTTCAAAGCGCGCCTTCATAGCCTCCGGTGTCTGTACAAGCAGTGCCGATCGCTCTTCAATAGTCTCGCCTATATAATACGGCAGGCCGCAGTTCGCAAATGAAATGTATTCGCCTTTCTCAAACAAAATAATTTCTGCAGCTTCATCCACACGTCTGAGTCGTGCTGCTGCACTTGCGCCACCGGCGACACCGCCGACAATCAATACTTTTTTTCCCACTTTGAACCCTCCAATTAGGTTTAAGTTAGTTATTACTCCGGTATTTGAATAGTAAAGTATTTTCACGTCAAACTGACCATTTTGGTGTCTGTCGACGCATTACAACTTCGACTGCTCAAATACCGGAGTAATGATATGTTTAGTTTTCCGGTTACCCCCACCCCTGCGGGGGCGACTATAGTTTTACTATACGCTTACCCAATTAGTTTGTCAATAGATTATCAGCATGAATTCCACAAAAAACTAAACACCCCGCCAGGAGGAATTCCCGGCGGGGTGCCTTAAGTTTCATTGGCGTATCGATTTCTTAAAGTAAGGGTCTCTCCTGGGCTTCAAACTAAGCCATAAACAGCTTGATGTCGTCCTCAACAGAACCGATGCCTGCGATGCCGAACGTATTCACGAGTACGTTTGCAACGTTAGGTGACAAGAACGCAGGAAGTGTTGGTCCAAGGTGGATGTTCTTGACGCCGAGGTACAGAAGGGCGAGAAGAACGATGACAGCTTTTTGCTCGTACCATGCGATGTTGTAAGCGATTGGAAGATCATTGATATCATTGAGCTCGAAGACTTCCTTGAGCTTGAGCGCGATGACGGCAAGGGAGTAAGAGTCGTTGCACTGACCAGCGTCGAGGACTCTAGGAATACCGCCTATATCGCCGAGCGGGAGCTTGTTGTAACGGTATTTCGCGCAGCCAGCCGTCAAAATGACCGTGTCATTTGGAAGCGCCTCAGCGAATTCTGTATAGTAATCACGATCTTTCATGCGGCCGTCGCAGCCAGCCATGACGAAGAATTTCTTGATTGCGCCTGATTTGACTGCGTCAACCACTGCGCCTGCAAGTTCAAATACTTGAGCGTGAGCAAAGCCGCCAACGATTTCGCCAGTCTCGATCTCAACTGGAGCTGCGCAAGTCTTAGCCATCTCGATGACTGCACTGAAGTCCTTAGCGCCGCCTTCAGGACGATCTGCAATGTGAGGGCAGCCCGGGAAGCCAGCTGCGCCCGTTGTGAACAGTTTGCTCTTGTAGCTGTCTTTAGGAGGCACGATACAGTTGGTCGTCATGAGGATTGGGCCGTTGAAAGACTCGAACTCCTCATTTTGCTTCCACCAAGCGTTGCCGTAGTTGCCGACAAAGTGCTTGTAGGCTTTAAATTTAGGATAATAGTTCGCAGGAAGCATCTCGCTGTGGGTATAAACGTCGACGCCGGTGCCTTCTGTTTGCTTGAGGAGCTCTTCCATATCGCGGAGGTCGTGGCCGGAAATCAGGATGCCTGGGTTCTTGCCAACGCCAATGTTGACTTTTGTGATCTCCGGATTGCCATAAGTGGACGTATTGGCTTTGTCGAGGAGCGCCATAACGTTAACACCATATTCGCCAGTCCTGAGGACCAACGCGACGAGTTCGTCTGCAGAAAGCGCGTCATTCGTCGTTGCAACGAGGGCTTCTTCAGCGAAAGCGGCAATGGTCAAGTCTTCGTAGCCAAGGTTCATAGCGTGCTCAGCATAAGCCGCCATACCCTTGAGGCCGTAGATGATCAGCTCACGAAGGGAACGGACATCTTCATTTTCAGTTGCAAGGACACCAACGCTTGTCGCTTTGGCGTCGAACTCAGCTTCTGTGGATGCTGTCCATGTTGCGGACTCATGTAAATCAGCAGGAATTTCAACGCCGTTAGCAACGAGAGCGGCTTTGATTTCCTCACGGAGCGCAAGTGCGTCCTGAATGCGCTTAACAAAAACGACTTTGTCAAAGTTAGCGTTTGTAATAGTAGTAAAGAGGCTTTCCACGATGAAACGGTCTGTTCTCTTTGGAGAGAGGCCTTTTTCACGAGCGATCAGGTCAAATTTTGAAATGCCTTTAAGTACGAAAACGAGAAGGTCCTGAAGGTTAGCGACGTCCTCCGGCTTGCCGCAGACACCACGGACGGTGCAGCCTACGCCTTTGGAAGCTTCCTGGCATTGGTAACAGAACATGGACATAAATCAATCTCCTTTCAACTGTTGTTAAGGGTTTGATGTGAACTTCTTAAACCCACTATAACTCTTTATATCCAATTTCGCGGTAACTCAAGTTACACATCTCGAAAACATCGACTATTTCTTTTATTATAGACAAGTAATTTTTTAGCCGATGGTCACCCCACCTCATACCCTTTCAATTCCTAAAAGCAAAGCGGCGGCCCTCCTTAGTGGGGCTGCCGCTGTAAGTCTGTCTATAGAATCTCGCCGTTTTGCTTAATTGTCACTTCATTGTATGGGAAAATCCTTCCGGACTGAAGCATTGCACTCTTGACTGCATGAGTGATCCCGGAACAGCACGGCACTTGCATGCGCACGACGGTAACCGACTTCAAATCGTTCACGGTGAACAGCTCCGCCAGCTTGTTGATGTAGTGCTGGTTGTCGTCGAGCTTAGGACACCCTATCAGCACCACTCTGCCCTTGACGAAATCCTTGTGGAAGTCCCCATAGGCAAAGGCTGTACAGTCCGCTGCAATCAACAGGTCCGCGTTTTGAAGGAACTCAGCGCGCGTGTTGACCAGGTTGATCTGAACCGGCCATGTCGTCAGCTCTGATGGTCTGACCCCCTCCGTCACCGTCTGAGCAGGTGCCGATGGTTTCATCACCTCATCCATAGCCTTCCGCTCAATCGTCATAGGACGGGAACTTGGGCAGCCGCAGTCGCATCCGCAATCTTCTTCCGCTTTTGCAGTCGCGCTTGCTTTTGGCAAGTTATGGAAGCCCGCCGGCGGAGGGGTGAATCCAAATGGCGCTTTAGCAGCCGCGAGTCTTGCGTCCACTGCCTCCTGAGAGTATTCATCCGCCTCTCGCTCGATGATCTCAATCGCACCGGTCGGACAAGCCGGAAGGCAGTCCCCCAGACCGTCACAATACATATCGCTCACCAATCTCGCTTTTCCATTTACGAGTTCAATGGCGCCCTCGTGACAGGCGTCCACACAAAGTCTGCAGCCATTGCAAAGTTCCTCATTGATTTCGACGATTTTTCTTTTCATTCTTAATCTCTCCGTTCTATCTAAGACCGTTATGTAAATTTCACGTCAGAATACTGTCCAGCATTTTGTAGTTTGTTCATTTCAGGCATTCTTACAAACAAGTTCAATACCTTGAACTTATGCTTAGATTATATTAATCTTAAACCAATAAGTATGTAACCCACGTTACAAAATGAGAAAAGGTGATAAAAATGAGCAATACTTTAACAATATTGAAAACCTGCCGCCTCTTCACCAATCTTCACGAGGGGCAGATTGCCCACCTTCTCAATGTCCTCGGCGCCAAGACCATCACCTATAAGAGGGATGCCACCATTGCCATTGAAGGCGACAAGTGCGACCGTCTGGGGATTGTCCTGGATGGTAAAATCGACCTCCAGAACATCCTGCCCTCCGGTAAAGTCGTCACGCTGATCCAGTTCGGACCGGGGGAGGTCTTTGGTGAAGCACTGATTTTCTCAAAGCAGACCGAATACCCCGTCACTATCCTCAGCGCCACCGCTTCCACCATTATGTTTATCGAAAAGAAAGAAGTCGTTTTTCTTCTCACCCATCATCCCATCCTACTTGAAAATTTTCTGGGACTTCTATCAGACAAGCTCTTCCTGATGAATAAGAAAGTCAAAGTTCTGGCTCTGGAAACCATCCGTCAGAAGATCAGTGACTTTATCCTTAAGGAATACAAAAAACAAAAAAAGCTGAAGCTCGATATCCCTTTTTCCAGAAAGGAAATGGCTGAACTCATGTCCCTACAGCGCCCCTCCCTCTCTCGAGAGCTTATCAATATGCGCGAGGAAGGTTTGATCGACTTCGACAAGCACACTATAGAAATCTTGGATTTGGAAGGTATTGAACTCGAAATCTTATAGAACCTTTGTTTTGCTGATGGTCACCGCAGTTGAGGAAACTTGGTGTCTGACACCCAGTTTCATTTCCTTGTCTTTCAACATAAAAAAACCCTTTCTCCAAACCGGAAAAAGGGCGCATTATCATGATTCACTTTGTATTCTGCTAGGCTTTAAGAAGCTCGTCCAATCTGGTTTTGTCAAAGCCTTGAACCACTTCGTCATCCACATAAATGACTGGTACGCCCATAAAACCTTTGGACATCAGTTCTTTTCTTGCAACAGTATCCGTTGAGACATTCTTCTCTTCAAACTCAACATTGTTTTCCTTCAGATAATTCTTAGCAAGGTGGCAGTAACTGCAGGTGGAGCTCGTGTAGACCACTACTTTTTTGCCCATGCCATATCCCTCCAATTTCAGATTAGCAGCGGGATCCGCCGTACTGCGAGCGAACCACAAAGCCTTTTGAGAAAAAGTTTTTCATGAAGTCGATTTCAAAAGTCTTGAACTGGTCTTTGAGTTCATTTTCAACCATGAGTTTTCCGTTGCCAAAGTCTTCTGTGTAGTCATTCTCCTTTTGCTCATCCAGAGCAATGCCGAAAACGGGGCCGCCTCAGCCAATGCCGCGGACAAAGACGCGGAAATTCATAGCGGTGTTCTTGCGGGTTTCAAGCGTATTTATGAGTTCTTTCTTAGCTTCTTCAGTCACTTTAAAAACCATGTTATACCCTCCTTAAATCCCCCTGGGTGGGGGGTTGTCTTCATAATAAACCATGGGGGGGTATTTTGTCAACACAAAATTTTAAGCAGACACCGCTTCCGCTTTGACCTTTACTTTCTCATTTGAATCCTCAAAGTCGACCTCGTTTTCTTTATTCCCTGAATTGATTAAAGTTAAACACAAGCGAACTTTATACTTTAAAAAACTGTTTTCATTCGCTTCAAACTTCCCGTATCCCCCAAAAACAGGGTTATTTTAGGATGTTCAGTGATCAATACGTTCGCTTATGCACATGATCCACAGGTTATCCACAGTTTTCCACAACCTTGTCCACAAAAAGTGTGAACTTTCCTGATTATCATTCTCAGATCACTCCGTGAATCGAAGGCATGAACCTGGAAAGTGGATGGGTGGGATGGG
>CAYQDM010000007.1:0-118688 GCA_964416305.1 uncultured Acidaminobacter sp. | reverse complement strand
TACGGTGGTGTGAGAGGACGGCTACTCAACTAATGGGTAGCCTCCTACTCGATTTTAACAATCAATACCTTCCCTCGATAACACGCCTTGAGTGTAATAATGTTTAATCTCCTGAATATCGCTGACCAGATCAGCCGCTTCAATTAATGACTCGGTCGCATAACGGCCTGTCAGAACAACCTCGACATGCTCAGCTTTCACTTTAAGCGCATCCAACACTTCGTCATCCGTCAGAAGTTTAAAGTACACCGCTATAGTGATTTCATCCAAAATCACCACATCGACATCCCCGCTTTTCATGATAATTCTGCATTTTTCCAGTCCATTTTTCGCTCGCTGAACGTCTTCATCATCCGGATTTCGATCCAGATAACAAGTGGTCCCGAACTGTTCTATCTCAATACCAGGTATATAGTCCGTACATTTTGTTTCACTGTAAGCCATACCTTTCACAAACTGACCAATGTAGACTTTCTTTCCAGTCATAGCCGCACGCAGAGCCAGCCCAAAAGCAGCTGTTGTTTTGCCCTTGCCGTTTCCGGTGTAAATGTGAATATAACCCTTGCCCTTCTCCACTATGATCATCCCTCCCAGACACAGCTGATTCATTTGCTGACATTCACGTATTTGAACAGTTCAGAAAACAAGTTGGCGCAAATCAAGTGATCCCTTATTAGATTTGGGTATTATTCCATCAGTTGAATCCAATCACAAGGAGAATGCTTATGTGTATTGCGTGGATTTCTTATCACTCACATCCTGAATACCCCATCATTCTCGCCGCAAACCGTGACGAGTTTTTCTCACGCCCTGCGGCAGCCGCTGCTTACTGGCCAGATCAGCCCGAAATAGCCGGCGGCAGGGATCTAAAGGACCAGGGTACGTGGTTTGCATCTGATCAACACGGGCGTTTTGGACTTTTAACCAATCACAGGGACTTTTCACTTCATAAAGACGCCCCGAAATCCAGAGGCGTTCTGATCCCCTGCTACCTCAGCAGGCCGGATAACGCAGTTGCGTTTCTGGAAAAAATCCAGGAGGATGCTTCAGATTTTAATCCCTTTAATCTTATCCTCTTAGACGCTAGCGGACTTTACCACTTTGACAATGTCCAAAAGCAAATAACTGTGCTTTCCCCCGGCCTATACGGTTTGTCCAACGCGTTCCTGGACACGCCCTGGCCAAAACTCCTGCGTGGCAAAACCATATTTTCAGAAATTCTCGCGACAACCCCGGGTCAACTGGAACCCGATATGTTTTTGCCCCTTCTCAAAGACACTCAGATGTCACCAGATCAAGATTTGCCCTCGACTGGCCTCGACCTGGACTTGGAAAAAAAACTGTCCTCCATTTATATTGATGCCGGTACTTATGGCACTCGTGCCCATACAGTCTTCATGATCGACCGAATGGGAATCGTGACACTTTACGAGCAAAGTTTGCATCCCAACGCTCCAGGCAATAAAAACTGGCGTACAACCACGCTTAAATATAAGCTAATTGCTTCAGAATGAAGATCATCACAAACATGGTCAGAACCGAAAAGGCTGACCCAAAGACAATCAATTGGGCAGCCAACTCTCCGTCTGCCTCCATTTGCTGTGCCATAGTAAAGGATGCGACGGCGGCCGGGGCGCCGTAAAGTACCATCAAGGTGATCAGTTCAATACCTCGGTATCCTGCGGCTATGGAGATGGGGATAAAGACCATCGGCAAAACAATCAGTTTTCCTATAGTACCAATAAGAAGCGGGCGAAGCGCACCCTTGACCGACCGAAAGGACATAGTTCCTCCCAGGAGAAACAACGCAAGCGGCGTTGCCACGCGAGAAAAATCGAGGGCGGTTTTTTCGAGGGGATAAGGAAGACGCAGGCCGAGAACGAGGAGCAGCAATCCGAGGGCAGAACCAATTATGTTGGGGTTGGTAATTACGCCCCGAGCAATACGCGGGACATCAATTCGCCCGCCTCTGAAAATCTCCAATATAACCACTGATATAGCATTGTTTAAAGGGACTGTAATGGCAATAATCAACGCTGCGACACCCACCTGATTAGGCGGTGCCAGCGCTTGAGCAACAGGAATTCCAAAAAGTACAAAATTGCCGCGGAAGATTCCCTGAATCAAAACCCCACGCCTCCGATTATCTTTTTCCAGGATGGGGATCACAATAAACAACACTCCCAAAGCCAACGCCAATGTACCCAGGGCATAAACCATCAATGGGATATTCAGAACGGCTTTCAAGTCTGTGCTGTAAATATTGTAGAATAACAGAACCGGAAGGAACAGCCTGAAGCATACGCCATTCATCACTATCAAGGTATGGTTATCCACAATTCGCAGCTGTTTCATGATGTAACCGGTAACCATTGCCAAAAATAGGGGCATGACAACGTTTAAAGACAGTATTAAGTTATCCATTACAAACCCCTTTCTGACATAAGCCCAGTCTTTTCTTTACCAGTTTAACAGACAAAAGATATTTTTCAATTCTTTCCAATTCATAATTTAATTGTTTTTTCTTCAATCCAAGACTTACATTAGAAACGGCGGGCAACCTTCCGTCATTAAAAAAGCTGTATGCAGTGTTTGGCATACAGCTTTTTTGTACCTGTTATGCTATTTTACAAGGATCACTGTGCCATCGCGTCTGGGCGCCGCCTTTTTCTCAGGTCCCCCATTATAGCCCAGCGCAGCGGACCCGTAGCAGCGCTCGTTCTCCGGAATTCCCCATTTGGTAAACAGTCTTCTTATTTCAGGAAAATCACTCATTCTCGTGAGCAGATTGATCCAGCAGGATGATACACCCAAGGAATTAGCGGCAACAAATATGTTTTCAAGCGCAGCAGCACAATCTGCCGCGGGAGATGATACTGCCGGATCCTTAGCGCTAGTCACGATCACCAGTGTGGGCGCGTTATAGAAAAAGTTGAAATCAGGTTTGTCTATATAATGCTTCGCCTGATTCTTTAATGGCTTCGGCACAGAATCATCTTCGGGCAGATTCAACAAAACCTGCTTTGCAGCCTCATTTAAAGCCCTCAGCTCGTCAATATTCTGTACTGCAGTGAAGTGCCACTCCTGAAGTCCCATCCCGCTAGGCGCGAATTTCGCGGCTTCCAGTATGGTCAGAAGTTCTTCTTCAGGCACCTGATCCTCTTTGTAGATTTTGATGCTTCTTCTGGTCAGAATGGATTGAATAGTTTCATTGGACAGCACTAAATTCTCCTCCTTCGAAAAAAGTTTCATATTATTTAAACCATATTATAACTTTTTAGAAGGTCATGCGCCAATAGTGTCGTCACAATTTGGATCAAGTCATTTCTCAATCGCCCTTTTTCTTTTTCCCTTTGTCTTTATTATCAGTTTTTTCATTTTCCTCTTTATTGGGTTTATTGTCTTTCTTATCAGTTCCCTCATAATTTTTAGGTTTTGTAAATGAAGAAACCGGTGTATTTAAAAGTGCTCTAGTCATGATTTCCCGGAATATTACAGCAGGATGATTCCCACCTGCAGATTCCATGACATGCTCAGGATCCAATTTGTCATAACCGACCCAAACTGCGGTCACCAATTCCGGTGTATAACCAACGAACCAAGCATCTCTAGCGCCAGAGATGCCTTCAAAAGCTTCGGTTGAAGGCAATTCCGTTGTGCCGGTTTTACCCGCCACCGGCCTGTTCAAGTTCGCATTCTTACCAGTTCCTTCCGAGATCACACCCATCAGCATTTGAGTCATAGTATAGGCATTTTCCGGTTTCATCACTTCTACAGCTTCCTCTGCAACTTCCAGTTGAATTTCTCCGGTGCTCAACGTGATTTTCGTGATTGCATGTGCTTTATACATAGTGCCCAGATTTGGAAACACGCTGTAGGCTTGTGCCATCTCCAACGGGGATACGCCTTCTGTATATCCGCCCAGGGCTATACTTAAATTGCGGTCGTCTTTATGCATGGGAATACCAGTCTTCTTAAGGAACTCAAGGCCAGCCTCTACACCTATTTCGTTTAGCAAAGCCACCGCGGGAACATTGATCGAATGAATCAATGCGTTGTAAAGAGTCATTCTGCCCTGATAACGATCATCATAATTTGAAGGTGAGTATCCATTAAAATCTGTTTTTTCGTCTATTAAAATTGAGTTTGGTGTATATCCTTTTTCCAGGGCTGGCGCATAAACAGCCAATGGCTTTATGGCGGATCCAGGCTGCCTTTTTAACTGAGTCGCGCGATTAAGCCCCTGATAAAAATACTGTCCACGGTAACCAATCATACCGCGGATGCCGCCGGTTGAAGGATCCAAGACTACAGCCCCGCTTTGAACCATGACCTCATTGGACGATTCAGGGAATAATTCATCCATTTTATAAGTCGCTTCAACAGCACTTTGTACGACCGGATCCATCTGAGTGTAAATGATCAAACCACTGGTTTGAAGTTCCTCGAAGCTATACCCATATTGTGTCATCGCTTCTTCCATGACATAGTCCACATATCCCTGAAACTTGCCTCTTAAACCGGGCAGATCCCAATCTCTCAATTGGATTGGCGCACTGATCGCCTGATCGTATGTATTTTGATCTATCGTTTTTTGATCGTAGAGCAACTTTAGAATCAGATTTCTTCGGTCTTTAGCCTTTTCTTCATCTTGAAACGGGGAATAACTGGTTGGTGCTTTTGGTAAAGCTGCTAAAAGCGCTGCTTCCGGCAAAGTAATATCTTGAATATTCTTACCGAAATAGACCTGAGCAGCATCTTGAACACCCCAGGTACCTTCACCAAAATAAATCTGATTCAGATACAATTCCATTATTTTGTCCTTATCAAATTTGGCTTCGATGCGTAGTGCAGTCACTGCTTCTTTTATTTTTCTAGAATAGGTTTGTTCAGAAGTGTAGAAAAGGTTCTTTGCCAGCTGCTGCGTTATGGTGCTGCCTCCACCAACAATAGAACCGGAGCGTAAATTTTTCAGGGCCGAGCGCAGGATGCCTATAAGATCGACACCTGAATGCTCATAGAATCGATGATCCTCCACCGCAATAATAGCTTCAATCAACGTCTCAGGCATTTCCGACAATGGCACAGCTGTATATTTTACCGAGTACTGTTCTGATACAACTTCTCCATTCTTGTCCATGATGATCAACGGTTTGGGCAAGGGTTCCTCAAGTTTGTCAAGATCCTGACCATAGGCACTTGCAATTAAGACAGATAAGGAGAGCGCAAGAATTCCAACTGCCAGTGCAGCAAAAATGATGAACCCTTTAAACAGGCTGACTTTATTTATTTGAAATTTCATAATTTTTCCACCTTCAATTGTTATAGTCATTCATTTGCATCAGAACTTTAGAAGTTCATATTCACCTCTTAGCGATTAAGGCTCCCACTGCAACCTCTAATGTAATTTTAACGCACCTGATAATACTCTCTTTATCCAGGCTAAAACCCTTCGCTTGCAGATATAATTTGTATTTACCAATTTTCTGATTAGGAGTGACACTGTCATTGGATGGCATGGTCAATCCTATCGTAAAAGAAAAACCGGAACAGATGGGATAAGTAAAATTTGAGTAGGTGAAAAAAATTGAAAATGAAAAAACGCACAAATGCAGTTCTGACCATTGAAGGCATAAAAAAATACCTATCCCCGGGGAAAGGTATCCGTTCGCGTCCGATCGATGAACAATGAGCTATTATTGAGATTATAAATAAAAAATCACAGTCCCCAAAACTGGGAACTGTGAACGTGTATAACAGTGGTGCGCCCGGAGGGACTCGAACCCCCGACCAACTGGTTCGAAGCCAGCGACTCTATCCGACTGAGCTACGGACGCAAGGAGGGTAATGTATTGCTTGAGCCTGTATAAAGAATGGTGACCCATCCGCGGCTCGAACGCGGGACACCTTGATTAAAAGTCAAGTGCTCTACCGACTGAGCTAATGGGTCACATTGGCTGGGGATGCAGGACTCGAACCTGCGAATGACGGAGTCAAAGTCCGTTGCCTTACCGACTTGGCGAATCCCCAAAGTTTAAATGGGGCGGCTGATGGGATTCGAACCCACGCGTACAGGAGCCACAATCCTGTGTCTTAACCGCTTGACGACAGCCGCCATGAAGGATGAAGAAATTGGAGCGGGTGAAGGGTATCGAACCCTCGCAACCGGCTTGGAAGGCCGGGGCTCTACCACTGAGCTACACCCGCAATATTGATGGTCGGGGCGGCAGGATTTGAACCCGCGACCCTCTGATCCCAAATCAGATGCGCTACCAAGCTGCGCTACACCCCGAACTGACAAATACGATTATACCTCAAAGATTCGGGGGGAGTCAACCTTTTTTCTAGTTTTTTTGTTGATCTTCTTTCAAACCTCTTTTCTATGCCTTCCGAACCGCTCAAACCACTGTATTTATAACATTCTTCACCGCTTAAATCCTCAAGAAATTAAACAATTTTAAAAATTAAGCAGCTGACAATTAAAACTTCCGTTCTCAATTTCTATAATACCATAGCTTGGTTTTCCGCCCCGAGGTCTGGCCGGACTGCCAGGATTAAAGAATGTGATGCCTTCATGGCTGATCTGCTGCGCAACATGGGTGTGCCCAAACAGGACCAGCTCAGCCTGAGCTTCCTGCGCTCGGTAGTTGAGCTTGTTCAGGGTATATTTCACGTCGTACCGATGTCCATGCGTCAGAAGAATCCTGACACCCTCATAAACGAGAATTCGCTCTTCCATCCGGTCGTCAGGCATCAGACGGGCTTGATGCAAGTCCGGCACGTTGCCGTTAACTGCAATAGCTTCTATAGGCATAGATTTTACGACCTCAAGATCAGAGGCAAAGTCTCCGCAATGAATGATAATCAACGCGTCCCGGTTGGCTTCAACAGCCTTTTGGATCCAGCTTTTCTCGCCGTGGGTGTCGCTGATCACTATCAGTTTCAAGGCTTACTCACCCTTTCAGCAGTCTCCTTGCTTTGCTTCAAAATCATGATCTTTTTTCAAAAAGGCTTCGAAGCTTCATTATCGCCCTGCCTCTATGGCTGATGGCATTTTTCTCTTCGCTGCTGAGTTCCGCAAAGGTTTTGTCCAGGGATTCAACATAAAAAAGCGGGTCATAGCCAAAACCGCTGCTGCCACGTTCCTCTGACAGGATGTGCCCTTCGACTTCCCCGCGCGCAGTCAGAATGTGAGCCTCGTCTACATAGAAAGTAATGACCGTCACAAACTTTGCAGTTCTGTCGCTCTCAGGGACGCCTCTAAGCGCTTCAATCAATTTGGCGTTGTTAGCCTTGTCGCTTTTGGGTTCCCCCGCGTAACGGGCAGAATAGACGCCAGGTGCGCCATTCAAATGATCCACCATTAGTCCGGAGTCATCCGCAATGGCCGGATGACCGGTCAACTCTGCCACTACTTTTGCTTTTTGAAGCGAGTTTGCCTCAAAAGTATCCCCATCCTCCGGAATATCCAGTCCCGCCAGACCAACGTCACTCAGAGAAAGCAACTCGAAATCAAATTCAGAAAGCATTGCCTGCAGCTCTTTAAGCTTATGGCTGTTGGAAGATGCCAGCACAACCTTATTCATGGGCCGTCCGCCTTCCCAGTTCATCTGTCAAAGCCTTTTGCTGCGCCTCAATCATGCTTCTGATCCCTTTTTCAGCGAGCTGTAAGAGTCCGTCAAGTTCCGCTCTGGAGAATGGTCTGGCTTCGCCCGTCCCTTGAAGTTCAATAAACTCTCCTTTGCCGTTCATAATCACATTCATATCCACATCCGCGGATGAATCTTCCACATAACAGAGGTCGAGCAGCTGAGAGCCGCCGCAGACACCCACACTGATTGCCGCTACCCAATCTGTCGTTGGCAGCTGTGATAGCAGCCCCTTATCCATCAGTTTTTCCATGGCCAGAACCATTGCCACATAGGCGCCTGTAATGGAGGCCGTTCTAGTGCCGCCGTCCGCAGAAATGACGTCACAGTCAATCCAGATGGTCCGCTCTCCTAATGCTTTTAAATCCACAACAGATCGCAGACTCCGGCCAATCAGTCTCTGAATTTCAGAGGATCTGCCGTCTAGTCTCCCCTTGGTGATATCCCTTTGTTTCCTTTGCTGTGTCGATCCCGGGAGCATAGCGTATTCCGCCGTGACCCAGCCGCTGCCAGTGCCTTTAAGAAACGGTGGTACCTTCTCTTCTACCATAGCCGTACAAATGACTTTGGTCGCGCCCAGCTCAATCAGAACCGCGCCATCCGGGTGCTGCAGAAAATGCGTCGTCAGTCTGACCGGCCTAGCCATGTCGTGTGTTCTTCCATCCTGTCGGATCATAGAGTGCCTCCTGTATGATTCATTTATACTTTTTGATTTTACCACAAATTACCTTCCAACGTATATCGTACTTCTCCTAGAAGCCCAGCACCCTGTAAAGGGGATCCACATCAGGTTTGCCGATGGTCACAATTTCCACATCCTCGCCAATCATTCGACGCTGGGCAGGATCCGGCTCTATGACGCCAATGCGGCGCAGTCCTACACCCTGACGAACAGCTTCTTTTTCGAGGATATGAGCATTATCCGGGGAGACAGTCATCAACATACTGCCGCTGCCGATCATGTTCAACGGATTAAAATCAAAGATATCAGCTAACTTTTTAGTGATCCCCGCAATGACAATCTCCGAACCCCATATGGTACAACCGGTTCCGGAGGCTTCACACACCTCCCAGATCGCGCCTAAAGTCCCGCCTTCTGTGACATCATGCATAGCGCTGACGCCTGCCATTCTGCCCATGCGGCCTTCCTTCAGCACCGATAGGGATTGTTGAAGCTGCTCCAGTTCGACTTGATCCTCATGGCTGAGTAATGCCTCAAGCTGATCCGACTTTTCAGCCGCAATGATCACAGTGCCTTCCAGGGCCGCCGACTTGGACATGTAAATCCAGTCTCCCGGTTTTGCTCCAGCTGTGGAAATGAGTTCTCCGACCGGAACCTTTCCAAGAGCGGTCACCGATAGGACCATTCGGGTGACGGCACTCGTCACCTCAGTATGGCCGCCAATAACCGAAACACCAATTTCCGCAGCGGCTTCAGCGATTTCCTCCATCAAGGCTTCAATTTCTTCGAGAGCGGCATGGGTCGGCGCCAGCAGTGTGACCGTCAAGGCCACGGGTTCAGCACCACTAGACGCCAGATCATTGCAGGACACATGGACTGACAGTTTGCCCGAGCCTTTTGTCGCACCTGTGATGGGATCTGTCGTCACCACACAGGCCTCTGATCCAAATCGAATCGCACCGCAGTCCTCGCCGACGCCAGGTCCCAGAAGGATGTCCTCAGAGTTTAACTTTATCTTTGAAAGTACGGAATGTTCCAGCACTTCGTTATCCAGTTTGCCTTCTTTCATAGCGCGTCACCTCAAATAGAATTCTAGAACTAGCATAACACAGGACGCATTCTGGCGCAAAAAAGAAAAAAGCGGCTCAACCGGGTGTTTACCAGGCAGAGCCGCTTATAGCTGAAACCGTTTTACCAGAAGGCAAAGTCACCCTTCAGGATTATTTCATTAAACTTATCAGCACATTCGATTCGGTGACTGTACTATTTTACTACGTCAGCAAAACCAAAGAACCAAGTGCTTCTGGTTGTGAGTTCCCAATCCGTGACATATTCTTGAACCATGACTGGGTTTGTGTAGTAGTAAACAGGAAGTACAGGCATTTCCTCCATGAGAATTTTGTCAGCAATGTAGAGCTGCTCAAAACGCTCAGATCCAGTCAAAGTTTTGGAAGCTTCGATTGCTGCGTTGTAGTCTGCATTGACCCATTCGCCATAGTTCATTGGGGAACCCTCAATGAACATGCCAAGGTAAGTCATAGGGTCTGAGTAGTCGCCAACCCAGCCGCCACGAGCGATTTGGAAGTCGTGGTTGGTTCTGGTATCCTGGAAGACTGCCCATTCTTGGTTAGCCAAAGTAACGTTGATGCCGAGGTTCTGTTTCCACATTTCCTGAAGCGCTTCAGCGATCGCTTTGTGACCTTCTGAAGTGTTGTAGAGAAGTTCGAATTCAGGGAAACCAGCGCCATCTGGGTAACCAGCTTCAGCGAGGAGCGCCTTAGCTTTTTCAACATCTGCTGTGCCATCTTCTTTGAAGCCATGGAAGCCGGACTTCACGTTGAAGACATTACCATCAGCGTCAAAGTCAGTGCCAGGAATCATGGAATGCGCAGGCATCTGGCCAGCTTTTGTGACAGTTTCAACAATCGCTTTGCGGTCAACTGCATAAGCGAGTGCCTGACGAACTTTGACATTGTCAAGCGGCGCTACTTTTGTATTGAAAGAGAAGTAGTAAACAGCATCCTGAGGGAAGACCATGAAGGTTGGATCCTCAGCCATGAGTCTTGGAATTTCTGCAGTCGGCATGTCATCGATGATATCAATTTCATCCGATTCAAAAGCTGTAAGGGCAGTGGACTGGTCATCGATCAAAAGACCTTCGATCTTATCGAGTTTGACTTTGTCTGCTTGCCAGTAGTTTTCGTTCTTGACCATGATCAACTTGTCGCCTTGAGTATAAGACTCAAGTTTGAAAGGACCATTGACGACAGAAGCAGCA
The DNA here is from genome assembly GCA_964416305.1 of uncultured Acidaminobacter sp. Lineage (GTDB taxonomy): Bacteria > Bacillota > Clostridia > Peptostreptococcales > Acidaminobacteraceae > Acidaminobacter. The sequence goes on along the minus strand of CAYQDM010000007.1, from coordinate 108,079 downwards.
GGATCAAATGCCCATGCGCCGTCAGCGCCTTTAGCGACTGCATCTTCACGAACCGGGAAGAACGTATAGAATGCAGTTAAGCCAAGGAAGTAATCCGTAGGGACTTTGAGTGTTACTTCAAAGGTCATGTCGTCGATAGCTTTGAAAGTGTCTACGCTTGCTTCACTGAAAATCCAAGAATATTCGGAAGCTGTAGCAGGATCGAGAACGCGTGCCCATGCATACTCAAAATCTTTCGCTGTGACAGGCTGGCCGTCAGACCATTTGACATCAGGGCGAATTTTGAAAGTATAGACCAGGCCGTCATCACTGACAGTGTAGCTTTCAGCCATAGCTGGCTCCAGCTTGCCGTCAATTTCTCTCATGAGACCTTCAAACATGTTGTTGATGACGTTTCCGCCGTCGCTCGCAGCATTCAGACCTGGATCGATGGTCTTAGGACCGGAGGAACCGATGTTCCATACCAGAACTTTAGGTGCAGCAGGTTCTTCAGTAGGTGTCGCAGGTTCTTGAGTCGTTCCGCCGCAGCCGGCAAGCAGGCCAATAGCGAGTACGAGAACCAACAGTAATGCCAAGTTCTTTTTAAACAAACAAATCCCCTCCATTATCTAGTAGTGTACTGCTCTATTTATCAGCGCAACTCGCAGGGATCCCACGCCCGCATAGTACGCAAATAAATCTATGTTGACAACGTTACTACAAAATCGTCACATTTAAATCACTCGTAAAGGATATATTTAATATTAATGTAAAATACTCACGGGTTCAAGGCGTGGCGACAAAACAATATTTAATATTTTGTAACAATTCGAAATCATCAGAGATTTTGGAACCACTGATTCTTTAACGATTTTGTCACATTTTAGCCATAGTTATAATTATTCACATGCTGAATAATTATAAAATCAAACCTTGCCTTTGTCCATCAAATGGCAAGCGACCATATGCCCTTCACCCATATCCTGGAACACCGGCTCCTCGACAGTACAACGGTCAAATGCGTACTGGCAGCGTGTTCTGAAACGGCATCCTGAAGGCGGATTGATTGGACTTGGGACGTCACCTTCCAAAACAATTCTCTGTCTGGCATGAGTTACCTCAGGATCCGGAATTGGAATTGCAGACAACAACGCTTGTGTATATGGATGCAAAGGTTTCTCGTACAATCCTTTGCTGGTAGAGAGCTCCACCAGTTTGCCAAGGTACATGACGCCAATTCGGTCAGAAATATGCTTAACCATGGATAAGTCATGGGCAATGAAAAGATAGGTTAAACCAAATTCCTCCTGCAGGTCTTCCAGCATATTGACAACTTGAGCCTGAATAGAAACGTCCAGCGCAGAAATAGGTTCATCACAGATGATAAAATCCGGTTCGACCGCCAAAGAGCGTGCTATGCCGATCCGCTGGCGCTGTCCACCGCTGAATTCATGTGGATAACGGCTGGCGTGATCTTTGCTGAGTCCAACGCGTTCGAGAAGATCATAAATCATCTTTTGGCGTTCTTCACCCTCTGCCAGATTGTGAATGTCTATGGGCTCCCCAATGATGTCTCCTACTGTCATCCTGGAATTCAAGGACGCATAAGGATCTTGAAAAATCATCTGCATTCTCTTTCTAAAAGGCTTCAGATCATTTTCACTCATGCTGCTGATCTCTGCACCATCGAAAATGATTTCACCAGCTGTTGGTTCATACAGCCTGATAATTGTTCTCCCTGCGGTGGACTTGCCACAACCGGATTCACCGACCAGTCCCAAAGTCTCGCCTTTGTAAATATAGAAACTGATATCATCAACCGCTTGAACATTTGTCTTTTTAGTTCCAAAAATACCTTTGTGAATAGGGAAGTACTTCTTTAAATTTCTGACCTCGAGCAAAATTTCTTTAGGAGTTGCTTCATTTATCCTATTTTCCATTATTCCTTCATCCTCCTGACACCCGTATCGAATTCCACAGTTGGGGCATCTTGATGATAAAGCCAGCACGCCGCTTTGTGCCCAGGCTTTCTTTCATAATAATCCGGCTGATGATCAAGACAGACTTTCATGGCATATGGACAGCGGGCAGCAAAAGGACATCCTTTAGGCGGTTTGATCAAATCTGGCGGCGAACCGGGAATTGGCACCAGACGCTGCTTGTGGCCCAGATCCAATCTCGGAATGGACTTCAACAGCCCCATAGTATAGGGATGAAGCGGTTCATAGAAGATGTCCTCCGAGCGACCTTCTTCCATAATCAGACCACCGTACATAACAATGATTCGGCTGCAGACATCAGCGACGACGCCCAGGTCGTGGGTGATGAGAATGATGGAGGTATTCACCTTTGTCTTCAGGTCTTTCAACAGCTCAAGAATTTGCGCCTGAATTGTCACGTCAAGAGCTGTAGTCGGTTCGTCTGCAATCAGAAGATCCGGTTGGCAGGAGAGCGCAATGGCAATCATAGCACGCTGCCTCATCCCGCCGCTGAATTCATGCGGGTAGTTGTCCACCCGTGTTTCCGGCGATGGTATTCCAACGAGCTTCAACATATCAATGGCTCGCTCTCGGGCTTCAGCCTTGCTGACTTTCTGGTGGCGAATGACAGCCTCCATGATTTGATTGCCAATCGTATAGACCGGGTTTAACGACGTCATTGGATCCTGAAAAATCATGGCAATCTGATTGCCGCGAACGCTCATCATCTCTGCTTTGGATTTCTTGACGAGGTCCTCACCGTTAAATAAGACCTCTCCTTCTTTGATGGTGCCCGGATATTGAAGCAGTCTCATAACAGACATAGAGGTAACGCTTTTTCCACTGCCGGACTCTCCGACTATCCCCAGCGCTTCACCTTTGTCCAAGTGGAAGCTGACGCCGCGGACAGCCTGAACCTCCCCTACATGTGTATAAAAGGAAGTCTTCATATTTTTGACTTCTAATATTTTTTCTGTCATCTGTTCGTAGCCCCTTTCTATTTACGAAGTCTTGGATCGAGTGCGTCGCGCAGACCGTCCCCAAGGAAATTGAAGGAAAGGACAGTCATACTAATAAAGAAGGAAGGCACAAACAGCTGATAGGCATAGGTTCTGAGCCCGCCCATAGCGTCGCTCGCCAGAGTTCCCCAGGACGCCTGAGGCGCACTGACACCCAGACCAATAAAGCTTAGGAAGGATTCCGTAAATATTGCACTTGGCACCATCATGGCAAGTGAAACTATTATTGCGCCCATTGAGTTTGGAATCAAATGGCGCACCATGATTCTCCACGGGCTTGCGCCCAGGGTTCGAGCCGCCAGAATGAATTCGTTCTCCTTAATACTGAGAACTTGGCCGCGAACCAGACGCGCCATACGGACCCAATAGACTGACCCCAGCGCAATAATGATCGTCAGGAGTCCCGCTCCCAGAACCACCATCAGCAAAATGACATACAGCATGAGCGGAATGGTATCGATAATGTCGACTACCCTCATCATGAAGTTATCCACTCGGCCTCCGATATAACCGGATACACCGCCGTAAATGACTCCAATGAAGAACTGGACTAACGTTGCGACGAGCGCAATCAGGAGTGAAATCCGCGCGCCGTAGAGGCTTCTGACAAAAATGTCTCTGCCGAGAGTATCCGTACCAAAAAAGTATGTTTTATTCCAAACCGTTTTGTCAGCGGTATCATTGGGCTGACCATTGATAGTCAGTGTGAACTTAGGCGCGTTCGGAACATCCTTGTTGATAGCGGCAAGTTTATAATCAATGACAATTTCATTGCCGTTAAATTCAAATTCACGTGTTTTATTGATCATGTCCTCTTTTGTATGCTGGATGCGGCCAAGTAATTCCCCGGATTCAGAGACTTCATACAGGCGATACTCTTTATGGACGTGAACAAAGGTCCCATCCTCCAGCCTGTGGAGTTCCAGCCGCGGCGGCATATTCGACATATTGAGATCCTGATCAGAATACGAATATGGCGACAACATAGGACCGGCTATGGCTGCAAAGGCCAGCAGAATGATTACTCCAAGTCCAAGCATGGACAAATAGTTTTTCTTGAGTCGTCTCCACGCGTCCTGCCAATAGGTCAGGCTTTTCCGGACAATTTTGTCCTTTTCCCTGTCCTCAATGACTATTGGCTCCCACAGGTCCGGTGTTATTTTAAATTGATCTGTCATGGTCAGCCCTCCTAATCTCCGAGTTTGATTCTTGGATCGATAAATCCATAAGCGATGTCGACCACGAAAATCATCGTGATGGAGAAGGCGGCGTAAAAGATTGTCGTTCCCATCAGTACCGTGTAGTCACGGCTGCTGACGCTTTCGACAAAATATTTACCCATGCCGGGAATCGCGAAAATCTTTTCAACAATAAAGGAACCCGTCATCATTGCTGCAATCATAGGGCCAAGATAGGTGACAACCGGAATCAGCGCATTTTTGAGCGCATGCTTGACAATGACAACGATCTCCGGAAGGCCTTTCGCCCTGGCGGTTCTTATGTAGTCCTGCTGCATGACTTCCAAAACGCTTGATCTGGTCAGACGTGCAACAAAGGCCAGGGAAAAACCACTTAGTGCTATTACAGGACCAATATAGTGCTTCCAGCTGGTAAGGCCAAAGGCAGGAAGCCACCCCAGTTTAGAGCTGAATACATAAATAAAGAGGGCACCAAGAACGAAGCTCGGAACCGCAACACCAAGTGTCGCGAGGATAGTTACGAGATAATCTTCCCACTTGTTCGACTTGAGGGCCGAAATTATTCCCGCCGGAATTCCCAGCGCAACAATTGCCAGCGTCGCGAAGAAGCCCAGTTTAGCGGAATAAGGAAAGCCTGCGACAATCAAATCATTGACTGTTGTGCCAACACGCTTGAAAGATGGCCCAAGCTGAAAAGTGAAGACCCCCTTCATGTAGTCGAGATATTGCTTCCATAGCGGGTCGTCGAGGTGATATTTCTCATTCAACGCTTGAATGACTGCTTCCGGAAGTGCCTTTTCACTTTGGAACGGGCCGCCCGGTACTGCGTGCATCAGAAAAAAGGTAATGGATGCGACAAAGACAAGAGTGATGATCATGGAGATTAATCTTCGGATGATATACTTGCCCAAATTCTCAGCTCCTTTCAAAATTCTTCTATACTTTTTTTACCTTTGACAAAGTTCAACAATTGCAATCCCATTTGATAAGACTTGAAATGTGCCGAATACATTATCAACTTTTCATGTCGCAACCAAAGCTAAGATTGAAATTATTAAATTTCTTTGTCGTTCCTGTTAATCTTATCTTAATCCACCAGCCCGCAACTATCAATGGCTACAGCGAAATCTAAATTTAAGGTTTTGTAACATTTGGATAATCTTTTGTACGTCAAAAGTCGTCACAAATGTGGTTTATCAACTCATCAGGGTGAGAATTTGACTTATTGTCATGACGCCGCTTATTCATTTGAAAGTTGAATGGTATGAATCTTGCAATTTTCAATAATTATCAATCGTTTATTTTTATAAAATTCCTTTCATGATACAAGTCCGGACTGATCACCCAGCCTAAGAATTGAGAACCCATTCTGCACCATGTGTTGATAAGAGATTCAATACCCATAATCCAGTCTTTATTTCTTCAGATTGTGATCAGACGCGTGCTGTGCTATAATTTCTTCAAAAGTGTTCCATTACGTTACAATGTTCTGTTTTCGAGCGGTAATTATCGATAGCTTGATCGTCATCACAATGACCCTTTTAATTTCACACAAAAGTTAACATTCCCAAGTTTGTCAGACTCAAGGCAGGAGGTCAATGCCATGAAAAAACCAACTACGACCAAGGAGTTTATCGTGAGGTCCCACAAGCGTTGCGACGCTATGGACATAGGGCGGGACAGAGTCTACAGCAAGCGTATTTTGGATGGGGAGCCTTTGTTCGAGCGGCTTTCGGATCATCAATCCCTAATTGGCACAGCTGAGCCTTTTATGAATCAGCTTTACAATTTTGTGAAGGGCACAGACTTCTTCGCGATCTTGACTGATGAAGAAGGCTGCATCCTTTCGATTATTGGAGATGAGTCTATTCTCACCGAGGCGTTTTCCTACAAAATGATGCCCGGAGCATTCATGAACGAAAGCAATATTGGAACCAACGCCATGGGAACAGCATTGGTGGAGAAAATGCCGGTCCAGGTTTCAGGGGATGAACATTACATCGAGGCATATCACAAATGGACTTGCTCCGCTTCGCCTATCTGCGACTCTGCCGGCAAGATTATTGGTTCCCTGGATCTGACCGGCTATTCAGAGCTGGTTCATCCCCATACTCTTGGCATGGTGGTGGCTGCGGCCAAAGCCATAGAGCGGATGCTTCAGGTTCAGGAATACAATGTCGCTCTGGAGATGGCCAAGCTATATAACGACGCAATTATTGACAGCATTTCCGCGGGCATCCTGACCGCGGATCTCGACGGCACCATAAAAACCGTCAACCACTACGTCCCCGATCTCTTCGGATATACTCAGGGAGAGATCAGATCTATGAAAGTCTGGCAGCTGTTTGAGGGCTGGGAGCAGGTTCTGGCTGCTTCTGCGGCTCACCGCGGCTTCTCGGATGAGGAGGTCGTTGTCAACTCGAGGAAGAATAAGGCCATGCTCAATTTGAGTACCTATCCCATCATCAACAGCCAAAAAAAATTGATTGATATAATCATGGTCTTCAAAGATGTTAAAAAAATCAGGAAACTGGCCAACCGGATCATGGGCAGAAAGGCTGTCTATACCTTTGATAAAATCATAGGTGAAAACAGACAGTTTGCCAAAGTCGTCGAGTTCGCCAAAAAAGTGGCTGACAGCCGCTCAGGTATTCTTATTCTGGGAGAAAGCGGCACAGGTAAGGAACTTTTTGCACAAGCCATTCACAATCATTCCGACCGTCGCGAGGAACCCTTCGTGGCTTTGAACTGCGGCGCGATTCCAAAGACGCTGATTGAAGCCGAGCTCTTTGGCTATGAAGAAGGGGCCTTTACCGGCGCCAAGACATCCGGCAATCCCGGAAAATTTGAAATTGCGGACGGAGGCACTTTATTTCTGGACGAAGTCGGAGAAATGCCGCTGGACATGCAGACACGACTTCTCAGAGTCCTCGAAGAAGGCACCATCAGCCGTGTCGGAAGTATGAAAGAATTCGTCGTGGATGTCAGAATCATTGCGGCGACTAACAAAGATCTCAAGGAGGAAGTCGCCAAAGGCAACTTCAGGAAGGATTTATATTACAGGTTGAATGTCCTGCCTATTATCCTACCGCCACTCAGACAGCGCAAAGATGATATCCCACTCCTGATCGAATTTTTCACAGACAGGATTTCCAAGCGCCTGAACAAGAAACCCCTTCAGCTCAGCGAGGATCAAATCCAGCAGCTGCAAGATTATGACTGGCCAGGCAATATCCGCGAGCTTGAAAATTATATTGAGCTCTTGATCAACACAGAGTCCGTACCGGAGATCAATCGCCTGCAGCCATTGGATCCTGCCGAGCATTCAGGTCTGCCGCTTCTGAGGATCACACGGGAGCAGGACACCGACCTGCCGCTGAACGAGATTCAGAAGCGGCATATCATCCGTACCCTGAATAAATACAATGGTAATATTTCATTAAGCGCTAAAGCGTTGGGCATTGCGAGAAATACCCTTTACCGCAATATTGAAGTTTTCAAGATCGATTGTTCAACTTTCGATCAGTGATCCACTTTGGAACATCTAAGTTATGCGATTTATGTTCAACTTCAGAACACTCTTCTCAAATAGTTCATTTGCCGTACACTAGACCGCTTGGAAACAGCGGTCTTTTTTATTTGGCACAATATTTGCAATATTAATTCGCAACAAAGTAAAAGGAGGCGTTTTATGAACAAGTTTATCCGCGTGAATATGTCGTCCAGGGAAATTGAGATCCAAGCCGTCCCAAATCAATACATAGGCCTTGGCGGCCGCGCTCTTACCTCCAGCTTCGTCAATGATGAAGTTAAACCTACTTGCCACCCGCTTGGAAAAAACAATAAGTTGATTTTTGCCCCTGGCTTGCTCAGCGGCACCTCCGCGCCAAACTCAGGACGCCTGTCTGTTGGTGCCAAGAGCCCACTGACCGGCACCATAAAAGAGTGCAATACCGGCGGCGTTTTTTCTCAACAGATGGCCAAAATGGGCATAAAAGCCTTAGTTATTGAAGGCATGCCGGAAGACGACAAATTTTACGTCATCAAAGTTTCCATGGACAACGTTGCCATAGAAGAAGCGCCTGTCGAAATTTTAGGCGGCTGCGGCAATTACGAAGCCATTGAGTTCTTGACTGAGAAACACGGCAAGAACGTCGGCATTGCAATAGTCGGTCCTGCGGGTGAACACCGCTTGCCTTCCGCCAATATATCTTTCAAGGATCCGGAAGGGAATATCCGCAGCGCAGGTCGCGGCGGTCTCGGTGCAGTCATGGGCTCCAAAAAAGTAAAAGCTGTCATCCTGGATGATACCGGCGCGGGTACTGTACCAATCGCAGAGCCTGAGAAGTTCAGAGCCGCCGCGAAAGTCTTTGCCAACGCACTCCTCTCCCATCCGGTTTCAGGCCAAGGACTTGCGGCTTACGGCACGGACGTTCTGGTCAATATTCTGAACGAAGCCGGCGGCCTTCCATCCTACAACTTTACCCAAGGCCGCATTGATCATAATGACGTCATTTCCGGCGAAACCATGAACGCGACCATTACCGAGCGCGGCGGCGACGGCAAGGTCTCCCACGGCTGCCACAGAGGCTGCATAATTAAATGCTCACAGTGGTACCCGGATAAGCAAGGCAAATATATTACGAGCGGCTTTGAGTATGAAACGATTTGGGCTCTCGGCGCTGATGCCGGCATTAAAAATCTGGACCTGATCGCCTATGCAGACAGGGCCATGGATGATATTGGCGTCGACAGCATTGAAGTCTCTGTTGCAGTCGCTACAGCCATGGAAGGCGGCTTATTGCCTTGGGGCGACGGCGAGGCTGTCCTGGACGCAATAAAACAGATTGCTGTTCCAACGCCACTCGGAAGAATCCTGGGCGGCGGCTGTGCTGTCGTCGGAAAAGTCTGTGGCCTATACAGAACTCCTGTGGTCAAAGATCAGGCAATCCCGGCCTACGACCCTCGAGCCGTCAAAGGCATTGGCTTAACCTATGCCACAACGCCAATGGGCGCTGACCACACTGCAGGCTATTGTGTCTCCGGAAACATTTTGAAAGTCGGCGGCGATCTTGATCCACTTAAGAAAGACGGCCAAATCGAGTACGCCCGGGCTATGCAGATTGGCACTGCAGCAGTCGACAGCACCGGCATGTGTCTGTTTGTCTACTTTGGCATTGCAGACAGCCCTGAAGGCTATCAGGCGCTGATCGACATGATCAATGCTCAATACGGCCTGTCCCTGACTTCCGGAGATGTCGACAAGCTCGGCGAATCCGTCTTGAAAGTAGAGCGAGACTTCAATAAGAGAGCCGGATTTACAAATGCTCACGACCGTCTGCCGGAATTCTTTGAGTACGAGGCGCTCCCACCGCACAATCAAGTCTGGGATTTCACACCGGAAGAAATTGATGAGGTTTATAACTTTTAACAAAAGTGCTTCCGGCCGATACGACTCGTCACGTTGTCCAATCAAGACTTCCGGGAGGGTGATCAGGCATGCAGGATCCGAAACCATCGGCAACTGAAATCAGAGGGTTCCTTCACTTGGATTCCTATTTGAGAAAGAGGCATGGCACCATGCCTGTCATTCTTCACTTGCTGGAGCCACTAACCGGAATTGAACTGGCAGAGAAGCTTGAAATCAAGCTGCACGAGGTCGAGGTCATCTTCGTGAATGGATTCGTCCACGCTTTGGATGCCGTCATTCATCCCGGTGACCGTGTCGCCTTTTTGCCGCCCGGCTGCCCCGGTCCTTACCGGGTTGCCCTTGGCTTCTATGGAAAAAACCAGAAGAATGCCTCCAGTTTCAAGTTGAGCAAGTGAGGCGGAGTAAGGGTTAATAGGCTTCGACGTACGCTTCACCACCTATTGCCGGATAAAAGGATGTGCCCATGAAAATCAAAGTCAAACTCTTTGCCACATTAAGGGCAAAGCACGAAAAAGAAATGGATCTGGAACTTCATGAAATGACTACACCCGGAGATATTCTCGATCTGCTGGGCATTCCACACAATGAAGCCGCCATAATCATGGTCAACGGCAGACACTGCAAACTGAGTGCCCGTTTGTCCGAATATGATACAGTGGCTTTCTTCCCGGCGGTTGGCGGGGGTTGAATACACCGGGAAAAATTGATGTCCAAATAAAAACGAGGAAGCAAACTGCGCTTCCTCGTTTTTATTTGGGAAGGCGGAGACAAATATCTCTCCCCGCCTTCTGCCATTCCATACTTTTGAATTATAAATTCTTAAGCGCTTCTGCCAAAAGCTCATTGACAACCTGTGGGTTGGCCTTGCCTTTTGAGGCTTTCATGACCTGGCCCACGAGGAATCCAAACGCCCTGTCCTTGCCGTTCTTGTAGTCTTCAACGGACTGAGGATTGGCACCGAGCACCGAATCTACAGTTTCCTTGATCAGCCCAGTGTCTGAGGTTTGTACAAGTCCTTCTGCCTCGACTATGGCTTTTGGCTCCCCGCCTTCTTCAAAAAGACGGCGGAAGACTTTTTTTGCTGCGTTTTGGTTCAGGGTGCCGTCCTTGACCATAGCGATCAGCTCGGCGAACTGCTCAACAGTGAAACGCAGTGCGTCCAGCTCCAGGCCTTCATCCTTGAGACGGCGCATGAGTTCCGTCATAATCCAGTTGCTGGTGAGTTTTCCATCTCCCACTCGAACAGCCAAAGTCTCAAAGTAGTCGGCCATTTGGCGGGTTGAAGTCAAGACGCCGGCATCATAGTCAGGAATGCCATATGCGGAAATAAATCTGAGCTTTCTGGCTTCAGGAAGCTCAGGAAGCTCCAGCTCCAAGCGCTCGATCCAGTCCGCGTCAATTTCGAAGTCGACAATATCCGGCTCCGGGAAGTAGCGATAATCCTGGACGAATTCTTTAGTGCGCATATGGAAGGTTTCGTTTTTGGCATCGTCCCATCGACGGGTTTCCTTGAGGGTGTTTTCACCGCGCTCAAGCAGCTCAATGTGGCGCTTCGTCTCAAATTCAATGGCCTTCATCGCCGCTTTGAAGGAGTTGAGGTTCTTGATTTCGGTGATATTACTCTTCACCGAGCCATCCTCGCTGACCACGTTGACATTGACGTCACAGCGCAGCGAGCCCTGCTCCATCTTGCAGTCGCTGACTTCAATATATTCCAGCGTCGACTTGAGCAGTTCAAGAAACGCACCGGCTTCTTCAGCGCTCGATATATCCGGCAGGGTGACGATCTCAATCAGCGGCACACCACAGCGGTTGTAATCCAGAAGGGATGAGCCATCCTCAGCGTGAAGGGATTTTCCCGTATCCTCTTCAATGTGGATCCGCTGGATGCCTATGCGTTTTTTGCCGGAAGCCGTATCAATATCCACATGACCGTGCTCGCAAAGCGGCATGTCATATTGTGAAATCTGGAACGCCTTAACCAAGTCCGGATAGAAATAGTTCTTGCGGTCCATTTTGCTCTTTTTTGCAATCTTGGCGTTGAAAGCGAGTCCGGTCTGGATTGCGAACTCAATGGCCCGTTTGTTGACGACCGGCAGTGTGCCGGGAAGACCAAGACAGATCGGGCAGCAATGGGTATTGACGTCACCGCCGTAGGTCGTCGTGCAGCCGCAGAACATCTTGGAAGCCGTCGCGAGCTCTGCGTGGATCTCGAGACCGACCAGGGTATTGAACTTCATCTCTGACATGACTCACGCCTCCTAAAGCGACGGACGCTGCTGTGCGTAGCCTGTATGCTGTTCATAAGCATAGGCCGCACGCAGGATCGTCTTTTCGTCAAAATGTTTTCCAATCAGCTGCATGCCAATTGGAAGGCCCTCGCTGAAGCCGCATGGAAGGGACATGGCCGGTACACCGGCGATGTTGATAGGCACAGTACATATATCCGACATGTACATTTCCAGCGGATTATCAGTCTTTTCGCCAATTTTGAAGGCGATTGTAGGCGAGGTTGGCGTCAGGAGGACATCCACAGACTCAAAGGCACGGTCAAAGTCCTGCTTCAGAAGGGTTCTGACCTTCATGGCCTTATTGTAATAGGCGTCATAGTAACCGGAACTGAGGGCATAGGTGCCCAGCATGATCCGCCTCTTGACTTCTTCTCCGAAGCCCTGGGTTCGGGTTTTTGCGAACAGATCGTTGAAATCCTCGAACTCAGGCGCGCGGAACCCGTAGCGGACGCCATCAAAGCGGGCCAGGTTTGAGCTGCACTCCGAGGAGGCAATGATATAGTAAATCGGCAGCGCATAGCCGGCATTTGGAATGCTGACTTCTTCCACTGTTGCGCCCAAAGTCTCATAAATCTTGGCAGCGGCGTGGACCGCGTCTTTGACTTCCTGAGCAATGCCCTCTCCAAAAAATTCCTTAGGCAGACCAATGCGCAGCCCTTTGACGTCATCAATCAAAGCAGCCTTATAGTCCGGCTTTTCCTGTTGGATTGAGGTGCCATCCTTGATGTCGTACCCCGCGATGGCATTCATCATGATGGCACAGTCTTCAACGTCCTTGGTGAATGGACCAATCTGATCCAGGGAGCTGGCAAAGGCCACCAGGCCATATCTGGAAACGAGACCATAGGTCGGTTTGAGACCTACCAAGCCGCAAAGAGACGCCGGCTGCCGGATAGAACCGCCGGTGTCTGAGCCAAGGGACGCATAAGCCGCCCCCGCAGAAACAGAGGCCGCCGAGCCGCCTGAAGATCCGCCCGGAACATATTCCGTGTTCCAAGGATTTCTTGTGACTTTAAAAGCCGAGTTCTCCGTAGAAGAGCCCATGGCAAATTCGTCCAGGTTCGTCTTGCCTACAATAACTGCGCCGGCTGCTTTAAGCTTTGCGACAACCGTTCCATCATAAGGCGGTCGGAAGTTCTCCAGCATTTTCGACGCACAAGTCGTCGGAATGCCTGTGGTGCACATATTGTCTTTGATAGCAATAGGCACGCCGTGCAGGTCTCCAAGGTCTTCACCCCGTGCAAAAGCTGCGTCAGCCGCCCGGGCGCTATCCAGTGCTTCCTCTTTTAAAAGCGTAATAAAGGCGTCTATTTTTGGTTCAACGGCTTCAATGCGCTCAAAAATCGCCTCTGTCAGTTCAACCGAGGTGACCTTGCCTTCCCGAAGCGCCTTTCGGGCTTCATGGAGCGTCCATTCATACATTTTATTTTTCATCTCCATCTCTCCCCGCGCCCCCTATTCCACGACCCGCGGCACTCTGAAGCAGCCGCCGCGCCGGTCAGGCGCGTTGGTCAGAACCGCGTCACGTTCAAGCGAAGGCTGTATTTCGTCTTCCCTGAATCTGTTTTTGACCTGCAGGACATGATAGGTCGGATCGACGTTTTCAACGTCGACGGCATTCAGCATTTCCACATACCCGACAATGGCGTCGAGCTTTTCTGTAAAGGCGAGAATTTCATTTTCCTCGAATTCGAGGCGCGCGAGCTTTGCGACATGCTCGACGTCTTTGATGGTGATCGCCATTAAAAGACCTCCGTTTCGACTCGATATTTTAGGTTGGCTGAGATGGGGGTGTTGTGACCATCGGCCAACTTTTTCATGGTTTGGTAGTAAAAATCAGGCTTTAGCGGCTTCGAGCATGGCGAGAAATTCAGTCTCATCCAGCGTGGCAACGCCCAGGGACAGGGCTTTGTCGAGCTTCGAGCCGGCTTCGGTGCCATAGACCACAAAGTCGGTCTTCTTGCTGACGCTGCCGGCGACCTTGCCGCCCAGGGCTTCGATCCTGGCCTTGGCTTCGTCTCGCGTGAAGCCAGACAGTGTGCCAGTGAGCACAAAAGTTTTGCCCGCATACGGCTGCGGTCCGGTCTCAAGCGTGCGCTCCCCTTTAAAATTCAGGCCTGCGGCTTTTAATTGGCTTATAGTCTCCTGATTCACAGGATCCCGGAAAAAACTCACGAGACTTTCCGCCATCTTGGCGCCAATCTCCGGCAGCGTCACGAGATCCTCCGGGCTTGCGGCCATCAGCGTCTCGAGAGTATCGAAGCTTCGGGCGAGCTGTTTCGCGGCCTGGGCACCAATCAGCGGAATGCCTAGTCCGGTGATCAGGCGCCACAGCGGATTTTCCTTGGAGGCTTCGAGGGCCTTCAGCAGGTTGTCCGCAGACTTCTCTCCCATGCGTTCCAGGCTGATCAAAGTCTCCCGCTGGTCCCTCAGCGTATAGAGATCTGCAATGCCGCGGATCAGGCCGTTCGCAATCAGTAAGCTGATGATGGACTCCCCGAGGCCGTCAATATTCATGGCAGGCCTGGACACAAAGTGCTCAATGCCGCGGCGGTAGCGCGCCGGACAGCTTGGATTCAGACAGCGCAGGGCTGCTTCTCCTTCAAGCCGGTGAGTAGCGCTGCCGCATTCCGGGCAGGATGCCGGGAGTTCAAAAGGCTGCTCAGAACCTTGCCGCCGGTCTGTCAGAACCCTGACGACTGCCGGTATGACGTCACCGGCCTTTTGAACGACAATTCTGTCGCCAATTCTAATATCCTTTTCCCGGATATAATCCTGGTTGTGCAGTGTGGCGCGGGCTATGACTGAGCCGGCGACTTCCACGGGATCGAATTCGGCCCTTGGGGTAATGACGCCGGTACGGCCCACGTGGACGGTGATGTCCCTGAGCGTCGTCTCCACCTCTTCCGGCGGAAACTTGAAGGCAACAGCCCAGCGCGGGCTTTTAGCTCTGGTTCCCAGCTGATCACGCTGAGGGAAGCTGTCCACTTTGACGACCATGCCATCAATGTCGAAGGGCAAGCTGTGGCGCTGCGCTTCGGCTTGAGTCAAGGCTTCAAGAATTTCTTCCGGTCTTTCAAAGCGCCTGCCGTGGCTGACCTTGAAGCCAAGACCACTCAGCTCTGTAAGGGCTTCATCATGGGTCTTCGCGTTCAGTTCACCACTGAGCAGGTCAAAGACGAAGATGTCCAGCGGACGTGAGGCGGTGATCCGGCTGTCCAGCTGCCGCAGGGATCCGGCGGCGGCGTTGCGGGGATTGGCAAAAGTTTGAAGACCATTTTGCTCCTGCTCTTCATTAAGCTGGCGAAAGCCTTCTTTTGGAAGGAAGACTTCTCCCCTCACGGTGAGGGTGCGCGGCTCGGTCAGTCTGAGGGGTATGGAGCGAATAGTCTTGAGGTTTTCCGTGATGTCCTCGCCGGTCTCGCCGTCTCCCCGGGTCGCGCCCTGGACAAAGCGTCCATTGTCGTAACGAAGGGCAACGCTGAGTCCGTCGATCTTGTATTCAAGGACAAAGGCCGCGGCAGCCCCCAGCTCTTTATCAATTCTTTGTATAAAGGCCTCCACTTCTCCCGTATCATAGGCATTGTCGAGACTCAGAAGTCTGACCGCGTGGCTGACCTGGGAAAAGGCCGCCAGGGGCGCGCCGCCTACGCGCTGGGTTGGTGAATCCGGCATTTTGAGTTCCGGGTGCTCGCTCTCAAGAGCAAGCAGGCGCTGCATGAGCTGATCATACTCATAATCCGTAATTTCCGGTCGATCGAGCACATAATACTGATGGTTATGGTGCTCGATTTCACGGATGAGCGCTTCATAGTCTTCAGTCCATTTAGGGTCCACAAAAATCCTCCCCGGATGTTTACTCAATCACTTCAACGGGCAGGTAGGACAAATCGAGTTTCTTGATGCCCGCCCCGTCAAAGGCTATGGTCGTAATATTGCGGTTATCAGGCGTGCCGAGAGAAATGACGGTGCCAACACCAAACTTTTTGTGCCGGATTTTAGAACCCGGTCTGAGGCCGTCTTCCCGTTCCGGTTTTGCGTCAGAAGGCATGTCTGAGTTTGTAAAAGCAAGCTCGGTTGGGTCTGCGTCCTGATTGAAGTCAGCGTCTGCCGGGGCTTTGCCCCAAGCGCCGGTCATGCCGCCGGATCCGCCGGCTCCACTGCCGCCGTAGCCCGTCCCGCCAAAACCGCCGCCGCTGTAGCCGCCGGCCTCTGGTTTGCTGAGATAGCTCGAACCAAAGGCATAAGAAGGCTTAACCTTAGCGTCCTGTCGTCTTGGCTTGGAAGCCCGCTGAGCCGTCATCTGAGCCCGGGTCTGACCATGGTTTTCCATAAGCGTCTCCGGCACCTCTTCCAGGAACCGGGATGGCAGATTGGCCTGCAAACTTCCGAACTGCATTCTCCTTAAGGCGCTGGAAAGATACAGCCGGTCTTCTGCTCTGGTCATACCCACATAGGCCAGACGCCGTTCCTCTTCCAGGTCGTCGTCGCTGGTCAGCGCTCTCGAAATTGGGAACAGATTCTCCTCAAGTCCCGCGAGGAATACCACCGGATATTCAAGTCCTTTGGCGCTGTGAAGGGTCATCATGACCACGGCTTCCTGCTCGTCTTTCATGCCGTCAATATCTGAAACCAGGGAGATTTCCGCGAGGAAATCTTCCAGGCTGCCGCCGCCGGAACGCAGATCGAAGTCTGCTGAGACGGACAGGAGCTCATAGAGGTTCTCCAGGCGCGTTTGAGACTCAATTGTATTTTCGGATTTCAGCGCGTCCTCATAGCCGGAGCGTTGAATGACCGCTTCCGCGATTTTCGCGACCTCCAGGGTTTCCTTCTGGGCCGCCATGTCGAGAATCAGCTGGATAAACTCAGAAAGAGATGCCCCTGCTTTTCCGCTGATGGTATGACCTTTCAGAAGCCCCACTGCCGCTTCCACCACAGAGACACCGCGACTGTCCGCTTCGTTGTGGATGATCTCAAGGGTTTTGGGACCAATGCCGCGCTTTGGCGCACCTATGGCCCGGTTGAAGCTGATGCCGTCGAACGGATTCTGGATCAGGCGAAGGTACGACATCATGTCTTTGATTTCCATACGCTCATAGAAGCGAAAGCCCCCCACAACCGTGTGCGGAATGCCCTGACGGAGCATCATTTCCTCAATGGCCCGGGACTGTGCGTTAGTTCTGTATAGAATACAAAAATCCGTATATTTTCTGTCCTCTGAGCGCCGCAGCTTTTCAATTTCTTCTGCAATAAATCTGGCCTCATCCCGCTCGTCATAAGCCTGGTAATATCGCAGGCGCTCGCCGTCTCCACGGGTGGACCAAAGATTCTTTTCCTTGCGCTGCTTGTTGTTTTGAATGACGGCGTTTGCAGCATTCAGAATGTGCGCTGTGGAGCGGTAGTTCTGCTCCAGGACCACCGTTTTTGCCTCCGGATAGTCTTTTTCGAAATCCCGGATGTTCCGGATGTCGGCACCGCGCCAGCCGTAGATCGATTGATCCAAGTCACCGACGACGCAGACGTTGTGCTGTGTGTTCGCCAGAAGCTTGATCAGGCTGTACTGGGCTTTGTTGGTGTCCTGATATTCGTCCACGAGAATGTAGCGGAATTTTCGGTTGTAATAAGCTTTGACTTCTTCGAAGGACGTCAGGAGCTCGACAGTTTTCAGGATCAGGTCGTCAAAGTCCATGGCGTTGTTGGCTTTCAGCCGCTTCTGATACAGCTCGTAGACTTTGGCGGCTTGCAGGCTGCCGTAGTCGTTGCCGTAGAGGCCCGTATAGTCTTCCGGCGACACCATTTCGTTCTTGGCTTCGCTGATTTTGGCTCTGAAATGCTTGGGCGGCGTTTTCTTTTCGTCGATGTTCAGGGCTTTGACAACCTGCCTGAGCAGCGTCAGCTGATCGTCTGAGTCGTAGATGACGAAGTCCTTGGTGTAGCCCAGCTTCTCTATGTCTCTGCGCAGCATTCTGACCGAGAGGGCGTGGAACGTGCCAATCCACATGCCGCCGGAGACGGATCCGATCAGCCCTTCCACCCGGTTTCTCATTTCTTTGGCTGCCTTGTTCGTAAAGGTAAATGCCAGGATTTCGCTTGGAAAGACCGACAAAGATTCGATCAAGTAGGCGATCCTGCTCGTCAGGACGCGGGTCTTGCCCGATCCGGCGCCCGCCATGACCAGCAGCGGTCCTTCAGTGGTGACGACAGCTTCGCGTTGTGATTCATTCAACTTGTTTAAATCCATCATGTCCTCCCTGGATATGCTTAGAGCAAATTTGTACTTTATGGCCAGTTCGGGGTAATGGCCTCATCGAATCATTATATCATAAAGACAGACGTGTGGGGGGGTGATCAGGTCGCCATCGGCTAAGTTTTTGTACTGATGCCTTAAGAAAACAAGTGATTTTGCCGATGGTCACGGTCCACACAAATCAAGCGGCCCTTGTGGGGGCCGCCCGGAAGAAGGCGCAGATGAGGCGCCGGGATCTGATAAGTTTACAAAATGTAGATCTTGTTTTCGAAGCACTCGTGGATCATGTCGTCCGGCCAGACGCTGGCCTGGACTTCGCCAATGTGGGCTTTCTGGAGGAAGTACATGCAGATGCGGGACTGGCCAATGCCGCCGCCGACGGTGAGGGGCAGCTCGCTCTTCAGGAGCATCTTGTGGAACGGCAGAGTCCTGCGCTCCTCGGCGCCGGCGATATGCAGCTGGGCTTCGAGGGCCTTCTCGTCGACGCGGATCCCCATGGAGGAGAGCTCCAGCGCGCAGTCGAGGACTGGGTAGTAGAACAGGATGTCGCCGTTGAGCTCCCAGTCATCATAGTCCGGGGCGCGGCCGTCGTGGGGCTCGCCGGATTTGAGGGCTTTGCCAATTTTCATGAGGAAGACGGCTTTTTTCTCCTTGGTGATGAGGTATTCGCGCATCTTTGGCGTTTGGCCCGGGAAGCGGTCCTCGAGCTCCTGGGAGGTGATGAAGAAGATCTCCTCCGGCAGGGATTGGCCGAGAGCCGGGTAGATGGCGGCCAGGTATTGCTCGGTCTCTCTGAAGACTTTGTAGATGGTGCGGACGATATCTTTAAGTTTTTCTTCAGTGCGGTCGCTGCGGTCTATGATTTTTTCCCAGTCCCACTGGTCCACGTAGATGGAGTGGAGGTTGTCGAGCTCTTCGTCGCGGCGGATGGCGTTCATGTCGGTGTAGAGACCTTCGTACATCTTGAAGCCGTAGCGCTGGAGCATGAGGCGCTTCCATTTGGCAAGGGAGTGGATGACCTCGACGTCGGCTTCCATGTCCTTCACGTCAAAACCGACCGGGCGCTCGACACCGTTGAGGTTGTCGTTGAGGCCGGATTCCGGGCGGACAAAGAGCGGCGCGGAGACGCGCATGAGGTTGAGGGACTCTGCCAGGCGTCTTTCAAAATAGTCTTTAATGCGTTTGATGGCGATCTCCGTTTCCAGCAGACCGAGCTTCGGCGTGTAGCTTTTGGGGATCTGTAAACGCTGTGATTTTGATGTGGTGTACGGCATGTTGAATTTCATGATTGGGGATGGTGTCATGGGTAGTTCCTCCTCGTCAATTGGTGGTGATGACGGCATTAAAAAAGACCCATCATCCCTGAATATCAGGGACGAAAGGTCTTGCTTCCGCGTTGCCACCCTGGTTACCGCCTAACTTGACGCGGTCACCTCGCTGCGATACGGCGCTGACTAGCGCGATACCGTGCCCGCTGTAACGGTCGGGGTCCGTTCGAATCTACTCAACTGCGGCCTGGGTATTATACCGGGGCCAGACAGCTTTCGGTCGAAAGCTCGGGGATGTTCTTCAGGTTACGCTTGCCTGCCGGGCTCACACCATCCCCGGCTCGCTGAAGGGTCGTCAGAAACCTTACTCTTCCCGTCACTGCCATTTCATTTTGATCTTGTCAGTTATAATAATGCAAACCGGCTCACGCGTCAAGGGGGTTTATTAAAAAAAGTTCATAATTTATGTTGGTGACGCGGACGGTTTTCAGTTTGGTGACGCGGACAGGTTTCATTTCGGTGCCAGAGCATGCGATAATGAATCTCAATTGACCATCGGCAAAAGGAAGCCAGAGCTCTTTTGGGGGGCTCTGGCTTGATCCACATTATAATGTCTTTGACAATAGTCTCGCTGCACGCTCACCAGGTTATCGCTTTTTTGCGATCATCTCAATCTCAATATCCGCTCCAAGAGGCAGGGAGGCCACACCTATGGTCGTCCTCGCCGGATACGGCGCCTCAAACTGCTTTTCGTAAACTTCGTTCATGTCCTTAAAGTTATTCATATCCGTCAGAAAGACGTTGACTTTGACGACCTCGTCGGGCGTCAAACCCGCGGCTTCAAGGACGCTGAATAAATTGAGGAAGCACTGGCGGGTCTGTTCCTGAATGCCGCCTTCTTTAAGCTTTCCTGTTTCTTTGTCAATGGGCGTTTGGCCTGAGAAAAAGACCAGCTCACTTGATTCCACCGCATGGGAATACGGGCCTACGGAAACTGCGCCTGGCGAAGTATAAGCAACTCTTGTCATCAACACGCCTCCTAAAATTTGGTCTATCTCAATTATAGCACGTTCGCACTTTTCTTGTGTTAAAAGTGATGACCAGAGAAATGACAGCGTTTTATGGATCATTTAGCAGATATTGTTGAGAACAATTATCGCATGCTCTGTCCCCGTTTTCAAAGTTGTCCGCGTCACCAAGTTCAAAGTTGTCCGCGTCACCACACTTAAATCATTCATCTCTCAGACGCAGCACGCCCACGCCCATCATGAGCACAGTCATTCCGGCCAGCATCATTAATTCAAAACTCTGGGAGGCCAGGGTCACACCGTCAGCCCCTATGGCGCGCATGGCGTCGAAGGCCCACCTATGCGGAGTGATCCAGGAGAGGGCAATCAGAATCTTGCTGGACACCATCTCCAGGGGCCACATGCAGCCACCCAGCATCGCCATGGAAGTCAACAGAATGGACACAATGCCGCCGAGGGCATTCGGACTCTTGGCAAAGGACGTGACGAAAAGCCCAAAGGCGCCCATAGTCAGTATATACAGCGCCCCCACCACCAGCAGGCCGCCCATATTCACACCGAACTCCAAACCAAACAAATACTGCCCCGCCAGCAGCGTCACCACCAGCTGGATCATGCCCACCACAAAGGCCACCGCCACGTGGCCGGTTATGATGCCCAGTCTGCGCACCGGCGCCACCAGCGTCCGCTGCCAGGTATAATGCTGCTTTTCCTCCACGATTTCCGCTGCGGCAATCACCGTCGTAAACGCTGTAAACATAATCAAGAAACCGAGAATCCGGTACATGCCAATCTCCGCATTCAAATCCCGCTGGGATCCGCCTTCCGTCACCACATTCAAAGTCTCCCGGGCATCATTGACCTCGACGAGACGGCTGTAAGTCCGCTCATAAGCACCTTCCGTCTCGACACCCGCCCTTAGGGCCGCCGCCTCAAAATCCAGCGCCAGTGACCTGTAAGACATAAACTGGTCAAAGGCCCGCTCAATATTGTATTCAAGGGTCATCACCTCAGCATCCTGCTTCAGGGACACCAGCTCCAGTCTTGGCACTTTCCCCTCAGCCAAAGCCGCAGAAAACCCCTCATGAATCACCAGCGCCCCCGCGACCTTCATCTGCACCCGCTTCTCGTCCAGCGCGTCCAGCACCGTCACCCGCTGCCCTTCGGCCGCAGTCAGCCGCGCCGCGAACTCCGCCGACATCACAGTCCCGTCCAGATCCACCACGTCCATGGCCGGTTCATAATTCTGGTTCATGCCCCCGAAGGCAAAGTTGATGACCAGCGCGATCAGCGTCATAATAAGCATAATCTTATAGGACTGACTCTGCATCCACAGCCTTCGATACATTATGGAGAGCATGCACCTTCACCTCCTTGAATCTGAACACCAGAATGCCCGCCGCCGAAAACACCAAGCCGTTGAGCAGAATGAGCCCCACATAAGGCATCAGCTCCGGCAGGCTGTACCCCATCATATTGTAGAGATACGCCTTCAGAATTACTCCGTTGATTGGGATCAGCGCCACCTTCTGAATCAGCGCCGGCATGGTCTCAATGGGGATATACGCCCCGCCGACCAGCGCCAGCACCTGGTTCAGCCCATTCTCAAACACCTTGGAAATCATGATGTTGTCAAAAGCCGCCGCCACCGTCATGAACAGCAGTCCAAGACCGCCAATGCCGAGCACGGTTGCCATAGTAATGACGGCCAGCGCCACAGGCGACCCCCAGGAGATCCTGAAAATCAGCGTCGACCAGACGATCATCAGCAATATCTGAATCAGCGCGACCGCGTCAATCAGTGCGAGCTTGCCGAGCAGAATGGACCATCGGCTAAGCCCTGCGGCACGTTGGCGGTCATAGGTCAACTGCCGCTTCTCTTCCAGGAGCAGATAGCCCCCCAGCGCCGCCGTAAACAGCAGAAACATGGACATCATGGCGACCGTGTAGTACCCCTTGCTGTCCACCGGCTTAAGGGCACGCACACCTCGCTGTTCCAGCGTCAGCCCGCTTTCCGGCCGCAGTCCCCAGTCCGTATCCTCCAGGGCAATCCCCGCCGCAATATGCTGCTCGATCAGCACATTTTTATTGTCAATAACACTGTCCAGATACCCGACAAAGCCCTCCAGCATCATCTTCGCAAGCTTCGAGCTCACCCTGCGCGCTGTGTTCTCGACGAACGCAATCTCCACTTCAGACCGCAGCGGCGTCAATAGGTTCACGTACATACCCCGGACAAAATTCTCCGGCAGCACCACGATACCCGCGATTTCGTCCGCGGCCAGTCGTCGCTCCGCCGTCGCCAGGTCTGTCACTGTGTACCGCAGCGTCTGGGCCAGCTCAGGCGACCCCAGGAAATCCTCAAAGAAGATCGCCTCCGGATCCACGTCCCCAAAGTAGCCGCGCATCTGGTCCTCGCCCATCTCCGCGACCACCCTCGCCCCCACCGGGTTCGCCGACAGGTCCTCCATAAACGCCTCAAAACTGTAATTATTGCCGATGGTCACCCCACCAGCACCCTCATAACCCTTAACCACCGCCAGCTCAAGAGGCTCTATCCGAGAAACCCCGCCCGCCGTGCCGAACATGGACTGCAGCGAAAAGCCCAAAATCGTCGAAATCACCACCGGCATCAAAAAGATCGTAAAAATCGCCTGCCGGTCTGCCATATAGGTCTTGAAATCCTTCTTCCAAAGAGACCACATCATAGACCACATCATTTCCGCCGCCTTTCTAGTCTCTAAGGGCTTTGCCGGTGAGTTTCAGGAACACCGACTCCAGGTTTGGCTTGCTGACGTCCACGGAAATCAGCGGATGACCCAGCTCGGTCGCCAGCTCTATCACCGGCTTCAGGTGGCCTCCGTCGCCCCCAAAACTGAGGGTCACAGTCTGAGGCGCATCAGGCGTCTGAGCCAGAGCGATCAGTCCATTCAGGTTTTTTAGGCCGCTGATTAGAGACTCAGACACCGTCTCAAACTTCACCGTCACTTCCTCACCGCCGCCGGCCGCCGCCAGGAGGGTGTCCTTGGTCCCGGAGGCGATCAGTTTTCCAAGATCCATGATATAAATAGTCCGGCACAGTTCCTCGACTTCTTCCATGTAGTGGCTCGTGTAAAGGATGGTCATCCCCTCGCGATTCAGCGCTTTCACCGCATCCAGAATGTGATTGCGGGATTGGGGATCAATGCCCACCGTAGGTTCATCCATGATCAGGAATTCGGGCTGGTGCAGCAGCGCGGCGCCTATGTTGAGCCGGCGCTTCATGCCGCCGGAGTAGGCTTTGACCTTGTCTTTGAGCCGGTCTGAGATCCCAATGATCTCCGAGACCTCGTCGATCCTCTTCTTAAGAAGATCCCCCTTCAGCCCGTAAAGACGGCCCCAGAATTTGAGATTGTCCCGGCCGGACAGGTCCTGGTAGAGGGCGATATTCTGCGGCACGAACCCAAGCCCCTTCCGAATGGCCTCGGGACGTGCCATGAGATCCTGCCCGTTGTAGAGAATTTTTCCGCTGTCCGGTTCGAGCAGCGTCGCGATCATGGAAATAGTCGTCGACTTGCCGGCGCCGTTAGGTCCCAGCAGGCCGACCAGGTCGCCCTTCTTGACTTCTATGGACAGCGCGTCCACAGCAAGGGTCGCACCGAAGCGCTTCGTCAGTTCAATGGTCTGCAGCATGGTGCTCACCTCGCCTCGCTTGTGTCGTCCGTTGTTTGAATCCCAAAAGTGCCGAGAAGGTCATCTAGCGCCCCCGGCATTTCCCGGTCCAGCTCCTCGCTGGTGTATAACTCCGAGGCAGTGATTTCAGGCAGGTTCAGTTCGACTGCCTGGTCAAGCTGATCACGGATGATTTCGATGCGGATGCTGGTCTCAAGCCCCGGCTGATGATAGCGGATCACCACATCATCCCTGACTACGTAGCCGCTGGAGGAAATCTCGGAGATCATGGACACCTCATCGATCTCGATCTCCGTCATCTCTCCTATGGCTGCGGAAAAATCCGTCTGCGTGTTTTTCTCCGCCAAATCCTCAGTAATCACCCTTGCGGATTCGATCAGCGCTGCCTGTACCACCTCCGGATCCACTTCAACCGTGTAACGCGTTGTCTTCAAGTCCCCGGAATCCGTTCTAAGCAGCGCACTGCCCGTCTTTTTTACGTTGTCCGGCGTCGCCACCGAACTCCAAATGGCGCCCAATCTTTCCAGCGACGCCTCAGAGAGGAATTCACCCTGGATCTCAGCCGCAGCCTGAGCGCCTTCAACTTTCATCAGATCCTTAACGTTCATGTACTTCTTCATGACCGGCAGCTTGACGTAAGTCTCCCCCTCAAAAGTGTAAAGCTCCGCGTCAAAGCCAATCCCGCCCATGCTCAGGTAGAGGTCGCTGGCCACCTGCCCAAGCCCGTGGTCGTAGCGTGCCGTCCCCTCGTAGGTGACTTTTTTCATGTAGTTCATCATTTTCAATGCTTCCGCCGACAGACCTGCGGTGTCGAAATCGTTTTCCAGCGTGATCTTTGTCGTTGTCACGCCCGTCACTGCCGCGTCCGTCTTCGCCTCCGCCTTCATCAGCTTGTCGTAGGCGCCACCAGAGCACCCTGCCGCCGTCATGATCAGCGCCAGGAATAGAGCCAGTCCCCCAGCCCTTTTCCCATTAAAGATTTTTCTGCCGATGGTCCCCCATCTTCCCTCCAACATCTCTATCACTCCTCACACGAATTTACATAGTTTGGTTTTGCTCTACTCACAGTGTAGCACTTCCCTGAGACGCTTTCGCCTCTCCAAAGTCATGATGTGAGGGTGACTTGAGTCATGAATTGAGTGAGTGTCTGACACCAAACTCAGCTGAGTGACTGACACCAAACTGAATCTGGTGCTAGAGCTGCACCAGAAACTTCGGCAAAAACATCATTTTTATCCTTTCGTGGGTATAAATAACAAGAAGGCTAATCACGGAACTTACCCCACTCACCCTACGTCAAAACTAACATGAAAGAAGGCGCAGTCAATGAAAGTCACAATGATGCCAAAAGATAACGCTGGCAAATGGGCAGTGTACCTGGGTGTTTTGTTTGTCGTTCTCATGGCTTTGAAGTTTTCGAACACAGTCCGACTCCCGCTCCCGTCTCCGCTTATTGCGCTCTTTGCCATTGCCGGGCTGGTGCTTGGTCTGATCTCAATTTTCCTACATAAAGGGAGGGCTATCCTGCTCCTGATCCCGGTTCTGATCGGACTGCTGGTCGCAGCCTGGACCACAGCGGAGCTGATGTTCCCTCACTGAAAACTTAGGTGGTGATATTATGTTCGAGTCCCACAAGTCAAGCGGCGGCTGGATTCTGGCTCTGTTTGGCTGGATTATCAGCGCAGCGGTCGTGCCGTTTATTCCGGAGATCATGTCCGGCGGGCGGGTCCTCGGCTACCCGCTGATGGAATATGTGGCGACCATTGGCTTATTTGCGGTTGTTTTGCTGGTGGTATGGATCCCCGCGGGGATCAGAGCTTCAAAACTTTACAGATTAAACGGCCCAAAGCGAGCGCTTTTCGCGCTGCTGAAAGTGTTTGTCGTGCAAATTCTGATATTTACAGTAATTTTCAGGTACTTCTGGAATAGCTGAAGCAAGCGCCACGAATTCGAAATCAAAACAAGGGGAAGCGGATGCCGGTTTAATTCAGGCCTCCACTTCCCCTCTTTTTATTTTTTGCCGATGGTCACTGTAAGCCCCACCACTACTCCAAGCTGCCTCTGATCCATAGTACCGCCAGCTGTGTCCGATCTCTAAGACCACATTTCCCAAGGATCTTCGTCAGGTGATTCTTCACGGTGCCTTCCGTCAGGTACAGCGTCTCCGAAATTTCGAGATTCGACTTTCCCTCCGCAACGAGGGCGACTATATCTTTCTCGCGATCCGTCAGATCTCTGAAACACTCAGCGAGCCTGTGTTCAGGCGCTTCCGGTGTGAGTGAAAATTTTTCTGCAGGCATCAAACTCACAGCCTCTTCGATTCCAGACTTTTGACGAAACACCCGCTCCGCGACACCGGTTGCCATAACCGAACTGCCCCCCGCCACTGCCCGGATGGCTTCCGCAATCTGCGCCGGCGTGGCATCCTTCAACAGATAACCCTGAGCACCCAGCGCCATGCCTTCGTGGATATACTGGTCATCGTTGAAAGTCGTGAGGATGATGATTTTGACTTTCTCCCCCCGGGCCCTCAGCCTTCGGATGGCTTCAACGCCATCCATTTCAGGCATGCGGATATCCAGCAGCAGAACCTCTGGCTGAAAGTCTACGACCAATTGAATCGCCGCATCGCCATTAGCCCCTACAGCGACCACTTCAATATCCGGTTCCTTTGAGAGCAGCATTTTCAGCCCTTCTGCTATCAGTGTCTGATCATCGATAACCACAACTCGGATCACGGTAAATGCACCCCTTCAGGTCGACATAATTTATCGTTCTCATACTCTAAGCAAGTGATTATGAAGCGTATAAAAATCGAGTCAGCTCTGGCACCAAATCAAACTGAGTGTCAGTCCCCAACTCAAATTCTGTCCGCGTCACCAAGTCATTGAGGCTGAGGCGGAAGCGAAACTTCAATTCGAAAGCCGCCTCCAGGAACAGGACCAAAGTTCAGAGTCCCTCCCAAGGACAATACCCGCTCCTGCATGCCCCGAAGTCCATTGCCGGGGAAAACGGGCGCCTGCACCAGCGGTCCATCATTCTCGACCAACAGTTCGGCTCCGCCGCCCTCCTCGACCGTGAGTGCCGCCACAACATGCTCAGCGTTTGAATGGCGGCGCGCGTTGGTCAAGCTCTCCTGCAATGCCCTGTAGAGGACATGATTGGCCCGAGGTGAGAGCAGCGACAGATCTCCCACTATATCTAGCTTGACCATCTGCTTGCCGTTTGGCAGCGCCACTGTGTCGCCCCGCTCCGCCAAAGCCTCGAAGTCCGAGCGCACCCAAACCGGATCCCTCAGGGTCGTCACGATCTCCTGAACTGACCTCAGCATGCTGCGGCCTTCAGCTTTAGCTGAGGTCACCTGCTCAGCAGCCTCGCCCGGTTTTCCTGCGTCAAGAAAATGATCCGCCATTTCAAGCCGCATAATCTGAGCTGTCAGAGCGTGACCCAAGGCGTCGTGCAACTCCCTGGAAATTCTCTTTTGCTCGTTGATGGCGGACAGAACTTCAATTTCCTTGGATAAACGCGCAAGCTCATCCCTCTCTTTTCGATAACCTTGGGCAAAGCGCAGCGCCACGGCTACCGCCGCCAACAGTCCCAAATACTGTACAGCTCCCCCAAGATCAAAATAAGCCGGATCCCGCCTTAGGATCTCTCCGTATTTGACTGCTGCACCGGCTACAAGTAAAAAGATCCAAAAAAAAGACAGCTCTTGTCGATTTTCCTCCGCGTGCCACCTGAAACCAACCACACCTCGACCGACGTCCCTTTGGAATCGCGAAACCGGAATCCTCGCCCCATAGGCCCGCTCAAAGATCAAAGCGACATACACCAGCGAAAAAAACGGATTAACCGCGTACTGCGAAACAGCCTCGAGGCTTGCCGCAATCAGGATCTCTGAAAACTCTGCCGGATTCATGAGCTTCCCCGGCAAACGTATGGCGTTGAGAACGAGAAGGAGCAGAGATAGTGCCAATAGAATGGAAAGGCGACCATCGGAAGCGCCTTCAAAAAAGAGTCCTGCAGTCAGTATGACACCCAAAAGCACTCTGGAAATCCAAAAGCCCACGGCCGCCAGCCTCCCTCACTTCTAATGGTGTTAATTATATCACTTTGATGGATGGGCGGGAAGACGGGGTGAGCAGGTGCCAGCTGCAGACACCAACTTCCTCATTTTGGATACAGGTGTCCAACCCCGCCCGCCACACCAAGCATCATCAAGTTTTTAAATCCCGCGTTATGCCACGCCAAGTTTGGGTAAAAGTGTAACGCGAATAAACTTATCTGACGGAGAGGAGGGCGACCATGCAAAGGATCCTGGAAACCGAACGGTTGTTGCTTAGGGAATTCATCGAGGAAGACGCCGAAGAGCTATTTGTGCTTGAAAACGATCCGGAAGTCATGAGCCATGCCATCTCCTTCTCTGGATTAGATGTCAGTTTTTCAGATTGCGAAAAAGCGGTCAAGCGCCAGAGACAGTACTACAAAAAACACCCGGGACTTGGCATTTGGGTCGTCGTCCTCAAAGAAAACGGCGCTTTTATTGGCTGGGCGGGCCTCAAACACGTCGACCATTCCAAGGAAATTGAAATGAGCATGCGTTTCCAAAAGACTTACTGGAACCAGGGCTTCGC
Organism: uncultured Acidaminobacter sp.; assembly: GCA_964416305.1. Lineage (GTDB taxonomy): Bacteria > Bacillota > Clostridia > Peptostreptococcales > Acidaminobacteraceae > Acidaminobacter. The sequence goes on along the minus strand of CAYQDM010000007.1, from coordinate 79,332 downwards.
GGCGGAAGTCGGCGCTGCTCTGATCCGCTATGGCTTTGAGGTCCTGGATTTGAAACGCATCGTAGCTGCCTCCAGGCCTGAGCACGGGGCGTCCAAACGTTTCCTCGAGAAAATCGGCATGCATTTAACCGATCCAAGACGCTTTTATGAAGCGGACGTTCACTCCTATGTCATTGAGCGTCCCTCCGAATTATAGCGGTTACATTGAGACCTCAAATAAAAAAAGACCACACCCCGTGGTCTTTTTTGTTTGCAAGTATATAAGCCCTATCCTTTATTTACCGTCCGCGCTCTTAAAATTAACAATGGAACTGCTGGCGCAAGTCCCGCAGCCGTCTTTGTGCGAGCAGCTCGGACACTTGCCATCCACGGCTTCACGCTTGAGCGCCCTGGCCAAAAAGAACAGCCCCGGTCCAATAATCAAAGCCGCAATGATAAAGGTTGATATACCACCCATATGAAACCTCTCCTTCCCATCAAACAGGCACCTCCAAAGCCCTAAGCAGCTTCATTCAGTACCTGGCGAAAAATGCGATTTAACTTAACCAAAGAACAGCAGTCCGATCCGGTAAACGACGAACGCCACAACCCAGGCGACAACCAGCTGATAAAGAACCGAGAACCCCGTCCACTTCCAGGAGTTCGTCTCGCGCTTGATGACGCCAATAACGCCGACACAAGGCGTATAAAGCAGGACAAAGACCATGAAAGCATATGCCGATACTTGTGAAAACGCCTGAGACAGCACCGGCCCAAACTCCGCGACGCCGGCGGTTTCGGACAACCCATACAAAATGGCCGTATTGGCCACAACAATTTCCTTCGCAATGATGCCTGAAACCAGGGACAGCGCGTTCTGCCAAGTCCCAAAGCCCAGAGGGCCAAAGAACGGTGCAATAAAGTGGCCGATGGTCGCGCCAAAGCTCTCCGTAATTGGAACCTGACCGCTGAAGTTGAAGTTGAGGACGAACCAAAGCACCACGCTGGCGCCAAAGATGACCGTACCCGCTTTGATCAGGTAACCCCTGACCTTTTCCCAGACGTGGATACCAAGATCTCCAGGCTTAGGGAAACGGTACGGCGGCAATTCCATAATAAACGGACTTTGCTCACCCTTGAAAAGCGTCTTCCTGAAAATCATAGCGAAAGCCATGGCCATCAAAATACCCAAAATGTAGAGAGAGAAGGTCACCTCAGTCTCGTTGCCCGGGAAGAACACCGACGCAAACAGGACGTAAACCGGGAACCGCGCGCCGCAGGACATGAACGGGTTGATCAGGATCGCGATCAGCCGGTCGTTTTCATTTTCAATGGTGCGCGTACCCATGATGGCCGGCACGTTGCAGCCGAAGCCCAAAACCATCGGGATAAAGGTCTTGCCGTTGAGGCCCACCTTGGTCATCCAGTGGTCCATCAGATATGCCGCGCGGGCCATGTACCCAGTGTCTTCCAGCAATGAAATCATCACGAAGACTATGGCGATATTCGGGACGAAGGTTAGAACGCCGCCCACGCCGCCTATAACGCCGTCAACCACCAGGGACACCAGCCACGGTGCGACCTGCAGGAACTCAAGGCCCGCAGTCACCCAGGACGAGAGATGCACCGCAAAGAACTCATCAATCAAGTCGGCGAAAACGCCGCCCAAATTAAACGTCAGATAGAACATGAGCCACATGACGAGGCCAAAGATTGGAAGGCCAAGGATTGGATTGAGCAGCACTCTGTCAATCCGGTCGGTCAGGGGGTCAAAGGCTATCGCCTCGCGAGACGCCGTGCCGCTGATCAACTCCCCAATTACCCTGTAGCGGAGGTCCGCCATGCGGTCGGGGCTGTCGTGACCGCTCTCGAACTTGAGCGGGCTGACGAGTTTTTGGACTTCAATGTCGTGCTCGAACAGTTTGAGAGCAATCCAGCGCGGGTCGTGATCCGCCTTGAGGGCTTTCGGCAGTTTCAGCTCTACCTCCCGGACAAAAGCCTCGACCTCTTCGCCGTAGTTGAAACGCCGAGGTTTATATGTAGCCTTCGTGTGATGGGCAGTGACCACGGTCTCCAGCAGTTCCGGCAGGCCGCGTTTACGGAGGGCGACAATTGGCACAACCGGAACGCCAAGCGCTGCCGATAGTCCCTCGAGGTCAAGCTGAATATTTTTCTTCTCCGCCTCGTCCATCATATTCAGCGCCACTACCACCGGCCTGCCCAGCTCAATCAGTTGGAGCGTCAGATACAGATTGCGCTCCAGGGCCGTCGCGTCAATGATATTGAGCACGACATCCGGATTTTCATTTTGAATGTAGTCTCTGGAGATTTTTTCTTCCAGAGTGTAGGGTGAAAGACTGTAAATACCGGGCAGGTCTACAATGTCCATGATGTGCTCGGCGAACTGAATGCGCCCTTCGCGCTTCTCCACCGTGACGCCCGCCCAGTTGCCCACATAATGGTTGCTCCCGGTCAGCGCGTTGAATAAAGTTGTCTTTCCGCTATTGGGGTTGCCCGCCAAAGCGATCTTAAAAATATCCATGAATTAAGCCTCCGCGTGTCTAACTGTGATTTTTCCTAAAATGCCGCGGCCAAGGGCGACCCTGGATCCACGGACGTCGACGATCATTGGTCCAAACAAACCCGAGGAGACCACACAAAGCCGGACACCCGGGGTCAGACCCATATCCTGAAGCTTTTTCTTGACCTTATGTCCGTATTCAATGTTTTCGAGTATAACGCATTGTCCTTTTTTCGCCTCAATGAGTGACATAAACACTTGCTACCCCCTCGCACAACCTATGTAAAATATAAGTAAATCCACCAACAGTTTTATTTTGATAACAATTATCATTTGCAATATCATTTTACTCCAGTTGATAGACATTGTCAATTGATTCAGCAATATTTTAACGATTGGCATGAGTTTTCGTTTGTAACTATTTCATAGACAGAAAATTAAGGTGCATCCCCCATCTCGAGGGACCCTCTTCAAACCCGTTGAAAAAACAAAGCGCTCCAGCACCCCCTCTGAACACAGAGGAAATGCTGAAGCGCATAGGGTTGTATTTATTTTACAACAGTGTCATTACCCGAGGCTATGGCGAGGGCTGCTGAAGCAAATGCCCAGTGCAGGTTATAGCCGCCGGTATCGCCGTCCACATCCAAAATTTCACCTGCCAAATAGAGTCCAGGCAGTCGCTTGGCCATCATGGTGCGGCCGACCACTTCCTTGGTGGATACCCCGCCGGCTGTGGCCATGGCACTTCTCAGGGCACCCAGGGCGGTGATTCTGACCTCATATGCCGTGGCCAGTTTCACTGTCTGCTGCCGCAGTGCTTTAGATAAACTTGCCAAAGTGGTCCTGCACGCTTCCTCACCCAAATGACCCTCAATCAACTCTGACAGAGATCTGGCCTGTACAAGCCCGCGGATCACGGTGCTGAGCTGCCGGGTGCCATGAGAGGAGGCCGCATCGAGAAGGGCTTGCTCAAAGGCAGCAGCGTCAAGGGTTGTGAAGCTAAGCTCCAGGATTCCGCCGGCCTTCATCCAGCGGGATCCATCGAGAATACCCGGGCCACTGAGACCGGTGTGGGTGAAGAGGAGATCTCCCGTTAACGGACGGACGCCCTCTGAATCCCGATATTTGAAAGACGCGCCCGGAAGTACGACACCGGCGAGTTTGTGCAGTGCGCGATCATTGTGGTAGACAGGTGCCAGAGCAGGCCGCTGCGGGACAGTTTCCAGTCCAAGGTCGGCAGCCAGTCGAAGTCCTGAGCCGTCGGAACCGGTCATGGGGTAGGAGCTTCCACCGCATGCCATCAGCACTTTGTGGGCGCGGTAAGTGTGGTCTCCACAGACGACTTGGAAGCCGCCCTCGACCATCGGCATAATCTTTTCAACAAATTGATTGAATTCGAAGCGAACACCACGGCGCTTCGCCTCTTGGAGCAGCGCTTCGACGAGATCCGCGGCAGCAAAAGACGCTGGGAAGACTTTGCCGTCCGGGCGGACGACGCTTGGGAGTCCCAGCGCATCAAAATATTCCATCAAGTCTTCAGCGTCGAGCTTGCCTATGGCATGTCTCACGAAATTCTTCCTGTCGCCGTAGTGGCGGACCATGTCTGCCACGCTTTCGGCATGGGTAAAGTTGCATTGTCCGCCGCCAGAGATCAGCACTTTCCGTCCCGCGCGCGTCCCGCGTTCCAGAACCAGTACGGATGGAGAACCTGCTTCGTCAGAAGCAAGGTTTCCGCCGGCAACATGCGATGCGTCAGCTGCGCGAGCCGCCGCGAACAAACCCGCAGCGCCCGCGCCAATGACGATCCAGTCATAGGTCAGCATCATCTGGGGGGACTACCTGCTGGCCCATTTTTGGTTGGAGATATTTTTCAGTACTACGGAAGAGACGCGTTTGTAAACCAAAGCGGTCAGAATGCTGATGGCAACGCCTTTGATCACGTTGAAAGGAATGACGACGTAGAGAATGTAAGTCTTCAGGTCGACAACCAGGGCGTTGACAGCGGCTGCCATGCCTATAATGGCCTCGAGGGGCATAAAGTTCTGATAGAAAGGAATCAGAATGTAGTAGTTGGCTATGGCACCTACGAGCGCCATGCTGAGGGTACCGAGGACAAAGCCGGTGATCATGGCCGGCGTGGTCTGGCGTTTTCTGTAGATCAGCGCAGCCGGGATGATGAAGGCAGAGCCCACAATAAAGTTGGCCAGTTCGCCAACGCCGCCGGTCGTAGTTCTCATGAGGTGGAGAATATTCTTGACTAGCTCGACGGCGACACCTGAAAGCGGTCCGAAGGCAAAGCCCACAATGATGCCCGGGATGTCGGAAAGGTCAATTTTCAAAAATTCCGGAAAGATGGGGAGCGGGAATTCAAGGAACATAATAATGAAGGACAAGACGCCCATGAGGGCAATGGTGATGGATTTTCTGAGATTCATGGTGGAGACCTCCTGATAAAAGTAGTGGGATGACGGCGGGTGAAATGGCAACGGGTGCGGCAAGGCAAGCGACACATAGTCGTAAGGTGGACGTGGGCTGTTGCTCCGGGCCTCGGCCTTGGTCATTGCGCTTTGGGGCAATATAAAACCCCCGGCAGCAAAAAACTCCAGGGGTCAAAAAACAAAGAAAACTCTTCTTTCATCCAGACTTTAACTGTCGGCTCCAGAATTCAACTGGATCAACCTTTCGGCTCGCGGGCTATACCGCCGGTAGGGACTTGCACCCTGCCCTGAAGATGTTTGTATTAAGTTCAATTTGACTATAACATTAGGAAACCTGCCCGTCAATAGTCATGTCTTTCTCATTTTTTTCGTCTGCGCCCGACCGGAGGCCATGGTTCACCTTTGGTTGAGTATGTCCATCAGCCGTGTGTTGTAGAGAATCCCATACCGGAATACCAGCACGCCCAGGATCGATACAACGACGAATTCCCCAAGCGCCACCTGCAGTATGGTGAGAAACAGCGGAAGCTTAAAGACTGCCCAGAGCTCTATGCCGATGATTACGCCATTAAACAGCACCGGCCAAAGGGACGCGGTGAATATATTGTGCGTCTTCGACATCATGAATACGCTGAGGAAAGTTGCCAGTGTTCCGAAGATCACATCGACGATACCCAGTGGACTTGCCAGGTTCGCGAGGAAGCAGCCCAGAGTCAGTCCGCCTATATACATTGGATTAATAAACGCCAGAAGTGTCATGACTTCTGAGATTCTGAACTGTACGCCACCGTAGCTGATTGGCGCCAGACCTATGGTCAAAGCCGCGTATAGCGCTGCGACAATGCCTGTCACAACGATCTTCCGGGCCATACTTCTTTTTTTCATATTAATCACCTCTTTTTTTACTCATATGACCATAGCACAGACCACGATGACTGTCAACGAAATGTGGTTTGACAAAGTATCGAAACGGGTACAAGAAAATTATGTAACCCAAAAGAAAGGGAAAGGGGCGTTTCATTATGAGTAAACTCAGCTGTGTGCTCAAGTATAAAGACGATAAGGAAAAGGATTTGTTGTCGCTATCCCAAAAGATGGGACTCGACATTCCGGATTCCTGCGGCGGGAAGGGCAAGTGCGGCAAATGCACAGTGAAGATTCTGTCCGGTGAAGTCAATAATCCAACCAAAGAAGAAGAGAAGAAATTAAAGAAGAAGGAACTGGAGGATGGCGTCAGACTCGCCTGCCAGGTCATCCCCAAAGGGGATGTGTCGTTTAAGGTGGAATAGGTTGAGAAGCTAATGAAAGATCTTCATAAAAGTTAAGCGCCCTCCGCGGGCGCTTTTTTGTTGGAAGTATATTTGAAAATCCTCTATTTTCAATAGTTTTAGAGCCTATCTCTGGTACCGAATTGAAATTTGTCCGCGTCACCAGTTTCATTTTTGTCCGCGTCACTAACTCGAAACTTGTCCGCGTCACCAACTTAAAGCCTGATTTCTCGGTCGCTTCATACCGCCTCCCATACCGCCGCCTGCACTCGCACCTTCCTGGACTGCCTGAGTCACTGATCCGGAGATCTCAAAGTTCACCGCCTCCGTTCCACCTGTAGACGCTCCGCCTGTGACCAAGCCATATGCCTCTTCCCCGGAGCTGCTCCCGCCAACGTAAACGTGATAAGTCTCACCGGAAACAAACTCAGGGGATGCCACCACCAGCGACGTGAAGGTCTTCGCCGGCTTGAAAGCCGCTATAACTGTTCCATCTTCAGCTTCCACTCGAATCATTGTCCCTGCTGCCTGACTCGTCAGGAAGATCTGAGCCGAGAGCTCTGTTGAGCTCTCGCTTGGCCCTTGGGCCATCCCGGAGCTGCCTGCCGCGATCAGCAGACCGCCGCTTTGGATAAAGTCGCCGTTGAAGTCCATCGCACCATTGCCGTTGTTCGTAGGGCCATGTATCAGCAGGATGCCGCCACTCATGGCGCCGCTGCCATTGAGGTCTATGCCGTCGCCATCCGCATTGACCAAGACGAAGCCCCCCTCAATCGACAGGCCTTTTTCACCGGAGGTGTTGATGCCATCATCACTTGAGACGAGACTGATCTCGCCGCCGCGGATCGTGACCTCCGCGCCCTCGAGGCCCTCGCAGCTCTTCAATACCTCAACGTCGCCGCCCAGGACCAAGACGGACACGTCCGCATGGATCCCATCGTCGCCAGACTCGATCTCGAAGTCGCCGTCTTCAATGACCAGCGCGGTTTCGGCCTGGAGGCCATCGGCACCCGACTTGATTTGGAAACGGCCGCCCTCGATCACAATAAAGCCCTTGTCAGCCTCATCAGCATTACTGGACTGGAAGGCATCCGCACCTGCCACGATCATAAAATCACCACTGTAAATCGCGATCAAATCCTTGCCTCGGACTGCATCTGACACTGCCGTGATGTCAAAGACACCGCCAGTAATCCTGAGGTCATCCCTGCCGACTATGCCATGCTTGGCACTGCCGCACACCGTCAATGCACCGCTGCCGTTCAGCGTCAGGTCGCCCTTGCTGTAGATCGCGCCGTCCGGCGTGTCTTCAGCCTCATCCCCTGCGTCAGCTACGGCGTCTGGATCCGCCTGAGCATCAGTGTTGGCGGCCACCCCTTCTTCTGAACTCGCAGCCGCCATAGTCAGCATGTTGACCGACCCTTCTGCCAAGGTTACATAGGCTCGGTCTGCTTCCTCAATGAGAATCGTGGGCGCCCCCTGGTTCGTTATGGTCACGCCGTTTAATACCAGCCTTACCACCTCATCACTGCCAACGTTTACGGCCACTTGACCCTGATCCAGGTTTCCGGAAAGCACGTAGGTCCCGGGAGCTGTAATCCTCAGCGTGCTGCCCTCTGCGGCTGCGCCCTCGCCCTCCACGGAAATGCCGGTTCCATTCAGAGTGACTTTGGTCGCACCGGTTTCCTCCCAGGTCGTCAGAAAGTCCTCCTCATCGAACTCGAAGCCCTGAGCGGCAAGCACTGCCGCAGAGCCATCCTGAGCAGCCACCGTCCCGGCAACAGCGGTCTCAATAATATGAGCCCCCGCCTCAGTCCCAGTCACGGCCTTTATCTGGCCGCAGCCGGTCAGCATGCCAAGCGTCAGCACGCCAGCCAGCGCCAGGGAAATTATTTTGGTTCTGAATTTTCTTTTCGAGGTTATCTTTTTTAATAATGGGTTCACGGTGACATCATCCTTTCAAAAAAAGGGGGGGTTAGAGTTCAGAGTTTTGGGAGGACACCCGGCCATAGGAAATGGACAGGTTGCCGTTGCGGCACCTGAGCTCGTCCATAAACGCCTTCTCCGAGCCGGCTTCCCGCATGTAAATGTGATACTTGAGCTCGTACAAGCTGCCCATATTGGTGGTTTTCACCTGGATCAGCTCGGCTTTTTTCGTGTATTTCTTGAACAAGTCGTCGAAAATGCCGGTATAGTCGAGGTTTTCCGGAATGGTGATCTTCAGCTCCTTCTCCCGCTGCTCCAGTGGCTGTTCTCCAAAGCGAAAGATCGTCAAAAGCATAGAAGCACAGCCGATGATCACGAGAAACATCAGCGCCACCCAAACATACCCCATGCCCGTTGTGAGTCCTATGGCCATGGCGAGGAAGATGTTGCTGATCTCTCTGGCACTGCCGGGTATAGACCTGAAGCGCACCAGGCTGAACGCCCCCATTACCGCGACCCCGGCGCCCACGTTGCCATTGACCATCATGATGACGATCTGGATCATGGCCGGCAGCAGCACGAGGCTGACGGCAAAACTCTTGCTGTAAGTATTCCTGAACATGTACACACCTGCGACACCGAGCCCAAGCAGCAGCGACATCAAGGTGGCGATGATCAGACTTTCAATGGTTAATGCAGTTGCAGCCGCAGCCGAAGAGGCTGTGGAGAATAAACTGTTAAGCACTTAAACCGCCTCCCTGAAGCTCTTAGATATTTTCTCACCGATCAGATAGTCCTTGTAACAGACCCCATATTTTGAAAATGATACTGGATAGATCTCGATTTCGGACAGCATTCTGCTCATCCAGAGCGGCATAGCACCGGAAATCTTGATCTCCATGAGCACTTGCCTGCTTTCGAGAAGCGGCAGCCCCCAGTCCCCAAAGGACAGATCGAGGTTGGTCTTGCGAAAGCGAATCCCCTGATCGAAAGTGACCCTCAGGTTTGGATCCTCATTCCCAAAGTAAGCGCAGCGCTCGTAAGCAATGAAGATCTTCGGCGTCGTATGGTACCTGCTCTGAAACCAATCGATTTCACTCAAGACATGGCTGTCCGTTTCCGGTTGTTTGCCGGTTTTGAAATAATCGGCAGCTTCCTTTAAGGAAACGCTCACGCGCCTTTTGTAAACGACGCCTTTGTACTTCTTCTTGAGTTCAATGAAGACTTTGTCGTCAGCGCCGGGAACGCCGTAACTGCGAAGCCTGAGTTTTTCCTTATAGACAGGTTTTTCGATAGACGTCCGGATCAGATCATACTGCGGTGTATCAAAATAGACATTGCAGATCGTATGCACCCCATAGTCATCCTGGGTCATTTTGGTCTGAAGCAGAGGGAGCAGGCGGTCATACTGTTCGCGGCTGAGCAAGTACTTCTTCTCGCGGCGTTTGAATGTGGTTTGCGGCTTTAAACTTTGGATCATTTGAATCACCTCTTTGTAGAATTGAGTTTGGATCTCTCTTATGAGTTCATCATAGACCCCCAACCTGAAAGGAGCCTTAAAAAGAGGGGCGAAACTCGGTGTCAGACACCGAGTTCCATCAAAATAGGCATAAAAAAAAGCCCTCCAACCGGAAGGCTTAGTTTATTTTAGAACTATAAAGTAATGTTGATGTCGTACTCTTTGTATTTCTCGTCCAGCCAAGTTGTGACCTGGGACTGAATCTTCTGATCGAGAAGCATGTCGCGGACTTCTTCTTTTTTGCTGTCCAGTGTTGCTTCGACCGCTTCCTTCTTCTCATCCACGATCAGAAGGTGGAAGCCAAAATCCGTCTCAACCGGACCGACGACTTTGCCGACTTCAGCGCCAAATGCCGCATCTTCGAATGCCGGTACCATCTGGCCTCTGCCGAAGAATCCAAGCTCGCCGCCGTTGTCTTTGTTCGATGTATCAATGGAGTACTCTTTTGCGAGAGCCGCAAAATCGTCACCGGCGTTCAGTTTGCCAAGGACTTCGTTGGCGACTTCTACCGTCTCAACCAGAATGTGACGCGCGCTGACCTCTTCCTGCTGATCAAAGGACGCCTTATTGGCGGTAAAATACTCCGACATCTCCGCATCCGTGATCTCAATGGTAGGTTCCAGAATTTTCTTGATCATAAGGTTTGTCTCAATATTGCCCCTGAGGTAGTCCATGTCAAAGCCGCTGGACGCCAGTGCGGTCTCGAGGGCCTCTTTGCCGCCGTACATTTCCTCGTAGGTCGCGATCTCTTCGTCGATCTCCGCCGCCTCGACCGTGACGTTGTTTTTCTTCGCCTCAAGCTCGATGATCTTTTCGGAAACCAATGTGTCAATTGCCTGCTGACCGCTCTGCTTGACCATGAAATCATACAGCTCGTCCTTGGTGATCTTCTCCGATCCTACTGTCGCAACCGTGTCTCCGCTGCCTGTCGTTCTGAACGCACCCGCTCCAATGTAAACGCTGCCCGCGAGCATCGCAATAATAACTACGACGACCATGATGACTCTAAAATTACCTTTCACTCTAAACTAGCCCCTTTCAAATTTTCTGCTGCCGATGGTTGATATCACCCATCAGACGATTTCTCTACATTTTAGAATACCATCCTTAATTGAACCTGAAAAGAAAAATAAAAAGACATTTTAGCGACAAAGGTAGAAACTGGGTGTCAGACACCCAGTTTCTTTGTAATTATGTCAAAACTAAAACGAGAGGAAAAGGTCCGCCTTGAGTTCAACAACGGGCCCTTCTTCCTCTCGCAACATTCAACTGCTTGTCTACGACGCTCTTGAGCTGGTGCTCGCAGCGACCGCATCCTTCAATTTTCTGTTCTCCTTTGAAATTTCAAGAACCGTATGATCCACGGCATTCATATGGCAGATCAGATCGACAATTTTGTTGGAGTAGCCCCATTCGTTGTCATACCAGGAAACCAGCTTGACAAAGTGCTCGTTCAGGCTGATGCCGGCGTTGGCATCAAAGACAGACACCCGGGATTCACCGAGAAAATCCGTCGAGACAACAGCGTCTTCTGTGTATCCGAGGATCCCCTTGAGTTCGTTTTCCGACGCGCTTTTAACGACTTGTTTGATTGCCTCATAAGTCGCTGGCTTTTCGAGACGGCAGGTCAGGTCTACGACAGAGACGTTGACTGTAGGCACCCTGAAGGACATGCCAGTCAATTTGCCTTTCAGCTCGGGAATGACTTCGCCAACAGCTTTAGCCGCACCTGTTGAGGATGGGATGATATTCGACGCTGCAGCTCTGCCGCCTCTCCAGTCCTTTTTGGACGGACCATCAACAGTCTTTTGAGTGGCCGTAGTCGCATGCACGGTTGTCATCAAGCCTTCCACGATGCCGAAATGCTCATGAATGACTTTGGCGAGAGGCGCCAGGCAGTTTGTGGTGCAAGAGGCATTGGAGACAATATCCATATCCGACCTGTACTTATCAGAGTTTACGCCCAAGACAAACATTGGCGCATCCTTGGATGGCGCGCTGATGATGACTTTCTTGGCGCCAGCTTCCAAATGTCCCTTCGCGGATTCCTGAGTAGTGAAAACACCGGTCGACTCCACAATGTAGGCCGCACCACAGGATTTCCACGGAATGTCTTTAGGATCTTTGGCTTCGAAAATCTTGATTTCTTTGCCGTTAACGAAAAGTTTGCCGTCTTCAGAGGAAACCTCACCGTCAAACTTGCCATGGACCGAATCATACTTCAGCATGTAGGCCATGTACTCTGCATCCACAAAGGGATCGTTGATCCCCACTACTTCGACGTTCTCATATGCTGCAGACGCTCTCAGAACAAGTCTTCCAATTCGCCCGAATCCGTTGATTCCAATTTTAATCATAATAAACACTCCTTCTGCATACCCTATGCTTTTGATTTTATGATCTCTTCTACAATTCTAATTTAACAGGTGTTTCGCTTTTTGTCCAGCGGGACTTTTTATGTCCATATAAGCGTAAATTTAAGCTGTATGTATTGAATTGTCTGACTTTCGAACCCACGACCATCGGCATATGAGTACTTGTTTTTAAAAAATACAAGAATTTATTGGGCTTGACGTAAGACGATCTTTTCGTTACACTACCTATAGTTAGGATTTCAGACAATTAAATCAACGTATTCAGGTGCCCAGTACTTGGGAGAATAGGGAATCAGGTGAGAGTCCTGAGCGATCCCGTCACTGTAAATGGAGAGTGCCCTCAGCATGCCACCTCCGCTGTTAAGCGGCTTGGGAAGGCGAGGCAGCACAATGACCCTCAGCCAGGAGACCTGCCTGAAATACTGTGCGTTCTTTGTATTTGTGGGGAACGGTAGGGATTGGATGATGGTAAAGTCCGCGGTTTAGTAACCGCGGGCTTTTTTGTTTTTGTTTCCTCTGCCCTGGAATGTCTTCTGAAACCCGGCAAAAAAATGAATGAGGTGTAAAACGTATGCAAATCAATCTTAGAAAAATCGTCCTGCTCTCCATGTTCATTGCCCTTTGCTTTATAGGATCAGTCATCAAAATGCCAAGCCCTACCGGTACCGTGGCCTTTGATTCCATGCCGGCCTTCCTGGCAGCCTCTCTCCTCGGCCCCATTCCGGGTGCAGTCATTGGGCTTTTGGGCCATCTTATGACCGCGGCCAGCGCAGGCTTTCCACTGACGCTGCCAATCCACCTCTTGATTGGATTTCAAATGGCCGTCATTTGCTGGGTTTATGGGCTCCTGTTCAGAAAAGTCAACCGTTATCTCTCGGTTGTGATTGCAACACTTCTCAACGGCGTTGCCTCGCCTGCCATGCTGATGCTGCTGCCTGGCTTTGGCATGGGGTTCTTCGCCGCCATGGTGCTGCCACTGACCGTTGGCAGTCTGATCAATATCATTGTGGCCTTCATGGTCCATCTTGCCTTGGAAAAATCCAATGCGCTTAAAAAGGCAGGGGCGATTGCCAGTGACCAAAAAATATAGGGATTTGGATCTGCTGCCAATAAATCCGGATTTAACGTTGGCAATCGCCTGCGATTCCTGCGGCGGTATTGGATTAAAACCCCTGGATAATGTTAAAGCCCCGCCACAGGTCGTGGCGCGGCTTACAGCCAGAGTTGTCCTGATGGAAGTGCTATCCTCCGGAGCCATCCCCACAGCCCTTACTGCAGCTATCTGCTGCGAGCCAGACCCTACCGGCGAAGCGCTTTTGGAAGGCATTCGGGCGTCCATGGCAGAAGCGGGCTACCCGGATCTTCCTCTGACCATCAGCACTGAAAAAAATGTCCCCACCCAGCAAACCGCCCTGGGCATGACGGCAATTGGAATGCTTCAAAACAAAACTCTTGAGGCGCGAAGATCAAGGCCTGGATGCCATGTTTTCGCCGCCGGAATACCCAAAGTTGGTCAAGAGCTGGCAGATGATGAAAGTCAGGTCGCGGATTTCACCACTCTGAGACAGCTTCTGGACTCCCCGGAGGTCATCGAAATCTGGCCCGTCGGTTCAAGGGGGATCCTGGCGGAAGGCCGTGATCTGGCGGCGGCTGCAGGGGGAAGGTTGAATCTCAGCCTAAACAACACCACTTCCCTAGATCTACATAAGTCTGCCGGCACCTGCACGACGCTTCTGTTTACCTCAGATCAGTCTTCACTTGATTTGACTCGGTTCAATGTCCCATGTTATGCCATCGGAACGATCGGGTATATCGGCACCAATGATTCCGATGGGTCCATTGATTCCAACGGTTCCATTGATTCCAACGGTTCCAATGATTCTGTTGGGTCCATTAATTCCTGCGGTGCCAACGCGTTTCGCTAAGTTATTACCGCCATTTTGCGCAATACCTCCAAACTTTTCTCTTGAAATTGTGCCATACCCCATTAGACATTAAGTATTAAAACAAAAAGCCGGCAGATCGCTCAAATTCGTTAGCGACCTGACGGCTTTTTCTAATCTTTTTTCTTATATTCAGGCATAAAAGCACGCTCTCAACGATAAAGCAAAGCATTGCAAATCGCTGCCGCAATATTGCTGCCGCCTTTACGTCCCCTGGCCACAATATGCGGAATCTCAAGTTCCATAATCTGATCCTTGGATTCTACGACATTGACGAACCCGACAGGGGCTGCAATAATGCCCTCCGGCAAAATTCTGCCTTCTTCAATCAGCTCTTTCAGACGGATCAGAGCCGTTGGCGCATTACCGACAGCAATAATAACCGGTTTTTTAATCGCGCAAGCTTTTTCCATGCACACTGCAGCTCTGGTGACACCCCGGTCAGCCGCATCCCTGGCTACGTCCTCGTCAGCCATAAAGCAATGGACCTGGCCACCAAATTGCCCCAGCTTGGACTTGTTGATTCCAGCCCGCGCCATCATGGTGTCTGTCACAATGTCCGCACCCTGCTTCAGCGCGTCCGCCAGCAGGCTGGTTACGCCTTTTGAAAAATGCAGATTATCCGCATAATCGAAGTCCGCTGAGGTATGAATACATCTTTTTATAACGGCTTCATTTTCAGGATCGAGTACTCTTCCACCCAGAATCTCCCCAATAATTTCAAAACTGCGGGTTTCTATTTCCGCAGGCTTCACAATTTCTATCTTCATTAGCCTCGCTCCAATCCGGTGAGTACCGCAACAATCGGCTTACCAAGTTTTATGCGTCCTGCTTTCAGCTCTGCCCCAATCCTTCATCCAGGACCTGATAAATGAAATCCATGTCGAGGGAAGCCCTCAGATGCTCGGCCAACAAGTTGTATTGTCTGTCTTTAAACTCTTTGATCTCCGAAAGCCCCTCTTCCCCAAAGCCAAGGGCATCAAACGCTGGTTCAATGCCTTTCTTCAGGAGGAGCGCGCGGACCATTTCCCGGGCTATAGGCACAGCGTCAAACAGGCCATGGACATAACTGCCATAGATGTTCTGATCATGGACAACCGGACCGCTTCCCGTCGTCACACCCATATGAATCTCGTAGCCTTCGTAATCCATCCCCGAGATCCCGGAAAATATGCCTCCCATCTCTGAAATCCGTCCGCTTACTTGCTTTTGAACCTTCTGAGCCTCAAAAACGGTCGACCCTTCGAGAAGACCCAGACCCGACATTTCACCCCCGTGCTCCATGGAATACGGATCCGACAGGGTCAGACCCAGCATCTGATAGCCCCCGCAGATGCCCATCACCGGCGCGCCGGAAGCCGCATGAGCCAGAATCGCTGACTCGAAGCCGGAGCGCCGCAGCCAGGCAAGATCCGCCATAGTATTCTTTGAACCGGGAATCAGGATCAGATCCGGCTGTCCCAGCTCGGAAACACTTCCGACATAGCGCAGCGTAACCTGTTCAAATCTCTCAAACGGATTGAAATCTGTAAAGTTTGAAATTCTCGGGAGCCGGATCACCGCAATGTCCACGTGATCCGCTCTACTTCCGCGGGTCTCAAACCGCGTCGTCAGGCTGTCCTCGTCATCCAGTTCAAAGAGCTTGTAAGGTATGACCCCCGCCACTGGCACACCTGTAATGTCCTCAAGCATTTTAAGTCCCGGTTCAAGGATAGTCCGGTCACCTCTGAACTTGTTTATAATTGTTCCCTTCACCATGGACCGCTCCTCTTCCTCCAGGAGCTGCATGGTTCCTGTTAGGGACGCGAACACACCGCCACGGTCAATGTCTCCCACGATCAGTACAGGCGCCCCGGCCATCTTCGCCATCCCCATATTGACAATGTCCTCGGATTTCATATTGATTTCCGCAGGACTTCCCGCACCTTCAATGACTATGACATCATATTCCGCCGCGAGGCTTTTGAAGGCTTTCATGACCTCAGGTACCAGCGTTCTTTTCATGTTAAAATACGCCGAGGCGCTCATGTTCCCAAGGACCTCACCGTTGACGACCACTTGTGAGCCTTGATCGCTGGTTGGCTTGAGCAAAATTGGATTCATACGCGCGTCTGGCTCGATCCCGCAGGCTTCTGCCTGCATAACCTGAGCTCTGCCCATTTCGTGCCCTTTTGCTGTGATGAAAGAATTCAGGGCCATATTCTGCGATTTGAACGGTGCCACCTTATAGCCATCTTGAGCCAGAATTCGGCACAATCCGGCGGTCACCAAGCTTTTACCGGCATTGGAAGCCGTCCCCTGTATCATAATTGTCTTTGCCACCGAACCCACTCCAATTCATTTGTTTTGCCGATGGTCACCCACACACTCTTTCACCCATCATCACGTAGATTGGATTTTGCGCTTTCATCATATGGTATTTTCCAACCGCTTCAACCTCAGTCACTGCAAGGCACTGAATCTGACTTCGAAAATTGTGGCGTTCAAAAGACTGAAGAGTTTCCTGAAGTGTCTCAAGGGTAATTGCATTGACGACGATCCGCGCCCTAGGATTCTTCCTGAATACAGTATCAATCACCGCGTCGACCTTTCCACCGGCGCCGCCAATAAAAACCTTATCCGGTGCCGGCAGGTTCTCCAGGCACTCCGGCGCTGTGCCTTCAATCAACTTTATATTAAAAGCGCCCAGTTTCTGTCTATTTAAGCGTATAAGTTCTATGGCATCCTGTGATTTTTCCACTGCATAGACAAAACTTTCATGGGCACGTCTTGCCATGGCCACAGCCACAGATCCTGTACCCGACCCAAGGTCGTAGACGACTTCCCCTGGCTGAATATCCAGCTTCGCCAGACTGTACTCCCTGACAGCACCTTTGGTCATGGGGACACATTTCCGTTCAAAGTCCTCGTCATATAGCGTGTTCGAGTGGTGAACGTACTGCGGATTGTTGATCCACAGAACTGAAAGATTATCAAACCTGAGGTCTGTCAGCTGACAGGCTTCAGCGGTGATCAGACGTTCTCCGGCCATCGATAAATTTTCACCTGCAGTCACACGCACATTGCCTAATCCCGATTGCACGAGATCCGCAATGACATCATGGGCTTTGTGGGCGCCGCCGGTCAGGACGAATACATTTTCATGGTAGCTGACGAAGGGGATCACTGAACGATCCCGTCCGTGAACACTGACGACTTTGACGCTGCTGTAGTCCTGCTTCAGGCGGGCGGCCAGATACTGCAGACTGCTGATGCCGCTAATCCATTCAACCTGATCGGCCTCCAGAAACGGTTTGAGCGTATTTGAAAGGCTGTAGAACCCTACGTCTCCCGAGGCTAGAACCGCGATTTTACTCAATCCCTTATGCTCATTAATCTTTGCCTCGATTTCCGAAAGTGTACAGCTCATAGTGTTGGGATTCAGATACCCAAAGGCTTCGAATAATCTGTCGTTAGTCAGGACAAGGTCTGCTTCCCTGATTTTCTGAAGGGCTTCCTGAGTTAGCAGCGCTTCTGTACCCGGCCCAATGCCAATCATCTGAATGATCATGGCCTCAGCCCTTAATGCGTTCCGCGAGGATTTCCGCAAGACGCGGGTCTGACCCCAGTGGTTCGGCAATAGTGACCGCGATGCCTGATTTCCCCTCAAGGAATGCAGCGATTTCTTCAGGAATATCCTTTCTCAAGTGGACACCTTTGAAAAGGAAATAAGGCACTACTTTTATTTCTGTGACACCTTGGCTTACCAATGCGTTAAGTCCATAGGCAATATTTTTTTCCGAGAATTCCATATAAGCCGTCTCGACAACTTCCTCCACGCGGTCTCTCACGAGATCCACAACCGTGTTGAAAGTCTCCTCTGTCTGTTTTTCCCGGCTTCCATGGGCTAAAATCAATACACCTTTCATGACAATTCCTCCTTAAATCTTTTCATTACATCCAGCGTTGCATCAATGTCCGCTTCCGTATGGGCATAGCTGATAAAGAGCGCTTCAAACTGGGCCGGCGCGGTATAGATGCCATTTTGAATCAAATATCTGAAGCGTGCCGCGTATTTTCCTGTATCACTGGACTTGGCTGAATCGTAGTCCCGAACCGGCGCCTGGGTAAAGAATTGAGAGACCAGTGAACCTACATGGTTGACCGTGTACGGACTTTGAGCGCGCAGGC
Source organism: uncultured Acidaminobacter sp. (assembly GCA_964416305.1). GTDB lineage: Bacteria > Bacillota > Clostridia > Peptostreptococcales > Acidaminobacteraceae > Acidaminobacter. The sequence continues at coordinate 61,193 of CAYQDM010000007.1, read as the reverse complement.
CCTCCGCAAGACGTTTCCCCAAAGTATCTATATGCTCGTAAATCCCAGGATTGTCGCGAAGCTGCTTCAATGTCGCGATACCCGCCGCCATAGCCACCGGATTGCCCGAAAGTGTCCCAGCCTGATAAACATTGCCTGACGGTGCGACTTTATTCATAATGTCACGCCGGCCGCCATAAGCGCCCACTGGCAATCCGCCGCCTATGATTTTCCCATAGGTCACCAGATCTGCCTCGACGCCATAATAAGCAATGGCACCACCCAGCCCCAGCCTAAAGCCGGTAATGACCTCATCGAAGATGAGAAGACTGCCATAGCGGTCGCACAATGCTCTGAGCCCCTCCAGGAAGCCCGCCTCCGGAAGGACCACACCCATATTGGCTGCCACAGGCTCGACAATCACCGCGGCGACCTCCTCAGTATTGCTATTAAAGAGCGCTTCCACAGAATTCAAGTCATTGTACCCGGCAATCAGCGTGTCCTGAGCAGTTCCACGAGTAACCCCGCCACTGTCCGGCGTCCCCAGTGTCAGAGCCCCTGATCCGGCCTTGACCAGCATACTGTCCGTATGGCCGTGATAGCAGCCCGCAAATTTAATAATCTTGTCTCTTCCGGTAAAGCCTCTGGCCAGTCTGAGCGCACTCATCACCGCCTCAGTGCCGCTGTTGACCATGCGGACCATTTCGAGGGGTTTCACCACCGAGGTCATCAGCTCCGCCATTTCCACTTCAAGTTCTGTGGCGGCGCCAAAACTCAGGCCACGTCCCATCACACGTGATACGGCGTCCAGAACCACCGGATGCGCATGTCCCAAAATCATTGGACCCCAGGATTGTACATAATCAAGATATGTCTTTCCGTCAACATCCATTATTCTGGCACCCTCTGCCGATTGAATGAATCTAGGTGATCCGCCTACGGCGCCAAAAGCACGCACAGGACTGTTGACGCCTCCCGGCATAACATTGGATGCTCTTTCAAACAAGTTTTCTGAAGTTAAACGCATTAGCCTATATCCCCTTTCCGGATCGCTGAAGCCAACTCTTTCGCAAAATAAGTAATCAGAATATCAGCGCCTGCTCTAAACATAGAGACTGCGCTTTCGCACATGGCCCCATACTCGTCAATCAGCCCCAGCTTGGCAGCTGCTTTGATCATGGCATATTCTCCGCTGACGTTGTAAGCCGCTACAGGTACGTTGACCTCAGAGGAGACCGCCTGAATCACATCCAAATAGGAAAGAGCCGGCTTCACAATGAGGAGATCTGCGCCGTCCCTGACATCCATAGCTGCGACTTTGAGTGCCTCTGAAGTGTTGTGCCAGTCCATCTGATAGGTCTTTCGGTCCCCAAAGCCCGGCGCAGAGCCCGCCGCTTCCCTGAACGGCCCATAAAAGGATGACGCGTACTTGACAGAATAAGACATGATAGGCGTGTGAATTTGCCCATGAGCGTCCAGCTTGCTCCGAATCGCCTTCACCCTGCCGTCCATCATATCCGAAGGCGCCACCATGTCCGCACCGGCCAAAGAATGAGACAGCGCGACTTCGGCCAATCGCTCCACTGTCGAGTCATTATCGACATATGTACCGCTGAGAAGGCCACAATGCCCATGACTGGTATATTCACAGAGGCAGACATCCGTGATCAGGTAAACCGAATCGCCGAAACGCTGCCTGACCGCTCTGAGCCCCTGCTGGATTACACCTTGGTCATTCCAGGCTTCGCTGCCGGTTTCATCCTTGCGAAGTGGCAGTCCAAAGAGCAAAAACTTACTGACACCCGCCTCAAGTCCAGCTTCAATCCCCTCAGCCAAGCGGTCGGGACTATAGTGAAAATTGTTTTCCATGGACTTGATCTCGTCCTTGATATTGACGCCTTCTTTAACAAACAGCGGCTGGATCAGCGCGCTTGAGCTGACTCTGGTCTCTCTTGTCAACGTTCTGAGGTTCTCGTTGGCTCTAAGCCTCCTTGGTCGGATGTTCATTTTCTTTCACAGTCTCCTCGCAAATTCGTTCTACCATGGCATCAATGGTTGCCTCTTTGGCAACGACAATGTCCATGGGGTATTTCGACGCTTCAGCCGCCGTCTGCGCGCCTATACAAAGGGCTTTGACACCTTTCAGCCGCTCTGGAGCATCATTGACGCACCGTACAAAGCCCTCCACACAGCTGGCGCTGGTAAAGGTCACCCAGTCAAACGCCTCAAGTTCCATAGCCTGACATGGCAATGCTTCGGTCTCATAGACAACAAGACACTTCAATTCAATTTCAGCCGCGCTGAGAAGGTCGGGCAAGGCTTGAGCCATCACTGCCGCCCCTGCAATCAGTACGCGATCCGCCGTTCCAACCCAGCCCGACGCCAGCATTTCCTCCGCCAGAGTTTCTCCGCAGAACACACTTGGTACAAAATCCGCCTTCAAACCACAGGCTTTAAGCGCCGCAGCCGTTTCATTCCCTACAGCCGCTATGCGCTTGCCGTAAAGGGCTCTTGCATCCAGTTCCACTCGGTCCATGGCGTCAAAAAAGCTGGATACCCCCGCAGCACTGGTGAAAATCAGAACGGTATACGGGCTGAGGTCAGGCATTTCAAAGGACACCGAACGGGTTCTGATCGTGGGTGCCAGCACAACTTCTGCGCCCAGCGCCCTCAAGCGCTCGCTCAGCTTTGAAGCGGTCGACTTCGGCCGGGTAACCAGAATGCGCTTTCCAAGCAGCGGAAGCGCCGAGAACCAGTCAAAGCGCTCTGAAAGCTGACAGACGTGGCCCACCACGAACACCGCCGGAGATTTAACTTTGTTCTCTTTCACCGCCTGGTCTATCATGGACAGGGTCCCTACCAGCTTGCGCTGACGGCTCAGCGTACCATTCTCAACGACGGCGCAAGGCATCTCCTGAGACATACCTGCCTGGATCAAACCTGCCGCTATTTCAGGCAGACTCGAAACCGACATCATGAAAATCAGGGTCCCTCCCAGCCGAACCAAGGCGTCGTAATCCAACTTCAGCTCAGCGCCATCTTTCAAATGTCCGGTAATAATGTGAAGGGACGCGCTAAGCTCCCGGTGTGTTACCGGAATGCCTGCATAGGCTGGCGCTGCAATGGCAGAGGTGATGCCTGGCACCACTTCAAATGGAATGCCGTGCACCCCCAGTCCCTCAAGCTCTTCACCGCCGCGGCCAAAGACAAATCCGTCTCCGCCTTTAAGCCGCACCACGCATTTGCCTTCAAGGGCTTTTTCCAGCAAAATCTCATTGATCCGTTCCTGAGGCACCACATGGTGACCGACGTTTTTCCCCACATAAATCTTCTCAGCTTGTTCTGGGATCTGTTCCAAAATTCCGCCGCCAACCAAACGGTCATAGACGACGACCTCCGCCTGCCTGAGCGCCTGCAAGCCTTTGATGGTCATTAGTCCCGCATCGCCTGGACCTGCTCCGACCAATATGACTTTCCCCGGTTTGGGTTTATCTTCAAACACTCTGACTTCCCCTTTCTTCTGACGGCCTCTGCCAGCCGCACGCCAAGCTGCTCTGCCCTTGATCTGTGATCTCTCATGGTCATAATCCAGTAACGTCCTGTAGCCTCATCCACATAGAGTCCTGTGAGCAGCAGCTCTCCGCCGCCCTTCATTTCCCCGTAAGCGGCCACCGGCGAACTGCAGCCTCCATCCAGAGTCCTGACAAAACTGCGCTCCGCGAGAGAAATATCCCAGGCTTCTTTGTCATGGAATCCCTTCAGAAAAGAAATATCCTCTCCCCTTCGCGCTTGAACGGCAAGAACCCCCTGGCAAGCCGAGGGCAACATTTCCCAAGTTTCAAAAATACGGCTTACCCGTTCCTCCAAACCCAGTCTTTTAAGACCCGCATAGGCCAGCACGATCGCTGAGTATGCACCACTATCAAGCTTTTCAAGACGAGTCAGCACGTTGCCGCGAATGGGCTCAACCCGGCACCCGGGATAAAGACTGCGAATCTGCAGGCTTCTCCTGGCGCTGGAACAGCCTATGGGTTTTGACAAATCCAGCGTCGCCACACCTTTAGGCAAAATCAGAACGTCTCTGGGATCCTCGCGCCTGGAAACCGCGACAATCGGCAGGGAAGGGTCTATTTCCATAGGCATATCCTTGAAGCTGTGTACCGTGATATCCACCTCGCCCGCAGCTAAAGCAAGGTCAAGCTCTTTGACGAAGAGCCCTTTGCCGCCAATCTTGTCCAGCGTCCGGTCCTGAATAATATCGCCTGTAGTCTTCATGGTCACGAGTTCCAGCTCTGCGCCCGGAGCCCAGCCGCGGATACCCGCCATGACTATTTCAGACTGGATCACCGCCAGCCGGCTTTCTCTGCTGCCCACTTTAATCTTCATGATTCAAGATCCACCTCAATTTCTTCGCTAATGCCGAGACGCCCTGATGCGACTGGCCTTGGCTGCTAAGTCCTATGACCATGCCGTCGTGCTCAATTATTGCGGGAAAATAAAACGTGCATTCCTCATGGGCATCCGCGACACTCACTGGAATCCCCAGGGCATTTGCCTCAAGCCCGACACGCCGGTTGACCTCCCTGTCATTCGTGACGGAGAGGACCACATCTGCACCTTCCAGATCTCCCGCGCTGTATCCCCGAGCGTGAAGCGTCAGTCTCTCACCGCGGAAATGCGCCAGAATGGCGTCCTCCACTTCATGTGACACCACCGTGATGTCGCAGTCGAATTTCAGCAGCGTCTCTATCCTGCGCGCGGCAATTTTTCCACCGCCGACTACCAGAACGCGCTTTCCGCGCAGATTCACAAACATCGGAAAATAACTCAGCTTGCGCTCAGACACCCGCGTCTCTTCCCGGCCTGTAATCACCTTCAGCACCTGCTCAAAAGACAGCCCGCCAGAATCACTCGGACGACCTACGAGCACTACTTGAGCTCCTGCTGCCTCGGCCGCCGCAAGCTTCTCCTCAAAACCGCCGCTGACACCGGAATCCTTAGTCAGTAAATATTCGCACTTGTATTGCCTGAGCATCGCCAAATTCATCTCAAAAGTAAACGGACCCTGCATACAGATCAGATGGCTGCCTTTAAACCCCTGCGCCACGGCGTCTTTCACCGCCTCTGTCAGCGGCAGGATCCTGGCATATACACGATTCTCGTAATCTCTTATACCCGTCAAGTGATGAAGGCCTTTGCTGCCGATGGTCGACAGAACAGCTCCCGAACGCCTATCCAGCCATGCGACGGCCTCTTCAATGGTCTCGCAAAGGATCACGCCCTCAGCCTCGGTCACCGCCCTGCTCAAACGCAGATAAGGAATGTCCGCGATCTCGCAGGCTGACTTCAGATTTTTGGTGACTTCCACCGCGTAAGGATGGGTGGCGTCGACTAACAATTCCGGAATGCGCTGCTGAAAAAGGCCGACCATTCCCTCCACATCGAGGCGGCCGGATTCAACAAAACCCTGCGTCCCTTCATCCACAAGCTCTTTGCCGTAAGCTGTTGCCACATGGAGATCCGCCTGAATACCTAGGTCCTGAAGCTGCTCAAACAAAAGTCTGCCCTCGGTGGTGCCTCCAAAAATCAGGATCCTGCGCTGAGTCATGCGTCCAGCCCTCTGTACCCTCGCGGCGTCACCAGCCGCCCATTCAACTGCTTTGTCTGGCTGTTGCCTATGATAACCGTCGTAAACATGTCAACGCTTGCTTCACGCAAATCTTCCAGCCTGCAGAGCACCGCCGATTCGCCTTCCCGGCCAATATTTCTGACATAACCGCATTCCGTCTTAGGCGACTGATGTTCCAAGATGATGTCACAGGCTTTCCTTAGGTAATCCTTGCGCTTCATGCTGGACGGATTGTAGAGACAGATGACAAAGTCTGCCTCCGCGGCCAGTCTCAGCCGCTTTTCAATCTTCTCCCAAGGCGTCAGAAGATCACTCAGACTGATGATGGCAAAGTCGTGAATCAAAGGCGCTCCAAGGACTGCGGCGCTGGAAACCGCGGCTGTGATGCCGCTGATGACTTCAATTTCGACCTCCGGGTGTGCCCTGGCGACTTCCATAATAATGCCCGCCATGCCGTAGACCCCGGCGTCACCGCTGCATACCATGGCCACGGTTCTGCCCTCAAGGGCGTGCTCCAGCGCCATGCGGCAACGTGCCACTTCCTGCTTCATTGGGGTGGAAAGGATGGTTTTTCCCTCAATCAGTGTCTTGATCAGCTCGACGTAAAGATCGTAGCCCACAATGATCTCGCTTTCCATCAGCGCTGCACGGGCTGCCTGAGTCATATATTTTTCATCTCCGGGGCCAAGACCCACCACATAGATTTTCTTCATCCGGATACGCGCTCCTTATAGTGATGCCACTTCATTAAGTCACCATGGTATTTATGTATAATGTCTTCTGTCTGTTGAAACTGTAACTGATTTGATTGCTCAATAGCACCTTCTGCAATGGTGTCTATGTCATAGAGTTTCACCGGCCTTTGTCGGCCAATCTCCAGGTCAATGTCCCTGGGCACTGCCAGATCAATCATGATTCCAGGCAGCGGCGCTATGTCATTCAACGCCTCATAGGCCAGGGTGTGATGGGGACTTGAGGTCGCGCTGACCACCGCGTCAAAGGCGCTAAGCTTTTGGTACCTCTCCCCATAATCAAACGCTGTCACACCTTCCGGAATTTCATTATCCCTGTATTTATACTGCCGCAGGGTCATAGCGACTTCAAAGCCGTTTTGGACCAGCGTGTCCGCAACCAGTTTGCCCACCTCGCCGTTCCCTATGACGAGGACACGTCCAGGTCTTTCGATTGCCAGCTCCTGCCTGAGAATTGCCAGCGTCTTCAGCGCAACTGAGTTCTTCGCCTTTGAGAATTTGACCACGGTCTTGATCTTCTTGGCCGCCGTAATGGCAGTTCTGAAGAGCACTTCAAGATAGCTGTCCACGGCACCGCAGCCTCTGGCAAGTGCCGCTGCCTCTTTGACCTGAGTGATGATCTGATCTTCTCCCAGAATTTGAGATTCGAGGCCGCAAGCCAGCCGGCACAGATGCCAGAATACTTCCCGGCCCTTTCGGATTCTGTAGTGATGCCTTGGCGGAATCACATCGAGGCCAGCTGCCTTGCACAAATTTAAGAACGGATCGCACTCTTTTTGAGGTTCCAGTGAAAGGTAAAGCTCTGTCCGGTTGCAGGTCGAGAGAAGGACAGCACCTCGTACACCTTCCATAGCCTTAAGCGCCTCACAAATGGCTTCCTGTTTAGGCTTAGTAAAAGAAAATCTCTCACGAAGATCAATCCCCGCCAATGAGTGATCAATCCCGGCCATGATAATATTCAAAATTCGCACCTCCATTCCTCAATGGCTGCCGCCAGAGTCATGCCCGACGTCTGATGCTTTGTGATAATCAAGCGGCGAGAATTAGCCACCGCTCCATCAGCGTTCACCCCACTGATGACTGTCTTCAAATTGAATTTGGAGTCTGTCCCCAAATTTGATTCGTTATCTGTCCCCAAGTTAAACTCGGTGTCTGACACCAAACCGAACTCGGTGTCTGACACCAAACCAAACTCGGTGTCTGACACCAAACCAAACTCGGTGTCTGACACCAAATCGAACTCGGTACCAGACCCCAACCGATCTCCTTGATCCGCAGCCATGGCGCTGCGCTCGCAGACGTTGTCTACGCCAGTGATGCTTTCAACAAACGCGGATCGTTCAAAGGTGCCCTGTACATCCATAAGTTCCCAAGCGCTGAAGGTCTTGAAGGGAATGCCATAGGTCTCGCTGAACCGAAGCAAGCAGGGTTCCTCTTTCTTTAAATCAATGGAATGCAAAGCCGACACAGCCTTAAGTGAAATGTCTTTCTCTGCTAGTGTCTCAATAATAAAGCGCTCCAGGTCTTCAAAATCCGTTCCCCGCCTGCAGCCAATGCCCAAGGTTACGCACTTAGGCACGATATGAAGCGTTGCCTCAAAGGGCTGTTTCTGTTCGCTTATAGAAACACAAATTCCCACCAAACCGCTGACAGCCGGGGTCAGACCCTCAGGCAACTTTCCGCCGATTTCAAAGTCAGAGACCAGACCCACCGGCTGGCCGTCAAGCAGCGCACCTGAAATGTTCTTAATCCTGTCAATCTCCAAAATCTCACAACCCTGCCTCTGGCTCCAGGTATCCACCGCAAAAATTCCGTGAACATCCGTTGAGGTTGTGATCACCGGCTCGGCTCCAATCAAGCGCCCAATGTCTCGCGCCAGATGGTTCGCACCGCCCAGATGGCCGGATAGAATGGGAATGACATAGCGTCCTCCTTCATCCAGTACGACCACGGCGGGATCCTGTGCTTTGGATTCAAGATAGGGCGCAGTGAGCCTGACGGCGATCCCTATGGCACCTATGAAAACGAACCCGTCCAAGGACCGGAAATGATCGGCGACGAAAGCCTTCAGTGAGATCTGAGACTTGTCCCAGAGGACCAGTTCTGCCTGGTTGGACTGAGAGAGTCCATCAACCAGATGCTCACCTAAAGCCCGCCCCCGAGCTGTAAAGCTGACAAGACCCAGCTTCACCGAACCGCCTCCCTGAATTCATGGGTGAAACCAGGATCATAGAGTTTTGAACGCTCATAATCCTGCCCAAGAAAGCCTCCAACAGTTATAAGGGCCATCTTCCTAATACCGTTGGCGTCCGCGGCCTGCTCCAACTCCGCAACAGTGGTGCGGACCACAAGTTCATCCGGCCAGGTGGCTTTATAGACAATGGCTGCAGGCGAGTCCGGCGCGTAACCGCCTTGGATCAGGCGTCTGGACAACTCCCCAAGCATAGTGGTGGTAAGAAATATGACCATGGTCGCACCATGGGCGGCCAATTTAGCAATATCTTCTTTTTCCGGCACCGGGGTACGACCTTCCATTCTAGTCAAAATCACAGTCTGACTGACCTCTGGCAAGGTATATTCAGTTTTTAGGGCGGCGGCTGCACCAATAAAGGAACTGACCCCCGGAATGACCTCGTAACCGAGACCATACTGATCCAGCAAGTCCATCTGCTCACGAATGGCACCATAGAGACAAGGATCACCTGTATGAAGGCGGACAATACTTTTGTTGAGATTCCCAGGGTCCGTCATGACTGAAATGACTTCTTCCAGCGTCATGCCCGCGCTGTTATAGCATTTACAGGTCCCTTTTGCATCCTCCAGCAGTGCCGGATTGACCAATGAACCGGCATAAATGATAATGTCCGCAGTTTCGATCGCTTTTTTTCCCCTGACCGTAATCAGATCTGGCGCGCCAGGACCTGCGCCAACAAAATAAATCATGAGTTTTCCCCTTTCACCAATAACACGCTGAAATAACTGGCGTCCTCAGTCCAAGTGCTGAGTTCCTCGTGAACCTTTTCACCCGATAACCCGCACCTTTCCACGGCCATAGCCCGTCTGCCATCAAGCAGAGCTTTGACTTTAGCCGCGCTTTTACCTGACTTCATCAGCACTATACTGCCTTTAAGACCCAGACCACCCTCCAAATCTGAATAGGACGCCGGCACCACATGCAGCATCTCACCGCCCTCACACAGCGGAACGTTTAGTTTAGCCGCCGCCGCGCAAAAAGATGGAACCCCTGGAATCACTTCAGTTTCATAGCCCATGGTCTGAAGTTTTTGATGCACATAAAGTGCAGTGGAATAGATGGCGGGATCGCCCAGCGTCAGAAAGCCCACATTTTCTCCCGCATCGAGATAGTCCGCCAGTGTCGTTGCAGCACTTTGATGGCTGGTTTCCAGAAGGTCTTTGTCCCGCGTCATGGGCATATCACAGTAGACAATCCGCTGATCTTCCAAATGAGCCTTCACTATGCCCAGCACCACATTTTCCGACGCGCCGCTGTCCGGTACTGCTATCACCTTGCAGGACTTAAGGGTTTCAACGGCTTTCAGTGTCAGAAGTCCAGGATCTCCAGGTCCAGTGCCAATACTGTAAAACCTGCCTTTATTTAAAGTCATTCGACATACCTCATTTCTCTTAGTCTTCGCGCCAGCGCCTGGGCGCCGTCCGTCTCTCCAATCACTGCATCCTGGGTTGAAAACAGGATAACCTCTACCTTCATGGCCCCACGGGTCCGATAATTCAATTGAAAACAGATCCTCTCCATGATTGAGTCGAATACAGCTTTAGTCAGCTCAGCCTCATCAAGGACTTCGACTGCCTCATCTGTTGTACCGCAGGCCATGATCTTGCCTACCAGAGCCGACGGCGCCCCTGCCATGGCGCTATGCACACCCAGGATTTCCATCCGGCCGTCCGCCATAGAAGAATGCGTCTGCATAATCCCCGCTGCCAGCTTCACGAGCTTCCCTACATGCCCCACCAATAAAATCTCTTTAAAGCCTTTATAAACAAGATAATCCAATGTTTCACCAATGTAATTCGAGCACTTCACGCCGGTTTCCAGGTCGAGCTTCAAGACCTCCCTGCAGTAGTCCCGGCCATAATTGCCAGGCGAAATCAACGCGACCTCGGGATGCTGCTGAGACGCCTTGTCAATCAGCACCTTAATGGTGTCGATCAGTGCCTGTTCGCTCATTGGCTCCACAATGCCTGTGGTCCCAAGGATAGAAATGCCGCCGTGAATGCCCAGACGAGCATTGAAAGTCTTTTTAGCGATTTCCTCACCATTCACAGCCGAAATTTGAACACTGAGTCCACGATCATCTTCAATACCATACCGAGTCGCCACAGCCCCTACATGCTGACAAATCATTTTCATTGGTACAGGATTAATCGCAGGCCCCCCGACCTCACAAGGCAGACCTCTGGCTGTCACCACGCCTACGCCTGGACCCCCGCTAACAGTAATCCCTGTGGCGCTCTCGGGTTGAAACCGAACCTCTGCCATAATTTCTATGCCGTGAGTGACATCCGGATCATCGCCGGCGTCTTTGATGATGCCGCAGCGAGCAAAATCAGGCATCATTTCAGGATGCGCCGTCTCCAGCTCAATCTCTCCACCGGCGGGCAACGTGACACGCACCTTGTCCACGCGCTTCCCGCTTAGCAGCATTTCCGCCGCAGCCGCCGCAGCCGCCGTGGCACAGGTCCCCGTGGTATACCCATATCGAAGGGCCTTGCCATGCTTCACCACAACACCAAAATCACTTGTCATCCGCGCCTCACCCACTTCAAAAAGCTTTTACGGGCTTGGCCGATGGTCGCCGCACCCGCCTCCAGTTCCAAACCGTCCTTGTCTCTCAAAATTTCCATGAGGTGCGCGATCCTGGGCAACCTCAAATTATGAGTTCTAAGTTGACCCGGCGCTTTAAAAATCTCGCTGCTCGTCCCCCGCATCACGACCCTGCCTTGGTCCATCACGAAGACCTTGTCACAGTAAAGGGGCACCAGATCAATCTCGTGGGTGGACAAGATAACAGTCAAACGCTGTTGTTTCCTTAGATGTAAAAGCAGCGACAAGATATCGCTGACCCCTTTTGGATCCAGCCCCGCCGTTGGCTCATCCAAGATGATGACCTCCGGCTCCATGGCCAGTACACCCGCGATCGCCACCCGCTTTTTTTGTCCAAAGCTGAGGGCGTGGGTCGGCGCGTCAGCGTACTGGGAGACGCCCACCTGAGTCATGACGGCTTCCACACGCTGCGCTGCTTCAGCCTGGGATAAACCTAAATTCAACAAGCCAAAAGCAATATCGCTGCGAACATCTGTTGAAAAGAGTTGATCGTCCGGATTTTGAAAAACTATACCGACCCGCTTTCGGTGCGCCATCATAGCGCTGCCCCCATAGGAGATCGCCTGGCCTCTGTAAAGCACTTCACCCGCACTCGGCCTCAACACCCCATTGAGGTTCAAGAATAATGTAGATTTTCCAGAGCCGTTCCCTCCCAAAATCGCGGTGGTCTGACCCTCCTCTATCTCCAAATTAACCGAGTCCAGTGCTTTTTGCCGATGGTCATAAGTATAGGTTAGATTTCGAGTTTCCAGAATTACACTCAAACGAGTCCACTCCTTTCAAGCCATAACATCACACTTGACAGCAGAGTCATCGCCCCAGCACCCCAAACAAGTGCGCTGCCAGACTCGTACTGTTTCTCAAGCTGCTGAAAATCACCAGTATAACCACGGGATTCCAGCGCGTCATAAACCCTGTCGCATTTAATGTAAACCCGCAGAAAAAGGCTCGCGATCAGCTGTCCTGCAGAATGAACGGAGCGCTCAAAGGTAACATAACCTAATCGAGAGTTCTGAGCAGTTTTCATGGTTCTAAGCTCTGACCAGAAGACAAAAATATAGCGATGCATCAAAGACATCAGGGAGATCAGCAAAGTCGGCATCTTTATATCTTTCAATGCCCACAGAAGATCAGACATGGGGGTTGTCAACAGGATGAAGTACATGCCGCTGACAGCCGCGAGGCTTCGCAGAGCTGTATTGAGACCATCGGCAAAAGCTCCGGTCGTTATGCCAATAATCCTGCCGAAAATTGACCAGCCAATGATAATCGCAGTCTCTTCAGCATGAGACTGCAGCATCAGCGGAAGGACCGCCATAGCAAGAAATCCAAGAGGCAGTGCCAACAATTTGAGGTAGGCGCCGACACGCAGTCTCGTGCAATAAAGCGTTAGAGCACCAAGGCTCAAGATCATCAAGAAACTAAAAACAGTATGATCCGCCAGCAGCGGAGTTACGGTAGCGCATAAGCCAAACAACATCTTTGACTTAGGATTTACTCCAGCAATCCGGGAGCTGAGCGCCGTTTCATCCCTTACGAGCACTGCTGTCCACCTCTTTCTTACCGGCAGTCATCCTCCCCAGGATAAACCCTGCGACTCCTGCGCCAATAGCGGCCTGCAGGCTGAACAACAAAGATTCCACTTCGCCGCTGGGAAGTTCAATCATAGGCTCGAACCAAGGTACATACTCCGGATCAATTGCCAAAACTGCCTCTTCCGCCAAACCATCCGCCCCTTCGAATTTGGCATTCTTTAGTACAATAAGGGGTACAAACGCAAGAATGAGGGTCAATGCAATTAAAATCAGGTTTTTTTTCAACATGTTGCAGTGCTCCTTTTGCTATTAAGCGATCACTTTAAGGGCTTTAAGCGCCTCACTGTTATATTTTTCAAGGACGCTGAAAACGACTACAGAGACTATGCCTTCACTGATGGCCAGTGGAATCTGCGTCAGCGCAAAAATGCCAAGAAATTTGATCAGGGACGTCATGACGTCACCATTTGTGGGATGAGCCAAGGCAAGCTGGGTCGCTGTTACTATGTAAGTCATCATGTTGCCTGAAAACACCGACAGAAACACCGCTGTGCTGCTTTTCACCTTTAATTGCTTCATGAGCTGATAGACTAAAAATGAGACCATAGGCCCTGCAATACCCATGGAAAACACATTGGCGCCCAGCGTCGTCAGTCCGCCGTGGGCCAGAAAAAAGGCTTGAAACAGAAGAACTATAATACCAATAATGGCCATGGCTGAAGGCCCAAAGAGAATTGCGCCTAAACCGACGCCTGTAGGATGAGAGCTGCTTCCCGTCAAGGAAGGAATTTTCAGAGAGGACATCACAAAGGCAAAGGCGCCACACATGGCGATCAGCACAAGATACTTGTGTGAGACCTCAACCTGCCTTTTAATCGAAAAGTACCCTGCCACCAGAAAAGGCAGACTGATCAGTCCCCATCCCAAGGCCCAAAGTGGCGGAAGGAAGCCTTCCATAATGTGCATGGCTCCGGCAGGCGCTGCGGCCAAAAGTACCAAAGCGGCTGCTGCGGACAACGTAATTGCAATCTTGGCTGTTTTTGTATACAATGTGACACCTCCATGAATTTGGGCGCGAAGGCATAAAAAAAACTCTGGCGCATTAAAGCGTCAGAGTCATATCGCGATCATAGAGACATAGCATGCCTCATCATAACCTTTTCCGTCTCCACGCAGAAAAATGCTAACTACAATAAAGGCAGGTCTTCTGGCTCAGCTTCATCATACAACCTTGCGTCTTCCCAACGGACTAGCCATCAGTGACATTAAGCAAGTGTACTCCACCTTACAGCAACGGGGACTGCGCGGGATTTTCACCCGACTTCCCTTTTAATCGCCAGGATTTCTCCTGGCAAACCTTTACTGGATTCATTCAATTGAGTCAAGCATAAAACATCATTTTGGCCTTGTCAAGAAGATGAAAGAAAACTTTCACTCTTTCAAGGCTAAGGCGCTTCATAGCTATAGCACCTTGAACATTGATCATCAGCGGCTTGCAGACCACCCTCCTTATCCATTTTTTCTGTCACACCCACGCCAACCGAACCCAGTCATTCACAGAGACTTGATTTCTCTGTGAAGTGATGATTTCGAAACCATCGGCAGAATCCTCACAGAACAGCTTATAACGACACTCCAGCCCGTCCCGGCACACCCGGCCGACTCTATAAGCCCCCTCGGCGTTCTCCTCTGCCCGAATCAAAACGACCGATTCCGGCCTGTAGCAGCGCCTGAGAACGTGTACGCCCTCAGAGCGTGCTTCACGAAGCTCAATAATGGGCAATTCCCCATGTCGGCTCAGATTTGACAACGCTTCCGGCAGCGGAAGGAGTCTGCCCAGCATCTGCCCGGCCTGAAGATTCACCGGATGCCGGTACAAGTCTTCAGGCGTCCCGCATTGCAGCTGCCGCCCTTCACTCAGGAGCATAATCCGGTCCGAAAAAGCCATGGCCTCACTCGGATCATGGGTCACCATAATAATAGTGACCTCAAAGTTGTCGCGAATGCTGCGGATCAGCTGTCCCATGCTGGTGCGCAGCGTCAGGTCCAGGCTTGAGAACGGCTCGTCCAAAAGCAGCACCGAAGGCTTGACCGAGAGCCCCCGACCTATGGCGACCCGTTGCCTTTGACCGCCGGACAAGGCGCCAGGATACCTGTTTTCAAGGCCTTCCAGTTCCAGCAGGCGGATCAGGCGCTGAAGATCTGCCATGATCGCTTTTCGGGGAATCCCGCGAATGTCTGCGCCAAAGCACAAGTTGTCGAGAACGGTCATATGGGTGAACAAGGATGGTTCCTGAGAAATGTAGACAATGCCCCGCTGCTCGGGAGGGAGACCGGTCATGTCCCGACCATTCAGCTCAACACCTCCGCCGTCCGGCCGAACCAGCCCGGAAATCAGCTTCAGGAGCGTGGACTTACCCGAGCCGGAAGGCCCTAAAACCGCGATCAGCTCAGGACAGGTGCACTCAAAGGTTATGTCCTCCAGGACCTTTCTATGCTCATAGGTTTTTGAAAGCGCCTTCAGTCGCAGCATCTTAGCGATTTTCCTTTCTGTAGTCAGATCGGTTGATCCAGGATTTCGAAACGGTATGGGCCGTCAGAAAAAGGCTGCCGTTGATCAAAATAAAAATTAGGGTATACAAGCTCCCCCTGAACAGATCACCGTATTCCAGCGCGGGGATCAGCAGGGCACCCAGCGTGGTGATTCGACCGCCGCTGGTCATCTGAGTGGAGAAGGTTTCAGTGAGTGACATTAAAAAAGCCAGGGAAAAGCTGAGGACGAGCGGCGGCAGCGTAGAGGGCAGCAACACTCTGACAAGATAGTCCAGGGGCCGTCCGCCCAGCGTTCTCGCCGCCTCTTCCCGGGCATGACCCGACTGGCTTTGATACTGGAACTGAAGCCCCACAGCGTAGGGGACGACTATGGCAATATGGCAGATCACCACGGAGAGCCAGGAACCGTAGTAGCCCAGCCGAATGCTGGCCATCTGTGCCCCCGTGATCAGAACGACACCGGGAAACAGCAGCGGCAAAGCCAGGATCACCATGGCAGCGGATCGACCCTTCACAGCCTGCTTCTTCGAGAGGGCTCTCCCAGCACTAAACCCCGCGAGGCACGCCATCACCCCAGTGAGACCCGAGATCATCAGACTCTGCTTTAAAGCCCTCTGAAGCACGGGGTCAGACACGACGCTCCAAGAGCGCGTCACAGCGCCTGAAAAATCCGGCACTACTTGTGGGAATCTCAGTGAGGGCGATAGGCCGTAGAGGAGGAACCAGACCACAGGCAGCAATATCACTAAGGCGTAAAGCCAGGCGGTCAGCAGCCTTAACCGCTCCCCGGACCGAGGGGTTACGCCAAGTTTTCGGGTCAGCGGTGCCAGCCAGTGCTTATAGCCCAGCCCGCGTTTAAAGACCTGGTGCAGCAGCGCGACAAAGATTAACGTCAAAACCAGGCACAGAAACGCCAGGGTGATCACCAGCGCCATGCGCTCCGGCAGTCTGTGAAGGTCCGGGTGAAGGAGCAGCGCGTAGTACCTGGCAGGCAGCAGCTCAGGCGTCAAAGCCCCAAGCCAGACCGGCACTTCAAAACTGCCAAAGATGAAGGCGAACATAACACCGCCTGCCAGCGCAAGGAGACCGGCCGAAGAAGGCAGATACAGGCTGTGCCACAGCGTCAGGCCACCGGCGCCAAGGGTTCTGGCCTCGAGCTCAAAGGTATTGCGGATTTTGTCGTAGTAAGGCTTCAGGATCAGCGCCGCAAAAGCGCTGCCTTTCCATAAATATGGAAACCAAAGTCCGAGACCAAAGGGTGTGTAAAGAAAGACCGGAAACTCAGAGGGCGTTTCAATCCAGTGCCACTGGGCGGCCACTCTGGCCAGAAATCCGGATTGCCCCAGCAGCGACTGAGTCGCCAGTGCCACGACGCCGTAAGGCAAAATCACAGTCACTGCGAGGCAAAGGCTGATTAGTATTTTTAAGGCCAGACGACGACTTCCCGAGAGCGCCCAGGCTATGAACGCGCCTATAAGGACAATCAAAAATGCGGACGAGGCGCTGATTCCGGCAGTGTAGACCACATCCCTCCAGAAATCCGGGCGCTGCCACAAAGCGATGAAATAATCCAGCGTCACTGCCCTCATGTCGAGATTTGGCACATAGCCCAGAGCGAGCTTCAGAACCTCAGCCAGTCCAAAAACCAGACACAGCGCAATGGGAATCATGGCCGGGATCAGCTGTGCCCAGAAGAGCCACGTTGCCCGGCGCCCTTCCACTATTTGGCTCCGGCACGGTTGCTCGCGCCAGCCATTTCCGACCAGAGCATTTCAATCCAGTCAATGTAAACGGCCTTCAGCTCCGGCAAACGCCGCTCCGCCAGCGCCTCTAGAGGCATTGGGAACACCTCGGCCTCAATGGCCTTCAGCGCTTCTTTTTCTTCTTCTGTGAGCACCGCTGCATCAAAGGCAGGCATGTCCCCCCACACCTCTGGCTTGAACTTTTCAAGCTGGAGTTGCGGACTCTGCAGCGCGTTGATGGTCAGCAGCGCCGCGGCCTTCTGAGGGGCGTTGAAAGGCACTGCCAGGTAGTGCGCGTTGCCGATGGTTCCAGTATCAAACACATAAGCCTCCGCCGTTTCCGGATACGCACCGGCTGCCACTTGACCCGCTGTCTTGCCCAGCTCAAAGCCAATAGTGAAGTCGACTTCATTGTTCTTAAAGAGCTCATCCAGCTGGGCCTGACTGGATGGGTAGACTGTCCCCTCACGCCACAGATACGGTTTTAGTTCATTGAAGTAGTCAAACACCGGTTGCGCTTTCTCTTTAAAGGCCTCTTCCGACAGGTCAGCGCTCCAGTCACTTTCCCCGGTCAATTCATACAGGGCGCTTCTGACGAAGGCGCTGCCTGCGAAATCTTCCATAGGTTTAGGATAGGTAAAGCGCCCCGGATTCACCTTAGCCCATTCCAGCAGTGCCTTATAGGATTTTGGCGGCGCCTCAACCCTGGCCGCGTCTGTGGTCAAGACGAGCTGCGCTCTGCCCCAGATGGCTTCCATGCCTTCTATAGGGATCCCGGAGTCTGAGTTCAGGTCGCCGGCTGCCGTCTCATAATACTTCGCCTGGTTCTCGAGGAGTTGATCATAAGGTCCCCAGAGCAGGCCGCCCTCCTTGGCAGTCCTGAAGTTTTCCGCGTTGATCCAGAGAAGATCCGCGGAGCCCTCTGCCACACCGGCGGTTTTTTCATTGAGCAGCAGACTCAGATATTCCGGAGGATTCATAGGGACTCGGTTCAGAGTAATATTATAAGTCTCTTTAAGAAAGCTTGAGACAGTTGTATCCATGTAAGTATTCACGAGCTCATTGCCGCCCCACATCAAAATGGTGACGGTTTTGTCCCGACCGGCCGCTTCAACCTCCGACCAGCTGGTGAAGTTTGCGGCAGTCTGATCCGCCTCTTCTGCAGCCGGCGTGGTTTGTCCGCAGCCCACCAGGGCGCCAGCAGCAAGGACGCCGGCGAGTATTAGGCTCAGAAACCTTTTACTTGGGTTTCTAATTTCCATGATATTTCTGTTCCATAAGCGCATAGTAGTTCTCCTTACCTTCAATTATTTTATTACACCATAAGGGCCGAGCAGCCTCAACAACCTAAGGCTGTCTCAGCGCGTCAAGCACCTGATAGAATCTTCGTATTCCAGTCAGAACAATCAAGCTCGTCAAAGCGCCCAGAATCCATAAGCTATAGTCCGGAAGCAGGATGGCCGCGGTGAAAAAGACAAAGGTCTCCGTTCGCTCAATCAATCCCGGATCGTAATGCATGCTCTTTTTGCCGGCATTCGTCATTAACGCGCCGGCGGCCAAAAATGTCGAAAAGTTGAAGATGACGCTGATCAGGAATAAGATGACCACAATGGCAAGCTCGGGCGCATGAATCACCATGCCAAGCAGTACCAAAGCTTCCACCATGCGGTCCAAAATTAGGTCCAGAAGTGCCCCGGAGGGACTCTGGGATTTTGTCAGTCTGGCCAGTTCACCATCCGCGACATCCAAAAGCCCAGACACCCACAGCGCGAGCACCCCCCACCATGGATGACCCATGGCCAAGAGTCCGGCTGAGCCGCATCCCACAACAAAAGCTGCCAGAGTCACGGCATTGGGGGTCAGACCCGCGCGGTGAAAAATCCCTGCAAGGAGCCTTACAGGCGGATCTATTGTTTTTCGTCCGTAGGTGTCCAGCATTGACTTATCCTCCTATTTCCACAGCTTTGGCCGCAGCCGGTTCAAAGCTTTTTTTAGACCTGCCGATGGTCGTTCGTTCAGCCCCATAACCTCCGACAATACATGTCCTGTCATCCTGACACCATTTTTACTTAGGTGCCCATAACAGCTGGCGCAGTAGGCTTTCATTTCCGGTCCCGTCCTTTGGATGGTTTTAAGTGCCTCTTTTGCCTTGGCCGGCTGCTTCATACCAAGGCCACAGCAAGGCAGGCCTTTTGAACCGACGATTTCAGATCCAAGGAGGGCCGCTATGGAGCCTGCCATCTTCCCGGTACCCCGATCCGGACAAGGGGTAAACACTTTGAATGGCACAGAGGTCTGCGGCAGCTTATAGCCTTCCCGCTTCAAGAAATCATAAATATCAGTCACCGGAATACTGAGATGCTTGCTGAAGACTTGGTGGCAGTTCGGGCATGCCACTATCATTTCCGGGATCTGATGACGTCTGATTTCCATTTCAATTCGGCTGAGAATGGATGCCGCACCAGTTTGGTCGCCTTTTAAACTCAGAGGCTTTCCACAGCAATCAAACATCCAGCCACAGTCATAAGCTCTCAAAGCATTTACCGTCATCAAGGATGTTTCCGGCAGAAAATTCACAAGGTTGCATCCAGGGAAAAATACCGGGCGACCTTTTTTTATCTCCGATGCTCGCCACGGAAACACTCTTTTTTCAAATCCTGAGATCTTTGCAGTCCAGCTTGCAGATTGACTATACATAGCTCTTTCCTTTCAGTCACAAAGCCAAACCATGTTCGGTCGGCATTATGGATAAAAAGGGCTGTGACTCGTTGCCGAGCGCAGCCCTGATGTGATTTTACTTTTCCATTGGCATGGACGGATCTCCGCCCCACTCATAAATGGACGCTTCGTAGTTTCTAACTTTCTCAAAGCCCACGGCTCTGAGGATCATGGATGTATATCCAGATCTGATGCCCATCGTTCAGTAGAGGGTGAAGTCGTCTTCAGGCGATACACCTGCGTCTGCCATGATTTTGGTGATCTCTTCCGGTGACTTCGGTGTGCCATTTTCGTTCAGCAGGTCCAGCCATAGCACGTTGACAGCGCCTTCAATATGGCCGCCCCGCGGTTCACCGGCGTTTTGTGAGCCGCCAAATTCTTTGGCAGTTCTAACATCTATGACCACTTGCTTGCCGAGGTTTTCGAAGACGTATTCTTTTGTGGCGCCAAGGGTCTCATCATAGTCCTTAAGCACGACACCAGTCGTCGGCACAGGCTCAGAAACTTCGGCGGTCACTTCGTAGCCCAGCTCTTTCCAGTAGCTTAAGCCGCCCACCAAAAGTTTGACGTTGTCCATGCCCGCCATCTGAAGCTGCCAGACGGCGCGACCATCGGCACCCGGGCCTTTAAAGACGTCCGAATAGAAGACGACCGTTTTCTCGTTATCAATGCCCATGGCGTTAAGTTTTTCAGTCAGGGCGTCCTTGTCGAGGATGGTTCCCCAGCCAGGCTCGCCCGGCTTGCCCACTGTGTCTGAAAAGGCATGAAGTCCCGCGCTGATCGCACCCGGAATGTGCTCTTTGCCGTAAACGTCAGGCTTGTTGGCGTCCACCAGGACTAAATCCTCACTGCCCAACATGGCTTTGAGATCTTGAGGTGTGATCAAGAAATCGTTATTTTTGTAGACAGACAGGTCGAATTCAGCCTGTCCAGGATCTTCTGTGCTCTGCGGAGTTGCAGATGGCGCGCAGCCTGACAGAGCAGCTGCCAATGCCAGAACCAGCCCAAGGAGCACTGACAGCTTTTTCTTATGTACGTTCAATGATGTTTCCCTCCTTCTTTTTTTTAGGATTCTTTTCTTTATCACTCCATACTTTTTTAAGCAGGAAGACCAAGGTACTGACAGCGAACAAAATCAACAGGCCCATGACAAATGTTCTGGCTGTGCCAGTAAGCATGCTGCCAATGTAGGAGTAAATGATGGTCGCCGGAAGCTGACCAAGACCTGTTGCAATGAAGAACGGCCAAAATCTCATAGAGGTGAGGCCGGCAGCATAACTGACAATGTCAAAGGAGATAAACGGGAGCAGACGGGCGATCAGGATCGCGTACTTGCCATAGTTCTTGAAGAAGTCGTCAATCATCTGAATCGCTGACTTGGAAGACAGCTTTTCAACAAAATCCCGTCCGAGATACTTCGCCAGGAAGAAGCACAGGGCCGCGCCGGCCATGGCACTGGACCAGGAGAGGATCGCGCCTTTCACCCAGCCAAAGAGTGCCGCGTTGGCGAAGGTAATGATAAACGCCGGAAGTGGCGCGAACAAGGACTGAAGCATCATGAGCAGGAAGGAAACGACAGGCGCCCAGACGCCGAAGCCCAGTATGTACTGCCTGGCAAGATCTACATCCACATTTTGAAGGATGAAGACAGCTTGATTGACATTCACTTTGACGGCAGGCACAAAGAAATAAATGGCCACGACCAGGAGCACTGCTGCGATTTTTCCCAGTTTGCTTTTAAAGAAGGCTTTAATTTTAATCACTCCATTTCATTATTTAACAAGACCTCATTCCAGTCTGGTTTTACTGTTTTGTTGACGTTCTTGTTTAAGTGCTATGGCCTGTAAGTCCTCAAAAGAGTATTTTCTTTTGAGCAGAATGGATGCTGCGATCATCACAACAAGCAGCCCTGACGCGATCAGGAATTGCGGGGATTTGACATCCAGAGCCTTGTCTCCTAAATTGGTAAAAATCAAAACACCGGGAATAATGCCAAACAAAGTGGAATAGAAATAATCCATAAATTTGATTTTGGTCAGTCCCGCCCCATAACTCACAACGTTAAAGGGGATGATGGGTATCAGCCTGAGAATAAGAATCATCAGGAACCCGCCACGCTGAAGGTGATCGTCAAAGCTTTTCATTTTGCCGTGCAGCCGTTTTTCCACAACCTCACGTCCCAGATGCCTTGAGACATAAAAAGCCACACTGGCCCCTATGACCGCACCAATCAGAGTATAGAGGGCGCCATAAAAGACGCCGAATGCCATTCCGCCCGCAATGGCAATTATGGAACCTGAAGGTATGACTGAAAATAGGATCATATAAATGACTGGGGCCCAGAAGCCATAGGAAGCTATGTATGCTTTAATCCCCTCTGCGTCCATGTGATGGAACATTCCAGAGGACATAAAAAAACGGCAAGTCAGGAGCATCACCGTCAACATGAAAACTGCGATCAGTTTTTTCGTGGTTATGTATTTCATGGACATCCCACCTTTAATTGAGGACAATTTCCGCTGCAGACAATCTTTGATCCGAGTGACCCAATTATGTCTACCCATTGTGTTATGCTCGTTCAGCTACTATGAGTCTCACTATACAGTGCTATTTTACAGGGCTTGATCGTATTCATCCAATAGAAAAAACTGATCATCCTGCGAAAACGATCAGTATATTTTATAATATTATTATGCAACAAGAATATTTATGTAGGCTTTTAGCTCGATTGATCCAACTTGAGGGTTTCAATCGCAGTCTGTACCAACTGCCGCTCTTCTGCGATCGAAGTTGGATTCCCGGGCGGGAAGAGACCTTCAATAACCATCGGCACCTCTAACTTCCGAAGCTTTTCAATGAGCTGCAGCTGGTTCGTGCTTTGAAGGGGCATACGCCCGCGGCTTTCAATGTGGCCACTGAGGTGGACCCGCTCAATTCTATGACGCCAGCGCTCAAGTATTTGATCGAGTTGACCGTGTTCTCGACTGGCTTTGTTGAGATTGAGGGAGACACGCCACGGATACTCCATGAGGAGGCTTGAAAATCGCTCCCAACTTTCCGGTGTTGCGGTATTTTCAAGGACTATTGGCAGTCCGGATGCCGCCAGAGTGTCCGGATTCTGAATGCAGTCACAGTGGACAACGACTGACTGAATCCCAAGCCGATCAACAATTTCATTGAGTTGAGCGACTACTTTTTCAGATCTGGCGCCTTTCCCATAAGCAATGCCATGCCACGGTGCATGCAGCGCGATCTGTTTAAAACTTCCGGCAAGCTCACTTGTGTTCATAAAATTTAGAAACTTTCGCACCATGACTTCCGTGCTAAGCGCTATTTCAATATGATCAAAGCCTAATTGACGGCCGATATGAAGTTTTTCCTCCGGCTGGATGTCCCAGAGGCAGAATGCCGCAGTGGACAGCGCGATTTGGTCCAATAGCCTCACCCCTGAAATAAAAAGACTGCGCTTAACGTTTAACAGCTTAACCCTACAGGCCTGCAAACCGTAAGTCAAAACGCGTCATCTATTTGAGATCGTAGCATTCTATGATAAATAACGCCAATAGGATGTTCTGATGATTGACGCTTCCTTATTAAAGAAGTTAATGATCCACCATATCCGAACAATTAATAATCTTCTCGACATTATTGTACGCTATCCACTCAAAAAGATATGCCAACTGACCCATTGACCTGAAATTTAACTGTCCAAACTGTACATTCCCGCCCACATAACTGGAAAAACCAAAATAATGTACATTTATCTATTGTTCTGCTTTTTAATTCGTGTAATTTGCATATTTTCTTTGTATACTGTATCATAGAACAAAAGTGAGCCATTAATTTTAGAGTTTTTACGAACTTTTTATTATTATTCTCTAAAAACAACAAATCTAACACTATTGCTAAGGGAGCGTGTAACAATGGGAGGACTTTTTGGGGTTGTTTCCAAAAAGGATTGTGTCTTTGATGTCTTTTTCGGTACGGATTATCATTCACATTTAGGAACCAGCAAAGGCGGTATGGCGATTCTGGATGGCAATACCATCCACAGATCGATCCATAACATTTCCAATACGCAATTCAGAGCCAAATTTGAAAGTGAACTTGAAGAGTTTAAAGGCAACATGGGCATAGGCTGCATCAGCGATGCAGAAGCTCAGCCTTTGACGGTGCGTTCACACCTTGGCCAGTACTCCATCTCCACCGTGGGCAAGATCAACAACGTGGATGAAATTATTGGCGCTGCTTTTGAAAATCGCATGGTACATTTCATGGAGACCAGCAGAGGCGTCATCAATCCTACAGAATTGGTTTCTGCGATCATTGATACGGAAAATTCCTTCGTAGACGGGTTAAAAAGAGCTCAGGAACTTATTCAAGGCTCCTGTTCCATTTTGCTGCTCACCTCGGACGGCGTCTATGCGTCAAGGGATAAGTACGGGCGTACGCCGCTGATCGTCGGTAAGAAAGAAGATACGTATTGCGTGACTTTTGAGTCCTGCGTCTTCGCCAACCTGGGCTATGTCTTTGACTACGAACTCGGCCCAGGCGAAATTGTTTTGCTGAAGCCTGAAGGCATTGAGAAGATTGTGCCCGCCAGAAAAGAAAAGAAGATTTGCGCCTTCCTTTGGGTGTATTACGGCTATCCGTCCTCAACTTACGAGGGGGAAAGCGTTGAGCTTATGAGATACAGAAATGGCGCCTTAATGGCTAAGAATGACACGGAGGAAATCGATGTGGTAGCTGGTGTCCCGGATTCCGGTGTCGGCCACGCCATAGGCTATTCCAACGAGTCCAAGATCCCCTTTGGACGACCGTTTATCAAATACACACCAACTTGGTCCAGAAGCTTTATGCCTCAAAATCAAGAAGTGCGAAATCTCGTCGCACGCATGAAACTCATGCCCATTCCAGAGTTGGTGGAAGGCAAGCGGCTTCTCATGTGTGACGACTCCATTGTCCGCGGTACACAGCTGAGAGAAACAGTGGAACTGCTTTACGGCTGCAACGCCAAAGAGGTCCACATTCGTTCCGCCTGCCCGCCGCTGGTGTTCGGCTGTAAGTTCATCAATTTCTCCACCTCACGGTCTGAAATGGACTTGGTGGCACGACAGGTTATCATTGACATTGAAGGCAAAATTCCGGACTCCCTGAAGGAATACTGCGATCCGGATTCCGAGAAATATGGCATGATGATCGATGGCATCCGAAAGCGCCTCAATCTCTCCACACTCAAATTCCAGAACATCCACGACATGGTGGAAGCGATCGGCATCGGGGAAGAAAATCTCTGTACCTATTGCTGGACGGGAAAAGAATAGAAAGAAATATTACAGTCCGCGTCGCCAACCTGAAGTTGGGGACCGCGGACTGTAACATTATCTCAATACAAAAAGAGCTTGTTTAAGGATTCTGCCCATGGTCAGTTGTCCTCAAACAAACTCTTTATTTTTTCGGTGCCACCGGCCTTAAACTAGGTGTCTGACACCGAGTTTACATTGCCCTTCATTGCCTTCCCTCGATCGATGGCTTCCTGAATCACCGGATGACAGCACACGCCAAGCGGATTGTTCAATGCGCAGTTGGCGTTCTTCATGGCGCCTGTCAGTTGATTAACCTCTTTCACGCTGCTCGCGCCTTGATCGACCACCGCGCGGATTACGTCTTCCACGGTGACACGGCTGCAATAGCAGGCATATTTGGGATCCGCGTCTTTCTTGAACCATATGGGAACATTAACCTCGTTTTTTAAGAATCTAAGGTCACCCGAAGCCTCATAATAAACAGCATCACAAGCTTCATCCATGCAAATGAAATAGCCGGCTTCAGCATCAACTCTTTCTTGACGGCTTTCCTCAACCAAATGCTTCACTGTAGCGCCGCCCACCGGCCGCCCCTGATTACCGCAGAGAGGGCAAGGTTTGTTCGGCACTGCTGCTTCTCCAAAAATTTTCATAGTCGCCCTCTTTCTTAATTTCAAATGTCATGACTATTCCCTGATCGCCCAATCGGGCAGCTTCATAATGTGCGTATTAACACCGACAACTTTAGCCGGAAAGCCTTCCACGATCTGATGATCCTCCACTACGCTGCGCTGTTTGACCAAACTGCCGCACTTCACCAGGGTGTTGCGCCCCAAAATACTGTAGTCGCAGACAATAGCCCCTGCTTCAATGACAGAGCCGGCGCCTATGGTGCAGCCATGCACAATACAGCCCGGACCAATAGTCACGTTGTCCTCAATGATCAGCGCATTGTCCGGCAGCAGATGCAGCACTGAATTCTCTAGAATCTGAACGTTGTTTCCAATCCGCACAGGTCCATGGGTGTTGCCAATAATCCTAACCCCAGAGGCGACTTTGGAATGCGCTCCAATAACCACATCCCCAGTAATCTCCGCAGCATCAAAAATAAATGCGCTCGCCTCAACCTTCGGCACCTTGCTCCCAAACGGAATAAGCTTACCCACGTGATCACCCTCTCTCGGTTCTATTTGAAGCTTATGCCCTGCAACAGGCGCTAAAGTCACATCATGCCCACGCATTCTCGAGATCTTGGCTCGATCCTCGTCTGTCAATTTTCTGATGACGCGTCCCGGCCGCCCGACGACCACAGACTCATCCGGAATCACTTTTCCAGGTGGAACTATTGTGCCCTCTCCAAAGATACAATAGTCTCCAACCTTTGAACCGGGAAGAAAAATAGTCCCATTGCCAATTTCGCAAAGATCACCAATCTGTGCCCCTATAACAATGCATTTATGTCCAAAGATCGTTTTGCTTCCAATGACAACCGGCTGCGCCGGCGTACCAATCACAACCGAATTCTCAAGCACCATGCTCTGATTGCCGAGGCTCACCGAATCCCCAACAGATCTTAAGATGGTCCCCTGAGCAACGTAAACCCCTTCACCCAAGGTCAAAGTGCCTATCACTCGAGCTGAGTCATCTATCTTGTAATGAGACATGCCATCCACCTCTTATTCAATCGCCTGACTTTGATACAGAAGATCCTGAATAGAATTTCTTGGAGAAGGCTTCTCATTTTCAAAATTCTTCTGACTAAGTGACGCTTTGTCTCCATAGTAACCCACAGCCACTGCTGCAATGATACTGAGCTCCTCCGGCACGCTAAAAGCCTCACGAATCTGATCCCGGTTGTAACCCGCCATGGCATGGGTAATCAGGCCTCTCCGCTCTGCCTCCAGACTCAGGTAACCCCAGGCAGTCCCCGCGTCGAACAAATGCCAGCGGTTGGGCTTTTGATTTTTCTCAAATTTTTGCACGGAGAGAATCATCATGAGCACAGAAGCCTTGGAGGCCCACTCCCGGTTTGAATCCGTAAGAGCCGCTTTGATCCTTTCAAAATTCGAATCACCCCGTCGACCCACAATGAAGCGCCAAGGCTGCTCGTTAAAGCAGGAAGGCGCGTAGCGTGCCGCTTCCAGCATCCCCATCAGGTCGTCCTCCGGCACGGTGCGCTCGGGATCAAAAGCCCTTGGTGACCAGCGCGTTTTAATTTCCTCGATGACCTCATAGTCAAACTTCCTGTTCTCCATGTCCATGCTGTCTCTACCTCCCTAATTGGATGACTGTTTCGAGCGCTTTCACGGCTTATCGTAGATTGATACCCCAAATTTGAAATTCTAACGTGGAAGACACAACAAGCCATATCGTAAAGTCAGATCGCGCCAAAACATAAAATGAAATTGAGCCAAAACATAAAACAGGCAGGAAATTGGTCTATTAAACCAATTCCCTGCCTGTTGTGAATTTATCCTATGCCGCCATTTCCGTCTCGAACACAGGCAGCGCTTCAGCATTTTCTTGAGTGCTGTCATAATGATTCAGAATTTCAATGACTTCCCTGGACATAAACAGAATGGCTATAATATTAGGAAGCGCCATGATCCCCATGAACAGATCCGCCAGCTTCCAAACGAAGGTCGCGTCAATGAGCGTCCCTGTGACTAAGGCCCCAATGACCACTGCTTTGAAAAGGTTCAGCGTCAGCGCCTTAGAGTTGAAGACCAATTTGACATTGGACTCCGCGAAGAAATACCAGCCTACAATAGTGGTCAGCGAGAAAAAGGACAGGCAGGTCGAGAGGAACATGCCACCAAAGACCCCGAACCCTGAAGCGAAGCCCATTTGAGTCATCACCGTTGCTGAAGCTGTCATCTCAGCCGCAGTTACGCCCACGTTATACGAGCCAGACGCCAAATTGACCATAACTGTTGACAGACAAATCAGGAAGGTGGAGATGAAGACGCCAATCATGGCAGTGAAGCCTTGCTCCGCAGGATGCTTTGCATCAGCTACCGCGTGGGAGTGAGGCGTCGAGCCCATGCCCGCCTCATTGGAGAAGAGCCCGCGCGCCAGACCGAAACGTACGGTTTGCTGTACAGTGATGCCCAGAACGCCGCCACCGATCGCCTGAGGCGCGAATGCGCCAAGAACGATCATCTTGATGACCGGCAATAAATTATCAAGGTTGAAAAGGATGATCAGCAAACTTCCAAGAATGTAGAGGCCAGCCATGGCTGGGACGACTGTTTCTGCAAAGGAAGCGATTCTGCCCATGCCGCCCATCAGGATTAATGCCACGACGACTGCGAGGACGCCGGCGACTGCAAATACAGGAACACCAAAGGCGCTGCTGACGGAGCCTGCGACCGAGTTGGACTGTACCATGACACCTACGATTCCCAGGGCAATGATGCAGGAAACTGCAAAGAACATAGCCAACGGCTTGGATTTGAGGCCGTTTTTAATGTAGTACGCCGGTCCGCCGACCCATTCACCATTTTTCTCTTCTCTATACTTCTGGGAGAGAACGGCTTCGCTGAAGATCGTCGCCATTCCAAAGAAGGCTGAAATCAGCATCCAGAAGGCAGCGCCCGGGCCACCGGCCGCAATTGCTGTGGCAACGCCGACAATATTGCCGGTGCCGACCTGTGCCGCAACCGAAGTCGCCAGCGCTTGAAAGGGTGACATTTTGCCTTCCTCAGCTTTTTCTTTTTTGATGATTGCGGTTACCATTTTTTTCAGTGCCGGGATCAGTCTTGTAAATTGCGGGAATCGCAGACGAACTGTCATGTAGATTCCAACCCCAAAGAGCGCGATGATTAATATGTAATCCCATAATACCTTGTTTACCGAATCGACCACTAAATTCATCATTTCCATTTTACCCACTCCTATTCGTTTTGTTTAAGGGACAATTTCAAACACTTGCGACTAAGACGATACTTCGGGTGATCAGATTGTTCATTTATGTCGACTGCTCATTTGTTAAATTCATGTTAATCGACGACCTTCAGAAAGTTTCAAACGGTTTCGTAATAATCAGAAAATTTAGTTTAACTTTTTTGTAACTTCCGCGGCATAAAAAAACTGCCCCGCGGTTTTATAACCTTCAGGACAGTAAGGATTCAAATTTTGACGATGCAGTAGGACAAGAGCCCGTCAATAAATTTTCCAATATTCACTTTGCCGCGCTTCTTGTTCTTTCCTCTTATGTAATCCATCTCAACTTTGATTTGTTCATAGCTGTAGAGGCTGTTTGCGAATTCATTCAGTGTCTCGTTCATGTAATCCTCAATCCCCAGGTGCGCAAGATTGGTCATCCCAATAGTCGCTGTCCGCCTGATTCTCTGTTCCATACTCTTGGTCTGGTCTGTAAATTTGCTGCAGATTTCCTTCACTGTGAATTCCGTCATGCTCTTTCCGGTATCGAGCAGATATTTTACAATATTGAGAATATCTTGACTTCCCGCTTCACCGACAATACCAATCTTCTGAAAGATTCGCCTGACTTCCTCTTCTTTGCTGTCACGATTGACTTCAGTGGCAGGCTCCACAGCTGCGGCAAAAATATTCTGGATCTGATTCAAGGTTCTGCTGAGATTGATTTTTTCTCTGACCTTTTGAATGACACTTTGGGTTTCAAGGGCATTAACAGGCTTTGAAATATAGTACTCAACGCCGCTTTGATAGGCTCTCCCTATCATTTCCTTTGATGACACCTGAGAGATCATGACGAATTGGATTCCTGTATAGACCTTCTTTACCTCCTGAACCAATGTAATCCCATCTTTGCCAGGCATCAGGAGATCGACCAGGACCAGATCAGGCTTCAGCATCAGAATTTCATCATAGGCCTCAGCGCCATCATTTGCGGTTCCAATGACCTTACCCAGATCACAATCCGTTATGATATGACTCAGATGTTTGACAATGTTGATGTCATCCTCCACTATGTAAATTCTCATTGGTTTTCCTCCAAATTTTCTCTGGGAATTGCAATGCTGAAAGTCGTTCCCTCGCCTTTGACCGATGATGCTTCTATCTTACCACCGAGCTCTTTCTCCACAATATTTTGGACAACGCTCAGACCCAAGCCCCTATTGATATGTCCTGTGGCATAGTTAATTTTTGTAGAAAATCCGGGCGTAAAAATATTGTCCAGATCCTCAGGCTCTATACCAGGACCTGAGTCCGACACCACAAAATAATGCTGATTCTGGTCTGTTTCATGAACCATTTTTATTTTACCTTCTTTTTCAGCAGCTTCAATAGCATCTATGCTATTCATGATCAAATTTCTTAAAATCGACATCAGAAAATAATGCTTAATGGTATAGAAGCTTTCGCCTGACTCAAACTCGAGTTTAATTTCGTACCCTAAGCTCCGTATTTCCCGTTCAGTGGAATCATAGAGGATTTTACAGATATCCTTAAACTGCATCCCGCCGACGACGACCGCGTCCGCTGTAAGCTCTTTGATGCCCATGACCGCCAGAGCGTATTCTTTTTTGATTTCATGGACATCTCGCGCGATAGAGACCGCCTGCTCGCCCCAGGCCTCCTGGCGCTGATTGAATTTGATATTTTCGAATAAAGTGTAAGCATTGGTCATGACTTTTTCAATTTCTTCCATGTTTTTTTCCATCCAATACATTTCAGACTTCAACTGCGCTGTCAGCCATACAAGGCGGGCATATCTGGCCTCGTGTTCTTCTTTGAGGAGCAGGATTTTGTAATAACGAAGGCCGTTCAACAGAATCCAGATCATTGTTGTACGACCGAGGGCGACC
This sequence comes from uncultured Acidaminobacter sp., assembly GCA_964416305.1. Lineage (GTDB taxonomy): Bacteria > Bacillota > Clostridia > Peptostreptococcales > Acidaminobacteraceae > Acidaminobacter. Next base: position 30,320 of record CAYQDM010000007.1, on the reverse strand, counting down.
CAAAACAAAGTGAGCACAATCTCATGCTCGTATGGGGATGAGGTGACCAAGATTCTCGAGAAGATCTCGATCAGGTTTGCGCCCAGGTCGCTGAAAAACAGGATAATGGCGAGGCGGTTTAACTGGCCGTTGTCTAACCATCGGCTAAGAACCTGATAGATAATGCCGTAAAACAAATAGAATAGAATTTCAAACTGGTAGGAGACCCAGACTTCTTGGATGCTCCCATAGGCCAGGGCATGAATGAAGAGTCTAAAAGTGTACACCGAAAGGCCGGAGACGACGCCAAGTCGAATGGGCTTGAGCGGCTGATCCCAATTCAGGATCAATGCCAAAACAATTATACCCGCAGAAATTCTGAAATCTGCGTTCAATACGCTGATGCCAATCTGCGACGCAGCAGCAACGAGGGCCGCTGCCAGGATATAGGGTTTTATTGTTTTCATGTCGAGTCCTCATTTCTTAGCGGTGTCACAAACTTTTTCCAGCGATTTTAAAGCCAACGAATTTTAAAAGAGCCTGCAGATTGATTATATCACTCAATCCGCAGGCTGCTGAAATTATTATTTGGGGTTCAAGAAATCAGGGTACCGCGTCCGCGATCTTATTTATTCAGGAAGTCCACGGCGAATTGCGCATGAAGGGCGGCGCCAAATTTAAAGTAGTCTTCATCCAATTTAAATTTTTCATGATGAGGATAGTAAATGCTGTCTTTTGCTTCATTTTCGTAACCCAGCAATGCAAAGGCACCTGGTGCGTGCTGGAAGTAGAATGGCATGTCTTCAGAGCCCATTAATTTCCTGGTCTCGATATTACGCTGCGGTCCAAACACTTTCTCTGCTGCTTCACTAGCAATTTGGGTTACAACTTCGTCATTTCGCAGCGCAACCGCGCTCGGCTCAATATTGACCTCAACCTGAAGCTCATACATGTCGGCAATTGCTTTCGCGTGTCGTTGAATGCCCGCGTGGACAATTTCTCTGACCTTTGGATCAAAGTAACGCATGGAAATGTCCAACTCCGTGTATTTTGCGACGATATTCGCCTTGGTGCCGCCGACGAACTTCCCGACAGAGAGGACTACAGACTCTAATGGATCCACATTTTTTGTGACAATACCTTGAATGTCATTAACGAACATACACGCAGGATGAATGGTATCCTTCGCCTTGTGCGGTGCTGAACCATGGCCGGATATCCCTTCAAACTTGATGTATATGGTGTCGCAGCCTGCCATTCTGTAGCCTGGCGTCAGATCATAGTACCCAGTTTTCATTCCAGGCATGCCGTGCATACCGAAAACTGCGTCTACGCCTTCCATGCCGCCAGCGGCAATAATTTTATTTGCGCCCGCGAACATTTCTTCGCCTTCCTGGAAGAAAAGGCGCACTTCGCCGGGAAGTTCATTCTTCATATCAACGAGAATTTTCGCTGCGCCAAGCAGCATAGCTGTATGGGCATCATGGCCACAGGCGTGCATGACACCTGGATTTTTCGATGTAAAAGGTACTCCGGATTGTTCAATAACCGGAAGTGCGTCTGTGTCCGCACGCAGCGCGACCGTTTTATTGCCTTTTCCTGCATTGATTTTTGCGATCAAAGACGTGCTTCCTGCTTTTTCATAAGGGATGCCCATAGCATCCAGTTCTTGCATTATTTTTTCCTGTGTCTTGAATTCCTGGCAGCTGAGCTCCGGATTTTCATGGAAGTAACGGCGCATATCAATGACATAAGATTCGATTTCCTGAGCTTTCTTTAGCATGTCTGACATCTTGATCCTCCTTCAGATGAAGGCCGCAGGCTTCATTTCTGAAGCCCACGGCGCTTTTACGTCATTGTTCTTTTTAATTAAGCCAATTTGACTATAGTCAAGCTGTTTAAATTTACAGGTTCTATGCAATAAATATCTTATGTTTGTGAGGCAGTTTGTTTTGCATGATCTTTTTTCGCAGTCAAGACGGAGTAAAGAATACCAAATACTGCAATAATGCCTGTATCCGCAAGGGATATTGGTGTTGCGATATTAGCAGGCAAGAATTTTGGCAAAAAGCGTACGATTACCATGGCTGCAGTTCCAATAGCAACTAACGCGACCAAGTTTGGCATTTTTACCTTAGAACCCATCATAACGAGCATTGCGCCCAATATGCCAGGCAAAGCAAAGTTAAATGAAGCCACAATTGCCGGAGGCAGGATATTGATCAGAACCTGGCCAGCGACAAGAACCACTGCCAAAACAGCTAAATTGGTGAACGTGGATGAAATGAGGGCAAATATACCGGCAACTTCTGCTTCTTCTGATCCTGGGGCAAGTCCAAGCGCCTCCTGAGTACCAACAATTACGGGAAGACGCATGTTGCCAATGTTGCCTGAAAGGAATGACATATAGGTTCCAGCCGGACCTAAGGTTGGGAAGTAGGAAATAGGTTCAACAAACCAGACGATTCCAACAAAGCCCGCTATGGAGATCATGCCGCTGACGATGTCCGCGGAGTTTGGACGATAGCCCAGTACAAAGGTCAAATAGAGCGGAATCGACAGGGTGCAAAGGAATGCAACTGCAATGGTAAGTTGACCCCAAAAGTGAACGTCTTTATGAAATTGCTTTGGATTTTGATTATTATTTGTCATATTATTTGCCCCCTTATCTTAAGATGGTGCCTACGACCATAGCCGCAACCACAGCGAACCCCATTGCCCAATCTTTAAGCCATTTTTTAGAACTGTCTTTTGCGACAATTTTATTGACAATAACAACGGATAAGGCACCAGCAATCAATGCCGCTAAAGGCGCAATAGTGAATGTTTTCGCTAAAAGACCTTTGTTGATGACTTCCTTATAAGCCAGGGAAAAGAATATGACAAAAGGCGCAAAGAGAGACATGTAAGCAATTGTGAGTGGATTAGCTTTTTTGATCGTTACTTGGAGCTTATCGATATGTTTAGTCGCAAAGAATACAACAATTAACCATCCTGCGCCGCCTAATGTCATGACCCAAGCCGCTGCAGAGAGCATTTTAGGCGCAAAATCCGGTGTGCCTGCAGTTCCGCCGCTGCCAATTCCAGCCGCAATCATTTCAAAAGCAGCAGATCCAATAATTCCAACCCTGGCTAATGTCAGAGGGCCGCCAATTTGCGCAATCAGAGCCACCGCTACGGCAAAGACCGCAAACGCCGGACCAATCGTTCCTATGAAACCAATCTTAAAAGCTTCCTTGACTTGTTTTGAACTTATAATGGACGTTTCCTTCACGTGCTTGTTTGCCAGTCGATAGAAAATAAAGCATTGAACAACAACGTTCGCAATAATAATCAGAGCTAAAATCCACATTATTGGGTTATTTGCAATTACCAATGTTTCTTTCATAATTAACCTCCATTTAATAAGATTTTTTCGCGAAGATGAGTTCCTGGACGAGTACGAGTGAGACAGCCAGTCATATGGCAATCTACATCAGTGGATCGCTGGCCATTTCTAAATAGTTCGTGTTCAAACCTCCTGATAAATAATTTATAATTTCTGAATATTAAGTTATCATTTTGTAACCTTTATTACATCGCAAAGAGATTTAGATTTGAAAACAAAATGTGAAACAAAAACATTATTTCATTAAAACCAGGTCCTTAAAGAAAATATTTTCACAAAAATGATTAAATTGCTCCTAAAAACGCCCAATTCTACCCAACCATACTACAATTATTATGAATTCAATTTGTAAGCCACAGCGGAAAACGATATAATAAACTTAGATTTTCAACATTTTTGCATATGATCGTCATAAGGAAGGTGAACTCATGGGCGTTTCTGTCGCTGAAATTCTGGAAAAAGATTTCTTCAGCCAATTTACGGTGGTCGCAGGTCACAAAGGAGTCCACAAACACATACAAGGTGTCGCCGTACTGGACGCACCGGATGGATTTGCCTTTACACGCGGCAGAGAATTCCTGATTTCATCAGGCTACGTATTTAAACAGCAGCCTGATTTGCTTCCGCCTCACATTGAATCAGGCACATTCCAAAGAATTTCATGTGTTGGCATCAAACTGGGCAGGTATCTCGACGAGTTCCCCGCAGACTTGATTCAAGCATGCAATGATTATGATGTCCCGCTGCTGAGCATCCCGAAGGGCGTTCCCTGGATGGAAATCATGAATATGCTCAACGTCATCGTCATGAATAAAAATATCCAGCAGTTCAACATTGGAAAACTTCAATTCAATAACCTCTCCGACCTTTCCTATCACATCAGAAAAATCAAGCGGATTCTGACCGCCATGGAAATTGAAATGGATTTCCCTACCATGATCTACAATCTGGTCAACGACAAAGCCTATTATAGTTCGGATCGTTTTAAAGCGATCTCTCAGGATATGAAACTGGAGGATTTCTGGAATCCATCCTTTGATTTCAGCAAGGAAACTCTGTGCGACAATTTAAAAATGGCGAGATATAGGGTTTACAACCCAAAATACGAAAAGCCCTACAGTTGGATCACGGTGCCTATTACGGTGGAAAACAAAATTAAAGCCTATTTTGTGGTTTTGGAAGCCACCGGACTCATTGACTACTTTGACCAATTTGCCCTCAGAACCGGCTACCTCCTGCTTCAGGAATTATATGAACAGATTATTGTGACTCAAAGCATTGGTGACATTGGCTTTGAGAGCTTTGTTAACGCCTTGGTATCCGGCAATTTGTCGAGGCCGGAGGAGATCCGCTCCCATGCTTCCGAACTCAATCTTAACCCGGACGCTGCCTACTATACTGTAGTGATCAGGCAAAACAACAATGAGGTTTCCCTGCATCAGAACCGGGAATTGATCCGCAGCTCCATCCGCGGCATCTTCAGCAGCTCGGAATGCAGGACTGCTCTGCTGGATGACCACCACTGTCTCCTGCTCCTCGGAAATACCGAGCACCTTGAGGAAGGCAGCTATTTAAATGAGTTAAGGGTCAAACTCAAAAAACTCAACCAGCGTCTTGTCCTGGACCTGGAAGACGGCCGTTTTGAATTTGGTTTGTCGGATCTGCCGGGCATCATTCACGAGCTGGACAGAAATTACCGAAGATGCTTAAGAGCTCTGGATATGGGCAAACTGATCAATCCGGACTGTGTGTATTTCCGGTACTCAGAACTGGGCGCCCTGGCTTGGATTGACGTGCAGGAGGATGAGATCCAGATCATGATGCGCGATCTCAACAAACTGCGCGCCAAGGATGACTCCGGCCAACTGATCGAGACACTGAAATCCTATCTGGAGTGCCGTATGAACTTCAGCAATACCGCCAAAAAGATGTTTCTCCACATTAACACCGTGAGAAAACGCGTGGAAGAGATCGAGGACTTGCTGCCCGTGAATCTCGAAGACCCTTCCGTTCGACTCAGGCTGGAACTGCTCCTTAAATTGATTTAAGAATTCAAAAAATTTAAGCCGATGGTGTCTTGATTGGACACCATCGGCTTAATTCCTTTTTGCATTAACGTATTATATGGTGATCTTACTCCCGCACCACCCGCATCTTCAGTCCATACGCCTTCTCAAAATCCTCCGCAATGCGCATGGTCGCCACGCATTCTAGCTCTGTGTCCTTCTCCGACACCAGCCGGATGACCACTTCGCCATTTCCGGGCGTCACCACGAGGTCATCCACCACCTGGGACTCACTCCGGTCGATCCGCTCGGCGATTTGCAGCAGCACCGCCAGCCGCCTGAGACGATCCATGGTCTCCTTGCCCATGACGCCCCGGTACCGGTCCAGATCTTCCTTCAGCTTGGATTCCCGGTGATGACCCACGAGAAACGCGACCTTGACGACTTCCTCGTTGGCCAGCCCGCAGAGTCTCGCGTTCAAAGCCAGATAAAACCCATGCCGATGGTGATTGTAATACTCAATGTGCATCCCTATGTCATGAAGATGGCTGGCGGCGTCCAGGAGCCTGCGTTCATCATCGCTGTACGGCCCCAGAAGTCTCAGGGCGTCGAACAGGCGCAGGGTCAGTTTTCGCACGTGCGCCGTGTGGGGGTTGTCCACATTGAAGCGCTTGCGGACGTTTTCGAGGCTGTGATCCAGGACGGAGGGCACGACCATCGGCAAATTCTTTTCTTTGAAGTAGCGGCTGAAAAACAGGCCTTCCCGGAGACCGTTGCCACTGACGACAAACAACTCCAGGGCAATGACATTCGCGAGAACTTTCAGTGGCAGGACGCCGCCGGCGATGATGTCTGAGCGGTCCTTGCCTATGCCGGGCAGGTCGGCGACTTTGTCCGGCGGGGTTTTGACAATGTCTGCAAGCAGCGTCGTGAGGTCGTTGCCGGACATTCTGTAATTGTGCAGGCTGACGGTGGAGAGGGGGTCCTTGCCCCGGTGGACTTTGGCCACGCTGCGGAGGGAGCCGCCCAGTCCAACGACCGGCAGGCCTTTGGCTTCCTTCAGCCACGGGACCTCCTTGTAGGCCTTGCGGATGAATTTTTCCGCTTTTTCGAGGCCTTTGAGACGGTTTGCGTCGCTGAGGTAGCGCTCTGTTAAGATGACGCTGCCAAAGGGCAGGGAGACGGATTCCCTGATTTCCCGGTTGACGACCCAGGCCAGCTCGGTGCTGCCGCCGCCGGTGTCGATCATGAGGAAGTCCCTCAGGTCGATGGTATTGACGACGCCCAGGTAGTCGTAGTAGGCTTCATCCTGGCCGCTGATGACCTCAAAGGCCATCTGGTGCTCGCGCTGGGCTGCGTCCAGGAAGTCGGAAGCGTTGGAGGCTTGCCGGACCGCGGCGGTGGCGACTGCCACGACTTTTGAGACGCCATAGGCTTCGATGAGCTGGTTGAAGAGTTTGATGGCGTTCAGGGTTCTGGCTATGGGCTCGGGCTTGAGAGTGCCGCCATCCGCTAAGCCCTCCGAGAGCCGGACCATGACCTTGGCTTGGTCCACCAGACTGTAGGAGCCGTTCTTATAGACATTGACTATGTTCATGCGCACAGAGTTCGACCCGAGGTCGATGATGCCATACCTTTCCATAGCGGTGCCCCCTTTATAGTTAGAAACCCTTCGCGCTCTTTTGGGGGCTCGAAGGGTTTTCATGTTTTTTTTGGATTGCCGGAGCTGGCGCTGCAGCGTCTGGCACGATACTAGTAGTGGCCCTCATTTGGCACAATGCAGATGAATTTGAGCGGTTTGTCCGTCAGATTTTTGAACTGGTGAAGCTCCCCGCTTGGCACGTAGGCATAGGATCCGGCTTCGATAGGGTTTTCCTTGTCATGGAGGAACAGGGTTCCGGAGCCTTCGAGCACATAGTTGATGTGCGGCCAAGGATGGGAGTGGCGCGGCGTGTAACCGTGGCCTTCAATCTCAAACACGCGCATGACATGGTCCGTCCAGCCTTCTTCTTTGGAAACCGGAACCTTCATGACGGCGCCTTTGACTTCCGGGTTGATGATGGGTTTTCCTTCAAGATCGCGAATATGGCCTATTGGCATGGGATCACCTCTGTGTTGGATTTGGGGTGGTGTCTGTTTTTGTATGTTTTACGCAGGATCTCGAACAGCATCCTCACATAGATAGTCTATACCACAATTTGGTCACCCGCAAACCCTAAATTGCGCGAGAATTGTAGTGGGTGACAGTCACCGGTTTGAGTTTGAGGACGCGGACAAAAACGAAACTGGTGACGCGGACAGCTTTGAATTTGGTGCCAGAGCTAGTACCCTGTAAATTCTAAAACTATAACATACAACTGCGGTAAAATTTCGAAGTGCAAGGCGGAGGAAGTAGCGATACTAGGCAGTATCGCGGATAACGACAACACAGCAATGCGAAATTTTAACCTGTTGAATGTCGAGTTTTAGTGTTTACAGGGTACTAGGTGTAAATTTACACCATAATTGAACCGAAAAAAGGAAAGACTGGGTGCAAGCGGCGATTAGCCGCCGGCAACCGGTCCTTCCTTTTAACCATGCCTTAAACTTTCTTTAAAAACTCTTAAAACTTCGCAATATCTTTCCTGCTATACTTATTCCCAAACCGAATCATTTCCGCGCCTTGATAGGCCTTCTTACGAGCGCTGTCCAGCGTGTCGCCCACCGCAGTAACCGTGACCACGCGGCCACCTGAAGTCACAGCCTTGCCATCTTTCAGCACCGCGCCGCCAAAGAACGCCGTCACCTCCGGCATAAACTCCGTCTGTGTTCCAGGAAAAGCGAGCTCAAGTCCAGTCTCAAAATCATCCGGATAACCCATGGATGCTAAAACCACCGAAACAGCGGCCTTAGGCGTCCATGCCAATTGCAGCGTGCTAAGCTTACGGTCGTGCAGCGCCAGCAAAACATCCACAAAATCACTGTCCAGTCGCGCCATCAAAGACTGCGTCTCCGGATCTCCAAAACGGACATTGTATTCAAGGACCTTAATTCCGTCCGCCAATCCGGTCGGGCAGGACTCGTCGATCATAAGACCAATAAATATGATCCCCCTGAAGTCAAATCCCTCTGCCTGCAGCCCCTTCAAAGTCGGTTGGAGCACCCGGCTCTCAATGTCCGCCATCAAAGCCGCATCCACAAAGGCACTCGGCGAATAAGACCCCATGCCGCCGGTGTTTGGTCCAAGATCCGCGTCAAAAATCTTCTTATAATCCTGGGCAGTCTCCAGCGGTAATATGGTCTCACCGTCCACCAGACAAATAATTGAAGCCTCAAAGCCCTTAAGAAACTCCTCAAGCACCACTGTGTGGCCGGATTCTCCAAAGCGGCCTTCCAGCATCATTTCTGCCAAAGTCTGCTCCGCCTCTTCATAGCTCTGAGCAATGATAACTCCTTTGCCGGCGGCGAGGCCATCGGCTTTAATCACCACCGGGAGCGCATAGCTGCGCAGCGCCGCCTTCGCAGCCTCTACGTCCTTAAAAACACCATACCCCGCGGTCGGAATCTGGTACTTCATCATGAACTCCTTGGAAAAAGCCTTGCTGCCCTCCAGCTGCGCCCCTGCACGATCCGGCCCAATAATAACCAGGCCCGCCTCGCGAAAAGCGTCGACTACACCGGCCACCAGCGGCACCTCAGGACCCACCAGGGTCAAATCGATCTTTTCTTCCAACGCAAACGCCTTGAGCGCTTCCACTTCTGACACGCCAATTTCCACATTCTTCCCTACTAGGGCCGTTCCAAAATTCCCTGGTGCGAAGAAAAGGCTTGGCGCGTGGTTACTTTTCGACAATCTCCAGCCCAAAGCATGCTCTCTCGAGCCATTGCCAATTACCAAGATCCGCATGAACCTACCTCCCGGTGGTATATTCGTAAAATTGCTGAGCAGTCCAATTCAATCAATCAATCAATTCATCTCAGAATCAATGCTTGAAATGTCTCACATCCGTAAAGACCATCGCGATCCCATAACGGTTGCACGCCTCGATCACCTTGTCATCGTTGACAGAGCCGCCTGGCTGAATAATCGCAGAGATCCCGGCAGCCGCGGCAGATTCCACCGAGTCCGCAAACGGGAAGAAAGCATCCGACGCCAGCGCGCCGCCCTTGGCCCCGGCACCCGCCTGTTTCAATGCAATCTCAGCGGCACCAACGCGGTTGGTTTGTCCCGGCCCTACGCCCAAAGTGACGCCGCCCTTGGCGACCACAATAGCATTGGACTTCACATGACGGCAAATGTTCCAGGCAAATCGCAGGTCATGCATCTCATCCTCTGTAGGGATGCGGTCCGTAACAACCTTAAGCTCCATGCCCGCCGGCTCCGAGTCCACCTGCTGAATCAGCAGTCCGCCCTCAATCCGTTTGAGGTCATAAGCATCCTCAAAAGTCTGGTTCGTAGGCAGCGTCAACAGCCGGATGTTCTTCTTGGCCTTCAAAACCTCCAGCGCTTCCTCAGAAAACGCCGGCGCCACAATAATCTCAAGGAAAGTCTTCGACATTTCCAGCGCCGTCTCACGGTCGACCTTACGGTTTAAAGCCACAATGCCCCCAAAGATGGATACCGGATCCGCGTCGTGGGCTTTGACGTAGGCAGTCACCAAATCGTGACCCACCGCAACGCCGCAAGGGTTCGTATGCTTGACCGCCACAGCTGCCGGCTCCACAAACTCACGCACCATGCGAACCGCCGCGTCCAGGTCATTCAAATTATTGAAAGAAAGTTCTTTGCCGTGAAGCTGCACAAAGTCCGTGGATGCACCAGCGGCAGGCAGCGCATCCTTCAGGAACCATGCATTCTGGTGCGGATTTTCCCCATAGCGAAGCGGCTGCACCACATCAAACGGCAGCGTCAAAGTTCGGCCAAAGCCCTCCGGACGGAAGGTCTTCCCCAAAAACGACGCTATCATGGCATCGTAGTGGGAGGTATGCTCGAACACTTTCAGCGCCAGGCGCGCCCGCTCATCCACCGGAATGGCTTCACCGCGCTCCAAAGGCTCAAGAACCGTCTCATAGTCCATAGGATCACACAAAACAATAACATCATTGTAATTCTTCGCAGCGGAGCGCAGCATAGTAGGCCCGCCAATATCTATGTTTTCAATAATATCTTCCAAAGTCGAATCCGGCTTCTGAACCGTCTCCCGGAACGGATAGAGGTTCACCGCCACGAGGTCGATCATCTCAATGCCCAGCTTCATGGCCTCGCGCTGATGCTTCTCCGAATCGCGGCGAGCCAGGATCCCCCCATGAACCGCCGGATGCAAGGTTTTGACGCGACCGTCAAAGCACTCCGGGAAACCCGTCGCCTCACTGACTTCCGTCGCTTTGACGCCCGCTTCCTGCAGCACTCTATAGGTACCTCCCGTCGACAGGATTTCATACCCAATAGCCGCAAGGCGCATGCCCAGCTCGACCACACCGTGCTTGTCACTGACGCTGATTAAAGCTCTTCTCACGCTTCTGACCTCCCAAATTTCTCCGCGATCAGCACTGCGACCGCTTCGACCAATGTTTGATGCTCCACAGGCTGCAGCCTGGCGTAGAGCGATTCCGGCGTATCCCCCGGCATCACCGGGACCTTGCTTTGCATCAGAATCCGGCCGGTATCCACGCCCTCATCCACCAGGTGGACAGTGACGCCGGTCTCCGTATCACCGGCCGCCAGGACCGCCTCGTGGACATGGTGACCATAAAACCCCTTCCCGCAGTATTTTGGGATCAGGGACGGATGGACGTTCACAATCCGGTCGCGGTACTTCTCAATAATGCCAGCCCCCAGGATCCCCAGGAAGCCCGCCAGAACTATATAGTCTGCCTCAACTTCCTCCAGGAGCGCCAGGATTTTCTGTTCGCGTTCTTGCGGCGACCCCACCTTGCGGTCGATCATTTCCCCGCGAATCCCGTGTTTATCAGCCCGCTCCAGCGCATAGCAGCCCGGTCGGTCTGCCATCACCAGGACTATAAGTGCGTTTAGCCGATGGTTCCTTTCAGTCACTCGGTTCCTTTCAGTCACTCGGTTCCTTTCAGTCACTCGGTTCCTTTCAGTCACTCGGTTCCCTTCAGTCATTGGATCACCGGATCCGACTTTTCCAGCCGGTGCCTTCAATTTCACCGTTTCCGTCGCGTCAATGAGCGCCTGCAGATTGGTTCCGCCACCGGACACGAAAACGGCGATCCGCGGCCGCCCATTCACAGAGGAATGAGCGCCGCCCGCCGTTATGTTTGAATTCGGGGTGGAGTTAGGTGACTGAGTACCGTCAGGCAACCAAGTGCCGTCAGATAACCAAGCGCCGTCAGGCGACCTAGTGCCACCCTCTTTGTCTTGAAAATCGCTGATCATAAGATCACGCGGTCCTTGCCGGCAGACACCTTGACAATCTCGCCGATCTTGTATGCTTCGTAGCCTTCAATGGCAAGGGCTTCGAGGGCTTGAGCCGCATTCTCAGCGGAGAGCACCACCATGAACCCAATGCCCATGTTGAAAGTCCCAAAGAGCTCAGCCGGAGTCAGACCCGCGCGGGCTTCGATGAGATTGAAAATTTCCGGACGCTTCCAGGCAGCGGTGTCAATGGCAACACCTAGGCCTTCCGGAAGCATGCGCGGCACGTTTTCCTGGAAACCGCCACCTGTGATGTGGCACATGCCCTTCAGGTCAAAGCGAGGCATCAGCACGCGGACTTCCGGCGCGTAAATGCGGGTTGGTTCCAGAAGCATTTTTGTGATAGCTTTCGCGCTGTCCGTCGCCTCTGGCGCGGCAATTTCCTCTGCAAAGAGCTTTCTGAGCAGAGAATAGCCGTTGGAGTGCGCACCGCTGGATGGAAGGCCGAGGACCACGTCCCCTTCTCCAATCCGCTCGCCGGTGATGATCTCACTTTTTTCAACGACACCCACGGCAAAGCCTGCGAGGTCGTACTCGCCCTCGGCGTAAAAGCCAGGCATTTCAGCTGTCTCGCCGCCCAGCAGCGCAGCGCCCGCCTGACGACAGCCATTGCTGACGCCTTTGACGATTTCTCCGGCTTGCTCCGCCTTCAGCTTGCCTGTAGCAATGTAATCCAGGAACAGCAGCGGTTGGGCGCCTTGACAGAGAATGTCGTTGACGCACATAGCCACCAGGTCAATGCCCACGGTGTCATGGCGATCCAAGGAAAAGGCCAGCTTCAGCTTGGTGCCTACGCCATCCGTACCGGCGACGAGGACTGGCTCTGTGAACTTGCCGCCCAGGGTCATCATACCGGCAAAGCCGCCAATACCACCGATCACGCGGTTGTCATGAGTGGTTTTGACATATTTTTTCATCAGATCCACGGCGCGGTAGCCCTCTTCCACGTCTACCCCCGCGGCCTTGTAAGCGTCTCTTTTCAGGTCTTTTGAATCCTGTGTCTCATTTTTATCTTTAACGTCTGGCTGCGACATGGCACACTTCCTCCTTATCGTTTCTCGAACTGGAATTTGTCAGCGGACTCAGGGACCGCTGTAGGGTAATCGCCGTTGAAGCAGGCCAGACAGATCCCGCTTTCGGAAAGTTCCTCTGGATTTGGCACCGCGTCGAGCAGCGGTGTTGCTTTGAGGCCGATAGCTTTTTTAAGTCCTTCCGGTGACAAATAGCCCAGTGAATCAACACCAATGCGTTTCCCGATTTCCTCAACCGTCATCTGAGCCCCGACCAGATTCTGGCGGCTTGGCGTATCGATGCCGTAAAAGCACGGGTAGGCCACCGGCGGCGACGTGATGCGCATATGCACCTCTTGGGCCCCTGCGTCTCTCAGCATTTGAACGATTTTCTTACTGGTGGTGCCGCGGACTATGGAGTCGTCGATCATGACGACGCGTTTGCCCGCTATATTTTCCTTCAGGACATTGAGCTTTAGATGGACCGAAAGCTCGCGCATCTTCTGGTCCGGCTGGATGAAGGTTCTGCCCAGATATTTATTCTTGATGAGGCCTATGCCCAGCGGAATGCCGGAGGCTTCTGAGTACCCTATGGCGCCGCTGGTCCCGGAATCCGGTACGCCTATGACCACATCCGCTTCAATGGGATGCTCCAAGGCCAGGGTGCGTCCGGCATTGCGGCGCGACATATAGACGTTGACGCCGTCAATGGTGCTGTCCGGTCTGGCAAAGTACACATATTCGAAGGCGCAGACGACGCGTCTGGCGGCTGGTGCGAATTGAAAGCTTTCAATGCCTTTGTCGTCGATAAGGATGACTTCGCCGGGCTCCACGTCCCGGATTGGGGTGGCGCTTAGGACATCCAGCGCGCAGGATTCGGAGGCCAGGACGTAGCCACCATCGGCTAACTGCCCTAAGATGAGTGGGCGGAGGCCGTTGGTGTCGCGAACGCCAATGAGCTTGTCCTCGAAGAGAATAGTAAGGGCAAAGGAGCCCTGAAGCTGCTTCAGGGCGTCGGTGAGGCCTTCCTTCAAGCCAAGCTTGAAATTTCGGGCGATCAGTGCCGCGATGACCTCAGAGTCAATGGAGGTCTGGAAAATGGCGCCGTCGTCCTCGAGTCGATCCCGGATGGTGCCTATGTTGACCAGGTTGCCGTTGTGGGCCAGAGCGATGGATCCGCCGCGGTACTTGACCACCAGAGGCTGGGCGTTGGCGACATTGGAATCTCCGGTCGTTGAATAACGGACATGGCCAACGGCAGCGGTTCCATGAAGCTTTGCCAGAGTTTCATTGGAGAAGACCTCCTGGACCAGACCCATGTCCTTATAGTATTTGATGCTGTCGTTTTTCACTGCGATGCCCGCGCTTTCCTGGCCGCGATGCTGCAGCGCAATGAGCCCATAGCAGGCCATGGACGCAATGTGGTCCGCGTCGCTCGTGTAGAGTCCTATGACCCCGCACTCTTCACCCAGCTTGTCCCACTTCATTTCACACATTTTCCAGCGCTCCTATCCTTTATCCTTCTATCCTGCAGGCCTTCTATCCTACTATCCAGCTCGTCTCAGTCGGCAGTTCCCAATATGGGTTAACGGGTTAACGGATTGACGGATGATCAGATTAATTGTCAAGGCGCTTGAGGATTTCCTGGTAAGCCTCTTCAATATTTCCGAGGTCGCGTCTGAAGCGGTCTTTGTCCAGTTTTTCTCCCGTTGCAGCGTCCCAGAGACGGCAAGTGTCAGGAGAAATTTCGTCAGCCAGGAGAACCTCATCACCATAGAGGCCAAACTCGAGTTTGAAGTCGACCAGGGTAATGCCTCTGGCTTTGAAGAAAGCGCTGAGGAGCTCATTGATCTTAAGGGCATATTTTTTAATTTGAGCCACTTGATCAACTGTTGCCAATTCCATGGCACGAATGTGGTCTTCGTTGATCTGCGGATCCCCAAGAGAATCATCCTTCAGACAGAACTCAAGGACAGTGAACGGCAATGCCTTGCCTTCAGGAATACCGAGGCGCTTTGTGAGGGAGCCCGCTGCAATATTTCTGACCAATACTTCCAGCGGCATGATTTTGACAGCTTTGACGAGGACGTCGCGATCACTGAGGCGCTTGACGAAGTGCGTCGGAATGCCTTCTGCCTCCAGCATGGTGTAGAGGCCTTCGCTGATTTTGTTGTTCAGGATGCCCTTATCGTGGATCGTCCCTTTTTTCTTGCCATCAAACGCCGTGGCGTCATCTTTGAATTCGATAATATACAGTTTTTCGTCATCTGTTTTATAAACGCGCTTCGCCTTGCCTTCGTATAACATTTCACGCTTTTCCATTTAAACAAATCCTCCTCTGAGAGATTAAAGTTTCATTAAGAGTGTCTGGTACAGAGTTGAGTTTGGTGACAGGTACTGAATTTGAGTTGGTGACAGGCACCAACTCGAACTGAGTGCCTGTCACCGCTGTTCCAAACGGAACATTTCGCTTAATTTGGAGAATTGCCCTCCAAAACCTCACATTTTCTTAGTTACTTCTTTACAATGTTCGCTTTTCTTCAAAATGACATGGTGCCTCTAACGCGACGGTTCACTATCACGAATCCAGACCCACCGCTCCAAACACCCTCGCTTTACTTGCGAAGCCCCTGAATAGACGCATCCGCCGCCACAACGTCCTGGCGCATCTTCTCACGGAATGCCTTAAGTCGCTCACGCACCTCAGGATACTTGACGCTGAGGATCTGCGCCGCCAGAATGCCTGCGTTGTCGCCGCCATTGACAGCCACCGTCGCCACCGGAATGCCGGAAGGCATCTGAACAATAGACAACAGCGAGTCAAAGCCATCCATGAAGCTGCTCTTGATGGGCAGCCCAATGACCGGAAGCACTGTAAACGCCGCGATTACCCCCGGCAAATGCGCCGCTTTTCCGGCAGCAGCAATGATAGCCTCAAAACCATTCTCTTCAGCTTTTGCAATAAAGTTCATGACTTCATTCGGCGTACGGTGTGCTGACATAACTCTCATTTCAGCTTCAATCCCAAATTGCTCAAGGGCTTCCGCCGCTTTTGACACAACTTCCAGATCTGATTTGCTGCCCATGATAATTGCAACTTTCATTGAACATCCTCCCAAAACACGAACATTTTATTGTTTTTACGACATTAACGTTCTTGATTTATCTTTATTCTACCCCACATCCACAGTCTAATCAAGACCATTTCGGCAAATAAAGCGGTTCCTTCAGCAAATGACAACGACCGCATTACATCCCGCTTTTCACACCCGAACCGCTTAATCTGCCCATTGCAAAAGCTTTATTTATTGAAGTAATCCACGCCAGCCTCAAAAATCTCCATGTCATACTGACCTGGCACATTCAAATAAGTGTGAGACGTCATCCGCTCCGAGTGGCCCATCTTGCCAAGCACACGGCCATCCGGGCTCACAAGCCCCTCGACCCCAAAGGCCGACCCGTTGAGGTTATGGCCTCTGGAATAGACCGTCGCCACTTGGCCCGCCGCCAACAGCGCCTCATACTGTGCCTCGCTGGCAAAGAAACGCCCTTCACCGTGTGACAAAGGCACATTGTAACGTACGCCCTCAGACACCCGCGCCAGCCACGGCGACATCTTAGACACCACTTCAATCTGCACCATCTTGGAAATGTGCTTGCCGCACTGATTGTACGTCACCGTTGGATCCTCAGACCCAAGGTCCCGGATCTCGCCATATGGCAGCAGCCCCAGTTTGATCAGCGCCTGGAACCCGTTGCAGATCCCCAGCATCAGGCCGTCCCGCTGCTTCAGCAGCGCCATGGTCGCCTCTTTGATCCCAGCGTTCTTGAACACCGAGCTGATGAACTTGCCGGATCCATCCGGCTCATCTCCGGCGCTGAAGCCCCCCGGCAGCGCGATCATCTGCGCCTTTTCTATGGCCTTCACATAAGCCTCAATAGACGCTTCCACGTCTGCCAGGTTCCGGTTTCTGAAAATGATGACTTCAGCCTCTGCCCCGGCTCGTTCGAAGGCCCGCGCCGTGTCGATCTCACAGTTCGTCCCCGGGAACGCCGGGATGAACACTCTGGGCTTCACACCTCTAAGGATGTTCGCCGATGGTCGTTCTTCCCCAAACAGCACCGCCCGTTTCTCTTTTTTCTTACCGGCAGGCGGCGCTTCTGCCGCAAGTGGCGCATCCGCATAAGGCTTGCAGCGCGGGAACACGCTGTCCAGCGGCTCCAGCCACGCCGTCTCAATTTTCTTGAGATCCACACCGCCGCCCTGAGCGTTGATACGATAATCACTTTGTGTCTCGCCAAGCATCAGCCAATCCGCAGGCATGACATCCGCACTGGCCAGGTCAATTTCAAGGATCAGGGCACCAAAGCCCGCCTTAGGCAATTCCTTTGATGAAAGCTTAACACCAATGCCATTGCCGACGCCCATCTTAAACAGATTTTCCAGTACGCCGCCCTCTTCCACGACAGAAGCGGACAGCACGACACCATGCTCAATCAGCGCCTGGGCTTCTTTCAGCCTTGCCGCATAAGCCGCGAGATCCGGAAGACCTGCCGCGTCCCTTGCCACATCTGCCATGTAGACCGTGCTGCCCTCAGCTTTGAAGTCTGTTGAAACGACATTTTTCACATCCACTGGCGCTGCCGCAAAGGCAATCAGCGTCGGCGGTACATTCAGATCTTTAAAGGTACCGGACATGGAGTCCTTGCCGCCTATGGCCCCAAGACCAAAAGCATCCATTGTATATAAAGCACCTAATAGAGCCTTAAAAGGCTTCTGCCACTTCAGCGGGTCTGACCCCAGCCGCTCAAAATATTCCTGGCAGGACAGGTGAATGCGTTCGAGCTTCGCCCCTGTCAGCACCGCCTTGGCCACCGCTTCAGCCACGGACATGGCGCCGCCCACAAACGGATCCCGGTCCAGTGCCTTCAGCGCATAGCCCGCGGTCATCACCGTACCCGTCAGCGACTTGCCATCAGCAGATGGCAGCTTGGCCACCATTGACATAGACGGCGACATCTGGCGTGCGCCGCCAAACGGCATCAGAATGGAATAAGCCCCAACCGTATTGTCAAAATTCTCGACGAGGCCAATCTGAGACGCCCCGTTTAAATCCGTGACTGCTGCCAAAAGGGCCGCCTCCGCCTCTTCCGCAGAAGCGACGACCTTGTCCTCGGGTTCCTCTGTACCCTCTCCAGACTTAGCCCCGGGCACCTCGGTCACCTTGATGACCTGGCTTCTGCTGGCGCCGCTGGAATCGATAAAGTCGCGGTCCAGCTCCAAAACGACTTCACCCTTCAGGAACATCCGAAGCTTACCGGAATCCGTCACCTGAGCAATTTCATAAGCGTCCAGGTTTTCTTTAGCAGCCAACGCCACGACCGCTTCCACATCCGCGGGATCCACGACCACCGCCATGCGCTCCTGAGACTCTGAGATCGCCAGCTCTATGGCCCCAAGACCCGGATATTTCGTCTTTACTGCGTCCAGCTGGATGTCCAGGCTGTCCGCCAGTTCCCCAACGGCCACCGACACGCCGCCGGCGCCAAAGTCATTGGACTTCTTGATGCGCTTCGCGAAGTCTGCTGTGCTGAAGAGCCGTTGAAGCTTCCGCTCCTCAGGTGCGTTGCCACGCTGGACTTCCGAGGCGCAGGTTGCCAGACTGGACTCGTCGTGCTCCTTGGAAGAGCCCGTCGCGCCGCCAAGTCCGTCGATGCCCGTCTTGCCGCCAATGAGGAGCACTCTGTCACCGACCGCCGGTTTCAATCTCTTCACGTTTTCAGCCGGTGCCGCGCCAATAACCGCGCCCACCTCCATGCGCTTCGCCTTGAAGCCTTCATGGTAATACTCGCGGATGTAGCCCGCAGGCAGGCCAATCTGGTTGCCGTAGGAGGAAAAGCCCTTCGCTGCGCCCCGGGTGATCACCCTTTGAGGCAGCTTGCCAGGCAAAGTTTTCTCAAGACTCTCCGTTGGATCCCCGGAACCGGTGATGCGCATGCCCTGATAGACATAGCTGCGGCCTGAAAGCGGATCCCGGATCGCGCCGCCCAGACAGGTCGCCGCACCGCCAAAAGGCTCGATCTCCGTAGGGTGGTTGTGGGTCTCGTTCTTGAACATGACTAAGTAAGGCTTGGTCTCGCCGTTTTCAAAGGCCGCGTCCACCATAAACGTCGCTGCGTTGATCTCATCCGACACCTCAACATCCGCAAGGCCGCCCTGCTTTCGCAGCCAGCGGGCCTGAATGGTCGCCAGATCCATGAGGGACTCCGGCTTGGAAGTCGCAATGTCCGCGCGCTTTTGCCTGTATTTATCATAAGCTTCCAGTAGCGGGCCATAAGTCGCCTCAGAGAAGTCAATATCCTTCAGCTCGGTCATAAACGTCGTGTGACGGCAGTGATCCGACCAGTAAGTATCCAGAACCTTGAGCTCTGTCATCTTGGGATCCCGGCCGGCTGTGTTCTTGAAATAGGCCTGAACCATTGCCAGATCTTCACTGGACATGGCGAGGCCGTGTGACGCGAGGAACCCATCCAGCGCATCATCCGTCAGCGCTCTGAAACCTTCGAGCACCTCAACAGGCGGCGCGTCCGGCTGAACCACCTCTGCCGGGCAAAGCTCAACCAGCGAAATTTCCATAGCCTCCACCGGGTTGATCAGGAAGCGCTTAATCCCCTGGACCTCTTCCGCTGTCAAAGGCCGCTCACTCTTCAGACGTACCGCTTTAAAGGAAACCACGTGGGGATCCTGTCCCAGTTTCAAAATAGTCAGCAGCTGCACCGCTGAGTCCGACCGCTGGTCATACTGCCCCGGCAGCAAACGGTAAGCAAACGCCGTCTCCCCTGCTTCCGGCATCCAGACGTCGCTGACCAGGTCCACGTTGGGCTCGGAAAACACGTGCTGCACCGCCTCTGCCACTTCTGCGGGCTCCAGGCCAAAGATGTCGTAACCGTTGTAAACCTCCGCCTTTTTCACCGCGCTAATCTTCAAAAAGTCCCTGATCTGGCCGGTGAGCCCGGCGCTCTCCACGTCCAGCGCCTCGATTTTTCGGACAAACTTTCTTACACCCTGCATGATTTGCCTCCTTGTTCGTTATGTTGATCATGTCCGGCACACGCCGGAGCTTGCTTATGACGACTGTGTTGCTATGGATGAATTGGAGGGCTGAGAGACCATCGGCAGAGCCCTCTTTTAAAGCTTTTTTTGCCGATGGTTCCTGCCCCACCACCCCGCATTCACGACTATTTACATTCGTACCCCGATGATTGTTCTCGATTCTTCTTGATTGTATCATCAGATCATTTATAATAATAATTAATTATAGTAATCAAAATCATAAGGAGCGCTAATGCATGAACTCCATGGATCTTTACAATGTCTTCTACCACGCGGCCCTTCACGAAAGCTTCACACGAGCCTCCGAAGTCCTTTTTGTCACCCAGTCCTCTGTCAGTCAGTCCATCCGGCAGCTGGAGACCGCTCTGGGAATGCCGCTGTTCTATCGAAAAGGGCGCACCGTCTCCCTGACCGCCGCCGGCGAAACTCTCTTTGATTTCGTCAGCCAAGCCATCAAGAGCATTGAAAAAGGCGAAAAGGAGCTGCTTAGATTACAAGGACTGGATCGCGGGCACCTGCAGATTGGGGCCAGCGATACGCTCTCCCGGTATATTTTGATGACGCCGCTGCAGGCCTTTCACCGGAAGTACCCCAACATCCGGCTGTCGATCCAGAACCGGCCGTCGCCGGTATCGAAGTCCCGCGTTCGGGAGGGTGCCCTGGACCTGGCCCTCGTGAATCACACCGGCGCCCTGGAGGACAAGGACCTGGTCTACCTGCGGCTGGCTTCAGAGGAAAATGTTTGGATTTCTTCTGCGGATTACGCCGGGACCCACGGGCTGCTCGGGCGGTCGCTGAGCCTTTCTGAGCTGGCTGAGCACCCTTTGGTCACCCTTGAAAAGAACTCGACGACCCGGCGGCTCCTGGACGACTTTTTGGCACGCCATCAGATCCACCTGGAGCCGGAGTTTGAATTCGGCAGCGTGGATCTCATTGTGGACATGATCGCCAGTGGGGTCGGGATTGGCTTTGTCCCGAAGATGGCCATGCAAAGCGCCTCCGAATCTCTGGTGATTCTGGCAACAGAGGAACCGGTCCCGTCCACGGATCTCTGCCTGATTCACAGCCGCCATCTCCCGCTGACCAGCGCTGCCGAGGCGTTCCTGGAAGTTATGCGCGGGGCGTTTTAAAATATAATGGTCATGACCAGCAAAAGTTAAAAGCTGATCATGACCATTTTTTCGTCGCTATAACTCTCTAAACCGTCGCAAACTCAATAATCACCTGTTTCACGTCCCACAAATTTTCAAGTCTTTCTTTGGCTTCCTCCTTGATGGTCGCCGCGAATTGATGGTCTTCAGGCAGATCCACTACCACACGAATCACGCCTTCACTGACCTCAATTTCCTTGACCAGGTTTGTCGCCACCATATCCAGACCCTTCATAGGATTCATAACTCTTCTGAGTTTTTTTCGTACTATTTCCTCCGTAGTCGGTTCCAGATTGACTACCAAGCCATGCTTTTCTTCGTAATTCAAAATAGCGCTCCGCAGGCATTCCACCGCAAGCACTGAGCAGTGGGCTTTTATGCTTGGAAGCCCGCCCAAGGCCTGCGATGCCTCTTGCCACGTGATGCTTTTCGCTTCCTCCAGCGTTTTACCTTTGGCCATCTCCGTAATAATCGAGCCCGTCGCAATGTTGGAGGCGCAGCCATAGGACTCAAACTTGATGTCCGTGATTTTTTTAGTTTCATCGTCTACCTTGATAGAGACCGAAACCATGTCTCCGCATGCCGGGCTGCCTTCTGACGCCTTTCCGTCCGCATCCTCAATTCTGCCGACATTGCGCGGATTTTTGAAATGTTCCAGGACTGTATCATTATAAGGAAAAGCCATTTTACATGCCTCCTTGTTTGCCTAAAGGACTGATTTTTCTCAGATTCTCAACAATCTTAGCCAAAGTGTCCACGACCAGGTCCACTTCCTCCATGGTATTGTATCTGCCAAAAGTAAAGCGTATGGATCCGTGGGCACGTTCATGATCCCCGCCTATAGCCATCATGACATGGCTGGCCTCCAGCGATCTGCTGAAGCAGGCTGAGCCCGTGCTGACCGCAATCCCGTACATATCCAGGTGCAGGGTGATGGACTGCCTTCAACATGGTGAAAAGAGAGATTGGCATTTTGGGGGAGTCTCTTTTCGTGATCCCCATTCAACGTCACCAACGGAATTTTCTTGATAATCTGCTCAATGACCCTGTCCCGCATCTCTTTGAGACGCCTGTTCTCTTCCACCGTAACCAACGAAACAGCTTTGGCAAATCCCACAGCGCCGGGAATATTTTCAATGCCCGCCCTTAGGTCGAATTCCTGAAAGCCACCATCTGAAATTTTTTCCAGCGGTGTGCCCTTACGGACATAAAGGCCGCCAATCCCCTTAGGACCGTGAATGGTGTGGGCGGAGACCGTGATCAGGTCCACCTTGATTTTGCTCACATCCAGCGGCAGCCGGGTGAAGGTATGGGTGGCGTCTGTGTGAAACAGCACATTTTTTTCACTGCAAAGTCTGCCGATGGTCTCAAGATCCTGCACCGTGCCGATCTCATGATTGGCATGCTGAATCGACACCAGGATGGTATCCGGTCTCAAAAGCGCCTCAAGCTGGTCAAGCCTCACAAAGCCAAGGCCATCCACATCCAGGTAATCCACTTCAAAGCCTTGTTTTTCGAGGGCTCTCGCACTTTGCAGAACAGGAAAATCCTCAATTTTGGAGACAATGATGTGCTTGCCTTTCTTGTTTCCCAGCGACTTGGCAATGCCTTTCAGCGCAAGATTGCTGGATTCTGTGCTGCCAGACGTAAAGATAAATTCCTCAGGCGCTGCGCCCAAAGATCTGGCGATGCTGGCCCTGGCTTCCGCCAAAGTCTCTCTGGCCTCCAGCCCCTGGGAATAGCCAAATTCAGATGTCGCCACCGCATAATTCTCAAAATAGCATGGTTTCATAGCCTCAAACACGGCTTCATCCAGTCTCGTCGCAGCCGAATTATCCAAATAGATTATTTTTTCTGCCATAGTTTTCACCCTTAAATTAATAACGTTACGGCGGACTCTCTGGCTTCCTGAATATAGGTCCCCACAGCGCCATACGTGTCAATGATGTCTTCATTTAAGTCCCTTTTCTTAACACCCATAATTTCCATGGTCATTTCACAGGCAATGACCTTGCCTCCAAGCTCTTTAAAGTCCGCCATCAGACGCTCTAATGAAGCGACATTGGCTTTATGCATCCTGTTTTTGATCATAGCTCTTCCAAGTCCAAAGAGATTCAGTTTTGACAGTGGCCCTTTGCTTAGGCCGCCTTTTTTCAGTCGCAAGAGTCCCCAGAAGGTAAAGTACAGGGACACTTCCATTCCCATTGATAACGCCCCGTTAGCGACGATCAAAGCGCTGTACATTTTATCCAGGTCTCCGCTGTGAACAATAATGGTCGCTTTTTCAGCCATAGTGACATCCCCTTTTCAGTGCATGGGCTGAAATGCCTTTCTATTTTTGCAGTTTGATGGTCCAAACTTCTCCTTGCTGCTCTTCGCTGATGATTTTTACATTCAAGGCGTTGGCCGCCATTGGAATTTCTTTCAGAGAAGCTGGATGGGTTCCGATGATTTCAATCACATCCCCCTCGCTTGCTTTTCTGAGGGCTTTGCGCATTTCTACCAATGGAATCGGACAAGTTTCGCCTCTGACGTCCACCTTTATTTCTGACATCGACCAAACCCTCCTTTCAGTGTGGGTGGTTGAACTGGTGTGACTGTATAAAGTAAGTAAGGCTTTATCCACTTAAGGCGTGCTTTAGTCGACTTACTATTCATTAATTTATACCCATTTATATTCATATAAATTAGTATGGTTTTAATAAATTTTAAAAATTTGGCTGGAGGTAAGATGCCAGAGAGGAAGAGATGTCAGGAAGATGGTGTCAGACACCGCCTTCCTAGGGGAGGAAAAAGCCCATGCTCAGGTAATGAGCATGGGCAAAAGGATGGTGTTTAGTGAAAACAAACGATAAATTATGATAATGGTTTACTTAAAAGATTCTGGATTTCCCAATTTCTTAATCGATTTAAAAATCAAATTATGCCCCAATGTTGTAGGATGCGGATCAATCAACACAGTTGGCATTTCATCCATCCAAGTTAATCTAAAATCAACTGCATCAGGTTTATTATCAAAAGCTTTCTCAACATCAGCGATTATAATTCTATCTTCAGAATTTCTAATTGCCATGTTCATTGGACTTACCAATGCCTCATAGCGGTTAAATAGTAGTTCGTTGTCTTCTTTTTCAATCGGATTATAGAGGGTCATGGCGATGATATGTGCGTCTGGATTGAGCGCCTCAATTTTATCCAGGATGGCTGGCCAGTCTTCCAGGAATTGAGCGGTTCGGGTTTCGAGCCACCAGCCTAATGATGGATAATCAGAGCTTAAAGCATACATGACAAACGCCTGGAGATTTGCATTCCAAACATCGTCGCTATATTCACCATAAGACATGATCTTAGCCATCAAATCAGCTTCATCATCAACACCAGGTATTAACCCATACATTTGAAAAACTGACGCAATCACCGGTGTCAGCAAGTTGTTCCCACCGATACTGATGGTTATGACATCGGCTTGTGCGACGAATAACTGCAACGCGTTCGGGGATGTTGCCTCGAGTTGTTCAAGAAGCTCCATACTATCCAGTCCTGGGAACCCCAAGTTCACTGCACCGTCAGCCCACATCATTGGATTGGGAAGTTCTGGCGGCATGCCAGACCCATTATAAGCCCTATACAATATCTCCTCCCCCAAATACCCCGCATACTGCGCAAAATAATCATTCGGAAGTGCACTAAGTCCAGCAGCTATCGAATCCCCAATATTCAAATACTTGAGCCCCGCTTCTGCTTCCGGCTTCTCTGCAAATGCCTGCATTGGCATCATAGTGAATAACAACATCAAGATCATCAGAACGGTAAGTAACCTCTTTTTCATGATTCAATTCCACCTCCAATTTATCTATAAACGCTAAATTGTCGACCCGTGATTCATGCGCATCCTCTGCCTCTCTTGTGATTCACATTAAGGGAAGAAACTTGGTGTCTGACACCGAGTTTCTTCCTTCCACAACACAAAAAACCGACCATTTCTGGTCGGTTACGCCCCGGCTCGCTTAAGAGTATTGGCGTCCAATCCACTCTTAAGGTCTTAACCCCCATGGTTCGTGAAGCTATGGTGTTCATGTTAATTATTCCCCAAAATGCATATTTTCAAACAGGTGAGAGGGGGTGATGGGTGACCATCGGCTAAAATGGTCTTGAAATTTTTCATAAATTGTTGCCTGCCAATGGCCACTTGTGGGTATGAATGGGCTCAAAGGATTTAAATCCTTCTGATTCCAGAATTAAAAGGAGGCCTACACATGAGTACTTTAATCGAGCAAGTTCCTGGATTATACAGCGTTTATAAACTCAATCTCCTGAGGCAGACCCCCGGCGTGGTCTTCGACCTGTTTCCGCTGGACATCATTGATTCAAAGATCGGGTCCATAGACCGGGTACTTCATGAAAGCTCCGCGGTCTCCCCCGGACCGGTCGGTGACGTGGCACGGCCATGGTACATGCACCCATGTCAGGGGGACAATCTCATTGTCCTCAGCGGCACGCGGCATGTGGAAATTTTTACGCCGGCCCACGGGAAAATCGAGAGCTTCACGGTAACGCCTCACGCCGTCTATAAGAATGGGGAACTCCTTTACGAAGGCGGCGCCCTGCTGGTCTGGCCGCCGTACGTCTTCCACAGGATCGTCAGCGGTCAGGAGGGCTCTGCGTCTATCAACGTCGCGGAGCATTTCGAAGGCTTTGACATCGACACCAACTTCAGCATTTATGACCTGAACACCGAAACCGGCGAATACAAAGTAATCCGCAAGGGCTCAGACGACCAGACGAAGCCCGGGGATGTATAAGGATTAAATTCGGTCAGCCTCTGTCGGACAGCAGTGTCAGTTGGAGGCTGATGTTTTTTCAGTGCTGCTGGAGGGGCGTTTCAGGAACCATCGGCAGAACGCACTCGTCTAATCTGTTGTTGCCATTACGAAAGTCTACCCTACCTCGAAAGGAGCGTTCACCATGACGACCAATAGATTTGTTTTTAAAGGTTTGAAAACCGGCACCCTCCTGGCGGCCGCGCTTCTCCTCTTCATCTTCGCCCTGGCCGGCTGCGCAAAACCGCCTGAAGCGCCCGTGACCCCGCCCGAAGAGCTGCCCGTAGAAGTGGCCTTCGAGAAAGAGGCCTTGTCCGCGCTGCTGCCGACAGACATAGGCTACACCTGGATTTACAACGGCTTCGCGGAATACGGGCACACCATGACCCTGGATGCGATTATCGAATCCGAGGACAGCAGCGTCTATGAGGTCTCCGGTGAAATGGCGGACATGTCCGGAGGCGAAGGCAACCTGGATGTGGCGCTGACCCTGAAATACATCCTCAGCGGCAATTCTATTGTCCAGGAGAAGACCGAAGAAATGATGCTGGACTCGAAGTTCGACCAGCTGACGCTGATCAAGCTCCCGTTTGAAGTGGGCAACACCTGGACGGAAGACGTGGTCGACCCTGAAACCGGGGACGAAGTCACCATGAACAGCACCATTGAAGCCGCTCAAATGGTGGATGGCGCTATGCAGTACACCGTTCGCTACATCGACGCAGCTTCGGACTATTACGAAGTACGCGTGATCCGCGAGGGCGTGGGCGTCATCTCTGTTGAGAAGCTCCTCGAGCTCGCCGGAGGCGACTTCCCGGCCTCCTACTTCCTGTTCATGAGCGGCATACTGGAAGAAGTCACTATGGATCTCTATTTTGCAACCCCTGATGCCGATGGTGTCCTGCCCGAATCCCGCACCGTCCTGGTCGCCGACGGCGCCGTCGCCAAAGCCGCAGTTCAGGAGCTGATCTGGGGACCTCAGAGTCAGGATCTCTATCCAACGATCCCTGAGGGCACGCAGCTGCTGGGCATCACCATAGACAGCGGCATTTGCACCGTCGATTTCTCCCAGGAATTCCTGGACAACCATCCCGGCGGGAGTGCCGGCGAATTGATGACCCTGGGCTCCATAGTCCAGACCCTTAAGCAGTTTGACGGCATTGACAAGGTACAGATCCTGGTGGAGGGCCGCATTGGCGAAACGCTGGGACACGTGCTGCTGGATGAGCCGCTGGAGTAGGGCGTTGGCGCCAGCGAAGAAGGTGTCTGACACCTTCTTCCATCATAGTTTTGGAAGTCGGGCTCAATAGGCACAGCCACAGACACGTTCTTCCTCCAAATGCTTCTGCCGATGGTCTCCGCACCGCAACTTTGCGGGTGGGATGACCATCGGCAGAATTTTTTTGTGGAAGATGGTGTCAGAGAGACCTCTTCCACTTTTGACGAAAACTTATCAAAGAAATTTCTCCTCCGTAACCTGCGTTACATCCTTTCCCCTCAAAATATGACACAATAAGCCCATGAGTTTCAAATCCAAAACTAAGCGCTTGAAAGCGCACACACCGAAAGGGGTATATTATGTCAATGTTTTGTTATCAATGCCAGGAAGCTTCAAAGGGTACAGGCTGTAACGTTGTCGGCATCTGCGGCAAGCAGCCGGAGACCGCGAACCTTCAGGATCTTCTCATTTACACGGTCAAAGGGGTTTCCGATATTGTAGTTAAGGGCGGCCTTGAAGCGAAGGACCTGGGCGAAGTCAACCACGAAGTTCTGAAGAGCCTGTTCATGACGATCACCAACGCCAACTTTGACGACGCGGCGTTCGTCAAAGAGATCAACAAGATGATTACCCTCAGAGACAACCTGAGAGCTATGGTCGTCGCCGGCCCTCCAGTCGAAGTCGGGTTCTTCAAGAAGCTCCTCGGCCTTGCCAACGAGACGCCTTCCAAAGGGATTCCGGTTTCCAGCCTTCATGACGCAGCAGTCTTCACCGTTGGCTCCAAGGCGGACATGCTGGCGAAAGCTTCTGGTGTTGGCGTCCTCGCTACTGAAAACGAAGATGTCCGTTCCCTCCGTGAGCTGATCATCTACGGCCTCAAGGGCTACGCGGCTTATGCGCACCATGCGCTGAACCTTGGCAAAGAAAGCGATGAGATCTATGCTTTTGTTTATGAGGCTTTGGCAGCTACATTGAGCGATGGTCTCAGCGCGGACGAGCTTGTAGCGCTGACTCTGAAAACCGGCGAATACGGCGTTAAAGCGATGGCCCTCCTGGATGGCGCAAACACCTCCAAGTATGGCAATCCTGAAATTACTTCAGTCAACATTGGCGTTAAAAAGAACCCTGCGATCCTGATTTCCGGCCACGACCTGGCAGACCTGGAGCAGCTCCTGGAGCAGACTAAAGGCACTGGCGTGGACGTCTATACCCACAGCGAAATGCTGCCGGCGCACTACTATCCGGCGTTCAAGAAATATGACAACTTCGCGGGCAACTACGGCAACGCTTGGTGGAAGCAGCTCGAAGAGTTCCAGAGCTTCAACGGCCCGATCCTCTTCACGACGAACTGCATCGTGCCGCCTAAGAGCGATTCAGTCAAGAACAGAATCTTCACGACGGGCGCTTCCGGCTTCCCAGGCTGCACTCACATTGAAGCGGATGCGAGCGGCAAGAAAGACTTCTCTGCGATCATCGCTTTGGCTAAGACGCTTCCATCTCCGACTGAGATCGAGACTGGCACCATTGTTGGCGGCTTCGCTCATGAGCAAGTCTTTGCTCTGGCAGACAAAGTGGTCGACGCGGTCAAGTCCGGTGCGATCAAGAAGTTCTTCGTCATGGCAGGCTGCGATGGCCGTATGAAGGGCCGCGATTACTACTCAGAATTCGCTGAGAAGCTTCCAAAGGATACGGTCATTTTGACGGCAGGCTGCGCGAAGTACCGCTACAACAAGCTGCCCCTTGGCGACATTGGCGGCATTCCAAGAGTCCTCGATGCCGGTCAGTGCAATGACTCCTACTCTTTGGCCCTCATCGCGCTGAAGCTAAAGGAAGTCTTTGAGCTCAACGATATCAACGAGCTTCCGATTGCCTACAACATTGCCTGGTATGAGCAAAAAGCTGTCATCGTTCTCCTCGCTCTGCTCCACCTGGGCGTCAAGAACATCCACCTTGGACCAACGCTTCCGGCATTCCTTTCTCCAAATGTGGCAAAAGTCCTCGTCGAGACCTTCGGCATTGGCGGCATAGGCACCGTAGATGAAGACATCAAGATGTTTATGGGCGCTTAGGAAATATAAATGAAAACAGCCTCTTCCCCAATAAAGCGGGAAGAGGCTGTTCTTATTTTTTTTGTGGGGGATTTTAAGAATGTTAGGATTAGAAGTTCCCTTCCCATTATCGCCCTTATTTATTCAACTCGTTCAGTCTTCAACCCGCTGCAGGCTGCCTAAAATATAACTCAATTCATTCTTGACCCTATCAAACCGCGCGTCGTCTGCAACTCCAAAGACGTACCCTACAACCTCATAAAGTGTCTTCGCCTCCTGAAAGACAGCAGCAATTTCCAAATAGTCACCTCTCGGCCGGCGATCCCCTTCATTGAAGGCTTGGCTCACGTCCGCCAATCTCCACTCAACCGGAGTATTAGCCGATAGTTTCCCACCCGACGCCATGACGACAATTTTAAAACATTCCGAATCTGACAATTTTGTAGGGGTGATGATGATATTGTAGCCATCCCAGTCAGGACCCTGCTTGCTTTTTTCAAGGGCATAATTCTCAACTGCAGTGTATTCATACGGATTGTCTGATCTGAAATGATACTGCGGCACAAGAATGTCCGATTCTTTGAAATAGGATTTCAACTCTGTAATATGGTCCAGCTCCTTGACCATGATGGTTTTTTCGATGGAAGTCTCCAGGATGGCTTTAACTCCAATAACACCAAGTACGAAGATCAAGATGAGCAGCAATAATGATTGTGTTTTTATTTTCACCTGTCATCCCACTCCCCAGGCAGTCAGATAATCGACTGCACTATTCCTGAAAAATCCAGAGATCATCATAGTTTCCGGTGTCGTCAACAGCCAGTAAAATCCAACAATTACAAGAAATACGACTGAGAAGAGAGTGATCCTTTAATAGATTTGTACAAAACTAACCACTCCCATCTCAAATGGCATAATCCTGTCGCTTCCAAGTTAGGTGACGCGGACAAAAACCAACTCGGTGCCTGTCACCAAACTAAATTCGGTGCCAGAGCTTGGTGTAATATTACACTTTAAATTTGGCTTTCACTTCTATTGAGTGATCCGTTACACCCAATCATAACTTCTTCTCAATGTCCTCAATACGCTTTTCAATGCTTTCAAACCTTTTCACTCATATTCCGCCTAACTAAAATTTCCAAATAAAATATTTTCTGTTTCCAATAT
>CAYQDM010000006.1:0-134405 GCA_964416305.1 uncultured Acidaminobacter sp. | reverse complement strand
TACCGAGCGCGTAGTGGACTTGCACCACCAAGTTATCGCCCATGCCGGGCGCACCGAAAAGGACAGGGCTTCAATTTTGGCCCTGTCCTTTTTGGGTGCGCCCGTCATGGGCGCACGCTCGTCAGATTACTAACTTTCTGCTTAACAAACATAATCTGTTTAAACTATCACTTGGTAAAAATATAGTTCATGATTTCCTAGGCTGCAGCGACATTGGCCTTTTTTGCTCTTGCGCGCTGCAATATGACCACAATCACGAGTACTCCAAGACCGAAGGCATCTGAATAAAGACCCGGGATCAGAAGGCCGAGTGCGCCTGCGAGTAATAATACACGCTCATAAATTTTACATTTTACGATCAGGAAGTTCTCAACTGCCGCGCCCAGACAAACTATGCCGAGCATGGCGGTCAGTATGACTGGAATAGCGGTATAGAACGGCATAAATGTGACCTGGTCCCCTACAATCTCTTTAACGAGAATCAATCGAGAATCAATAGCGAAAATATACGGAACCAGGAAGGCTGCGGATGCCAATTTTACGGCCTGGAATCCGGTTTTCATGGAATTGGCTCCGGCTATGCCGGCTCCGGCATAGGCTGCAAGCGCAACCGGTGGGGTGATGTCAGCGACGACGCCAAAGTAAAGAATGAAGAGATGGGCTGCCATTAAATTGACTTCCAGCTTGATGAGCGCAGGCACAGCCATAGTTGCGAGGACGATATATTTGGCGGTGGTTGGAAGACCCATGCCCAGGATGATGGAAGCGATCATTGTAAAGAACAGTGTTGGCAGGAGCATGCCTTGAGCAAGCGTGACAATGAGCTCTGCGATGCGAAGGCCAAGACCAGTCAATGTGACGACCCCAACGATCATACCAGCGCAGGCGCACGCGCAGGCGACGCCCAAAGCGCCTTTTGCGCCGCTTTCCAGCGCTGATAAAAACAACTTAACAGTAAACGAGTGATCCCTCTTGATCAATGTGACGGCAACTGCCATCAACACGCTGATCCCGATGGCATAAAACGCGGAAATCAAAGGCGTGAAGCCCATAATTAGAAACGCTATGATAACAAAGAGCGGTACGAGCAAATATCCCTGGCTCAGCATAATTTTCTTTACACTAGGAAGCTGGCTCTTAGGCAGTCCTTTGAGACCTAGCTTGCTTGCTTCGAGGTGAACCATGGTGCCTACGGCAAAGTAATATAGAACTGCAGGAATTGCGGCGGCGGCAATGATTTTTATGTACGGAATTCCAGTAAACTCAGCCATAATGAAGGCGGCAGCGCCCATAACCGGAGGCATGATTTGTCCGCCTGTAGATGCGGCAGCCTCGACAGCGCCGGCAAAGTAAGGTTTATATCCGACGCGTTTCATAAGTGGAATGGTAAAAGCGCCTGTTGTGACTGTATTGGCGACGGAGCTGCCTGATATTGAACCCATAAAGCCGCTGGCAACAACGGCTGTCATAGCTGGGCCGCTTTTGAGATGGCCGGTGAGTCCGTAGGCCAAGTCTATAAAGAATTTACCAACGCCGGTTTTATCAAGGAAGGCGCCAAACAAAATAAACATAAAGACGAAAGTGGCGGAAACACCTGTAGGAATACCGAGCAGCCCTTCGGTGGTCAGGTACATGTGACTGATGATGCGCTCGAAACTAAAACCGCGGTGAGCGAGGACGCCTGGAAGGTAAGGGCCGAATTTGGCGTAGGAAAGAAAGAGTATGGCGACTATAGGCAGTTCCGGACCGACAACACGTCTGGTGACTTCCAGGGTCAGAAGAATAGCCAGTGCACCCAGAATAATGTCGACCTGAGAAATGTCGCCGCCTTTGCGGGCAATTTGATCCACAAAGACAAATAAGTAACCGAAAACGACTATTGCGATTCCAGCAAATCCGAAATCAAGAATGGAGGCTTTGGTCTTGCTGCTTTTTTTGCCGGCAGGATATAAAAGGAAACCCAGCGTAAAGGCGAGAATCAAGTGCAGTGAGCGCTGACGGACTGAGAGAAGCGTACCAAAGCCTGCGGTATAGAGATGGAAAAGCGACATGCCGATGGCGATGATGGTAACCAGTTTGGATACTGTACCGGTCAATTTTCTTAGTTTGCTCGTATCCTTGTCAAATTTATCAAGAAGGACCTCGGCATCCAATGGTTCATGGTCGGGGTTAAATTCAGGTGTTGGTTCATTATTCGAAAGTGGATCCTGATCTGGATGTAACTGCTTGTCGTCTGTCATTTTATAACCTCCTTGATGACATAGTAAAGCAGAGGCGCTCGTAAGGAAGTAAATTCAACCGCTTGACCAGGACTCGAAAAAGTGATAAACGGGATATCCTGATCTCTGATCAACAGCCTGTGATTGGCCCTGACTGCGCCGGTTCTGTAAACGAGATGATCCATTTTTAACTGGATGTTAAAAATTCTGAAACTATCCTCTGTTATTTCGAAGTCATAGGGTGTCGTTGCAGGCAGACCTGCCCCATAAGTTGAAAACAGAGTTTCGTCAAGAATCAGTTCGCCGGATTTGTTGATATGATAACGCTCCGTTACAGGGGATAATTGAACAGAATGGGTGTAAATTATGTCAAAGGCTTCATCAGCTTGGATGCGCCACATTCCCAAGTGGGCTTCTGAACGATCGTCTCTTGCCAATAGCCAGGTAATAGGCCACAGCGAAAATAATAATAGCAGCAGAAATAAAAATAATATTGAACGGATGAGAAGAACTCGATTAATGATGCCATTTTGGTTTAAAGAGCGAGGTATTGGGAATGCTTGCACCCAATACCTCGATTGATCAGACACTTTTATTTGATGCCCATTTCGTCATAATATTTCTGAGCGCCTGGGTGGAGATCAATTGGCATACCAGCGAGAGCGGTTTCAAGCTTAATATCATTGCCTCGTTGGTGTGTATCAATGATCACTTGGCGTTGTTCAAACATTGATTTTGTAAGGTTGTAAACGAGTGTCTCATCCATATCTTCGCCGACGATCAACATTGCCATAACCGCAGCGGTAGTAACATCTGCATCATTACCTTTGTAGGTGCCTGCCGGAACAACGACTTCTGTGTAGAAAGGATAAGCTGCAATTATTTCAGTAATTTTGGCTGAATCAATTGGAACTATGACGATGTCAGCAGTTTGAGCGACTTCGCTGATTGCTGAAGTTGGAAGACCTGCAGTGATGAAGGCCGCATCAATTTGTTTGTTCTTGATCTGGTCAGCAGCTTCGTTAAAGGAAAGGAAGTCTGCTTTAGCAAGATCTTCATACTTAATGCCGTGAGCTTCGAGAATCTGACGTGCGTTGGCTTCTGCGCCGGATCCTGGTGCGCCGACAGCGACTTTTTTGCCTTTGAGATCATCAACAGAAGTTATGCCGCTGGCCTTAGTCGCTATAATCTGAACAACTTCCGGATACAGCATTGCCATTCCTTTGATATTGGTGATTTTATCTTTGTCAGCAAAAATCTCTGTTCCGTTGTAAGCGTAGAAAGTGACATCGTTTTGGACGAAGGCGATTTCAGCTTCACCCTTTGAAACGAGGCCTACGTTTTCAACAGAAGCACCAGTCGCTTGTGCGTTTGCAGTGACACCTGGGACGTTTTCGTTGAAGATTTTGGCAATAGCGCCGCCAAGAGGATAGTATGTACCTGCGGTACCGCCGGTTGCAATAGAAATGTAGACTTTTTCAGCTGGTGTTTCAGCAGGAGGCGTTTCGCCGCCAGCTGCGGGCTCTTCTGCTTTAGGTGCGCAGGCAGTGAGACCAAGTGAGAGAATCATAACGACGACGAGTAATACAGACCACATTTTTTTTGACAATACAATCCCTCCTAAAATAGTTGACTAAAAATCAGCACATATTCTTTCTCTTTTTCAAATCCCCCTCCTTAATGTCTGAATATTCTATCTATAAGCATATTATACCAAAAAAATGAGAACATCTTACAAAAATAAACGCGAAAGCGCATTTTGGACAGCATTCAAACTTTCGTCAGATCAGCCAATTCACTTTCGCGTACTGTACCCGGTGGTAAAACCCTATTCAATGACAGTTCTATTATAAAAGGAGGTCTACAGAATCCTACGGGATCATACAAAAAGATATTCAATTAAATAAAAGTTCTGATTATTCAATTAAGACAGAGAGACCATCCATAAAACGCTTAACATCAACTTTTCCGCGTGACTGACAATTTCCCCTGGCGTATTCCATCTCTTGACGAATCGCCTTAAAACTGAAAAGTGTTGTTGAATATCTTTCAAATTTATAATTTGAAAAGTCTTCCACGCCTATATTGGCTATGTTTTCCATGGCAAGCTGCACCAACCGCCTGAGTCTCTGTTCAATCCCCTTCAGGCTGATCGTATCCTCAATATAGGTAGGGTAGTGGTCTTTAAGCCATTGGTAGAACTGGCCCAGCGGCAGGTCGTTCGTAATTTGCGGTAAGGCAAAGAGAAGTTCGTCGCTGCCCGACTCGCCCAAAATGCCAATCTCTTTCAGGATATTTTGAAGCTTTGTGCGCTTTTGACTTGCTCCATTTTCTGCAGGAATTCCGTTTTTTAAGTTGACCGGTGCACCGACGAGTCTTAAATAGTTTTTAAGTTGCTGCATTTCAAGAGTTTTTGATAGCACGGTGACAACTTCGGTCACGTTAATAGGCTTGTTGATGTAATGGTCAACACCTGATTTGTATGCCTGACCAATAATTTCTTTTGCGCCGACCTCGGACAACATAACGATTTGCCCTTGAAATTTATTTTTGATCAGAGCTTCAGCGACTTCGATCCCATCCATTCCCTCCATCAAGAGGTCGAGAACAACTATATCCGGATTGTGCCGCAAAATGTCCTGGACAGCAAACCAAGGATCGTCACTTTGAAGAATTTCTGAATCGTTAAAATGGGTGCTGATTATTTGCGACAATATTTTTCTTACCGAACGATCATCATCCACAATGTAGAAACTGCAAGCTGTCAATTGAATTCCTCCTATCAATGCGAAACTTGCTGATCAAGTAAAGGAATTGGATAAGCAATTTGAATCAATGTGCCGCTGCCGACTTTGGATTCAATTTGGATATGCCCCTTGAGGACATGCTTCACCAAATACTGGACTTGCGCAAGACCAATGCCGGTTGACATCTGGCCTGTTCCCGGATCGTAGTGGGTGGAGTAGCCTGGTTCGAATATTAATTTCAAATCTTCATCCGGTATGCCGCAGCCGGAATCTTTAACGGAAATATGGCAGTGTCCGGTGGAAACAATGACTTCAAGTATTATTTCTCCCGCGCGGTCAATAGCGTCAACGGCGTTAGTCAGAAGATTGTTCAATAAGCTCAAATAATCATATAAATGTCGGTCTGGAATAGCAGGGCTTAATTTGCGGTCGACTTTGATGCTCTTGCCGTTTGAACTGGCCCAGACTTCGATATCATCACACAGAAAATGGGTAAGTTCAATGGGGGTTGGAACCGACTCGGGCAAACTCTCTGGGATTAGATCTCTCAAGGCTTCGTTGATTCTTCTGAAGTCTTTTTTTATTTCGTGGATATCCCGTGTTATGGAGAGTACTTTTCGAGGCATATCCCATTCTGCCGGAAGCGCTGACTTGTTCTTTTGTATGTAAGTATATAATCCGTACGCCTTAGTCATTGCCTTTTCAACATCACCTTCGGACTTCTTCAGGAACATAATTTCGGCATACAGCTTCGATTGAGAAAGGATCCAACTGGAAATCTTCTTCTTTTCCTCTTCCTTCTGAAACATAGTGGGGTAAAATCTTGCAAGAAGGTACACGGAAAGAATTAGAATGCTTCTGATAATAGCAGTTAATAAGAGCGCCTGTAATTTGAATGAGGACAGCAAGTCGTGAATTTGACCCCGGATCAAAAGTTCCAGAATATTGCTCAGAACATCAGAAGATAAGAGTACCATAAGGGCCAGCAGCGGATGATTAAGTCGATATCTGACTTTCGAGAACAGGAGAAATGAGCCATAGCAGACATAGTAAAAGGCGCCCGGCAAATGTGTCATGAGCGCAAGGTCAAAGGGCAAGGATAAATTTAACGCCAGCCATATTCTAAAAATAAGTATGGACAGACCCGTGACTGCAACGGTTTTCAAATTACTCTCATATAGAAGCAGCAATATGCCGTAGGCACATACACCAAGCGAAAAACGAAAATCTGTATAAAAAGGACGCAGGTAGATTTCTCCAAATAGGACTGTAATAACGGCAATCATAATGTGAAGGTGTTTTGAAGATTTCATGGGCACCTCCTGAGAGTCTCAGATAAACTCATTTTACCATGCTTTCGGTCATCTGTGTATCACGTGATCAAACTGGGGGGAGCACTGGAGCGGCCTAAAAAAAGAAGAACGCACCAGCGGCTTTAGCCTTTTGGTCCGTTCTTCTGCTATTAAGAAATCCAATTTAGGGTCAGGTTACTTGATGCTGTTATTGAGAGAGTCGACAAGCTTTGAAACTTCAATGCCATGAACGCGGGCAGCGTCTTCCAGGGACTCGGCTTGAGCGGAAGGACAGCCTATACAGCCCATGCCATAGTTCATCAATGCGCTGACCGTCGCAGGGTATTTCTTGACTACATCACCAATTGTCATATCTTTTGTAATTTCCATTTTGAAGTGCCTCCTTTAAAATGATCGGATTTAAATCCGAGTGTATTGGTTGGGTTTGTAATTGAATTATAACCCAAGACACTTCAAAATAACAGTACCGATTGTTACCAAATTAAATATTATTGTGTTTTAGAATAAGTGTCCCTTTAGCGGGCACTTTGATGGGCAGCTCAGTATCTGGATGCCATTTCAATCCGTCGAGAATGATGGAGACTGATTTTCGGCACAAATTCTGTAAAACCAAGTGGACATCTCCCGGATTGTGGTAGAAGTCGTACTGCTCCTGACCCCGCTTGAGCCTGTAGGCAAGACAGCCGGCATCTATAGGCTCGAGATTTCTGCGGATCTCGTCGGGCTTCATTGAAAATAAACCGGACTCAAGTCTGAAACGGATCAGCATTTTTACGTGTTCGTTAAGGAGCCTATACTGGGATTTGTTCGTCCAACATACTGAATTTATAGCGTCTCCAGCGTTATAGCTGTTATCGTTTCTGAATTTTGTTCTGTTGAACTCCGTGCCGCAATGAATTAACGGAATGCCAAAAGAGGACATCAGAATATTAAAGGCGAGACAGGTCAGATCAAGGCGCTCCGCTTCATCAGAATCTGGCATTGAGTATTCAAGCTTGTCGCGCAGAATTAAATTATCATGAGTGACCAGGTAGTGAATGATTTCCGATGGTGAGTCAGCCAACTTTCCTGGATGATGCGCACATGCCACACTGGCACAAATACCGGATAAAAGATCGTGTATTGTGGATGGATCGGGCTTTGCGGTTTGATTCTGAACATAACCTTTCGAGTCACCGTTTGGTGATCCGAGAAGGCGATTCTTGTAATCATCTTCAAAGATCGCAATACCGAGTCCGCGCTGCCTTCCTTTGCCAAATTGCTGATCCTCGGGCAATATGGTGTCAGCGGCAGTCCAGGGTTCGCCATAAATAAGCAGGTCAGGTCGTAGGTTCAGAAGTTCTTTTGAGATAATCTGAACCAAGACATTGTCAAAAAGACCCATGAGATCAAAGCGGAAACCATCAACACGATACTCTTCCAGCCAATAGAGAAGTGAGTCCATGATGCGTTTTCTCACCATATGACGTTCGGTAGCCAATTCGTTGCCGCATCCTGATCCGTTTGAAAAGCCATGCTCGGATACTCTGTAAAAATAATTCGGTGCCATGCGTTGGTAGGGTGAATGCTTATATTCATAGGTGTGATTATAGACGACGTCGAGGACAACGCGCATGCCCTTCTGATGAAGGGCGTGAATAGCGGATTTGAGTTCCAAAATGCGGTTTCCGTTATGCGGATCGCTGGTGTAAGAACCCTCCGGCACATCAAACAAGACGGTGTCGTATCCCCAGTTGTAAGGATCCCGAGTGAGTTCATTTGTCGTGACAAAATCTTGAACAGGCATTAGTTGGACGTGTGTCACACCCATCTCAGACAGATGATCCAATCCGGTAGATAAACCGTCGCACGTGGTTCCGGTTTCTGTTATTCCCAAATATTGTCCTGAGTGAACAGAGCCGGATGACGGATGAGAGGTGAAGTCCCTGATGCTGAGTTCATAGATTATGGTTCTGCCATAATCTGTAGGTGAGGGCGGGGGTGACGACCGAAAACCGCTGGGATCAAAGCGTCTGGGATCCAATATCAATCCGCGTTTGGAGTTGGGTCCGGAGGCTTTCGTCCAGGGATCAATAATTTCGTATATCCTATCGTCATTCTCATACTGGAGGAGATAGGTATAGTACATGCCGGTCAGATTTTTTGCCACCTCAAGAACGAAACAGCCGTCGCTTTCCCGCTGCAGCTCATGTGTGGTTCTATGAAGGATGCTGCTGGTTTCGTAAAGTGCAAGTTCAACTTTTACAGCAGCAGGTGCCCAAAGTACAAAGGATGTAGTCGAATTGTCATTATCAATGACAGCACCAAAGTTGGTTCGTTTAGCAGCGCGCTCCGCCAGCGCTTCAAATTCCGGGTTGAGTGCTGAATTCATTGCGAACCCTTTAAAGTTTCGAAAACTTGTGCCTTCCAGATCTCGCGATTATAATCCTTTATCGTCCGGTCACTGGAAAAAATCCCTGATTTCGCGATGTTAACCAACGACATGGCAGACCATCTCTTGGCATCGCGATAAGCTTCACAAGCTTTCTTTTGAATATTGGCATAGCTTTCAAAATCCTTGAGCACAAAAAACGAATCATTGTGATCCAGGAGTGCGGAGCGAATAAGATAAAATTCCTCAGGCGAAACGTTTAATGAACCATCTGTCATCATATCAACAGAGCGTTTGAGCAGGGGATTGTTTTGATAGATTTCGTAAGCATTGTAGGACCCCGTCTCGTAATAGCGGTAGACTTCTTCTGCAGTGAGTCCAAACAGAAAAATATTATCTTTTCCGACAGCTTCAAGTATCTCAACATTTGCACCATCCAGGGTTGCAACCGTCACAGCACCGTTCATCATCAATTTCATGTTGCCTGTACCTGAAGCTTCTTTGCTGGCCGTTGAGATTTGTTCGCTGATGTCTGCGCTTGGAATGATGTTCTCAGCAACAGTGACACCGTAGTTTTCAACAAAAACGACTTTCAGCTTTTCATTGACATCCTTATCTGAATTTACCAGATCGCCAACAGCGTTAATCAGCTTAATGGTTTGTTTGGCTGTCTGATAGCCTGGAGCGGCTTTTGCCCCAAATAAGAAGGTTCTTGGAATCAGATCCAGATCAGGATCCTCCTTTAACCTGAGGTAAAGGCTCATGACATGCAGAATGTTGAGTGTCTGTCGCTTGTACTCATGCAGTCTCTTGATTTGAATATCAAAAATACTGTCGGGATCAATTGTGACACCGCTTGATTTATGAAGATAGTTAGAGAAGTCGACTTTGTTGGCGCGTTTGATTTTCATGAGCTTTTCCAGGAAAGCGGGGTCAGACTGGTGCTTCATCAGACGCCCAAGTGATTCGGGCTCTTTAATCCATTCGTCACCTATGGCATCAGTGATGTGTGCCGATAGTCGCGGATTGGAGTGCAGCAGCCAGCGGCGGTGTGTGATTCCATTTGTCTTATTGTTGAATTTTCCGGTGAAAAACTCATTAAAAGGCTTTAATTCTCTATTTGCCAGAAGTTCTGAGTGAAGTTTGGCAACGCCGTTGACACTATGGCTGCCGACAATGCAG
Organism: uncultured Acidaminobacter sp.; assembly: GCA_964416305.1. Classification (GTDB taxonomy): domain Bacteria; phylum Bacillota; class Clostridia; order Peptostreptococcales; family Acidaminobacteraceae; genus Acidaminobacter. The sequence continues at coordinate 124,573 of CAYQDM010000006.1, read as the reverse complement.
AGATGAGCCATCCTGACTTGTCCATCTCCAATGATAGCCATTTGAGCGGATCTATTTGGTTCAACCTGATTATACAGACGATCTGTTTCAAGATTGAACCGCCGGTTGATTTCCTCAATAATCATCATGATCCTTGGTAGCAGTGTGCGAACGACATCTATAGGCCACTTCTCCATGGCTTCGTGCAGCAAAGTATGGTTGGTATAGCTTATGGTTTGAGTCGTTATTTTCCAAGCTTCATCCCAATGGAGCTCTTCAATATCCATCAGTAATCTCATGAGTTCCGGGATGGCGAGAGCCGGATGCGTATCATTGATGTGGATCGCATTGTACTTGTGAAAATCACGGATTGGGAGACCGCTTCGCTTGTAAGACCTCATAATGCCTTGAAGTCCAGCGGAGACGAAAAAATATTCTTGCTTTAAGCGCAGCAATCGCCCGTTTTCATAAGCATCGTCCGGATACAGGACTTGCGAGATCGCTTCGACCGCATATTTTTCAGAAAATACACGGTTGTATTCGCCGCGGCTGAATCCTGCCAGGTCAAAGTCAGGGGTTTTTGCTTCAGCACTGTAGAGTCTAAGCGTATTGACAATGCCGTTTTGATACCCTGGTATGGGCGTGTCGTAGGGTACCGCCATAACCACTTCGGTTTCTTCAAGGAAGAATACGTTGCGGCCGTTGATATAATCTTGGCGGACTTTACCGCCAAAATGGACTTCCACTGCCTTGTCAGGCATCTTCACTTCCCATACATTGCGGTTTTCAAGCCACCGGTCAGGAAATTCCACCTGATACCCGTTGATGATTTTCTGTTCGAAAAGCCCAAAATTGAAACGTATGCCAATACCATGACCTGGAATCCCCACTGAGGCCATGGAATCCATAAAGCATGCCGCAAGCCTTCCCAGACCGCCATTTCCAAGGCCTTGATCTTTTTCTGCTTCGCTGATTTCACTGAGTGAAAGGCCAAGGTCTGACAGGCCCAGCTCAACGACTTCATAAACGCCCATGGCATGCATATAGTCTGACAACAGTTTCCCTGTCAAAAATTCCATGGAGAAATAGAAGACCTGACGTGCGTCCAATTTGTTGTAGGCAATGGAAGTGCCAACCCAGTCATCTGTCATATATTCTTTGATCAGACTTCCAAGTGCGTGATACTGATCCCAGACAGTGCTCTCTTCAAGGGGTCGGCCGCTTTTTGCTTTCAGCCTGCGCAAATAGTCTTTTTTAAACTGGTTGACATTCAGTTCCATAGGGTCACCTTACTTTCCTAAGTTGCGATAGATCTCCAAATAGTGATGCGCCGAGCGCTTCCAACTGTGATCAGCAGACATGGCTTGACGAACAAGCGCATTCCAGTTTTCCTGATTAGTTTGGAACAGTTCAACCGCATCCCGGATCTGATCCAACATTTCGTGTGCGTTGTAATTTGTGAATGTAAAACCGGTGCCTTCACCGGTAAAGCGGTTATATGGCACTACGGTATCTTTGAGGCCGCCTGTTTCCCTTACAATTGGGATGGAGCCATACCGCAGCGCAATCAGTTGTCCAAGGCCGCAAGGCTCAAATCTTGACGGCATTAGGAAGAGGTCCGAGCCGGCATAGATTCTTTGTGCCAAAGTAGCGTTGAACTCCACATAAACTTTCAGTCGATTAGGGAATCTCTGGGAATAGTATTTAAAGAGATTTTCGTAATGATAATCCCCTGTACCCAGGACGATCATTTGAACCCCGAGATCGAACATCTCGGGCATGACGCGCTCTATCAGGTCAAAGCCTTTTGAGTCTACAAGTCGGGACACTATGGCAATGAGCGGTGCATTTTCATCTACGGTCAGTCCTGAAAGGGATTGGAGCTTCGCCTTGTTCGCGCGCTTGCCTTCAGGGGAGGTGTGGTCATAATTGAAAAATAGTCTTGCATCAGTTTTGGGATTGTAATCGTCATAATCGATACCGTTGGTAAGTCCAACCAAATCATGACGACGGTAGTTGAGGTCCCATTCCAGTTTTTCGCCAAAATATGGCGTCAGAATCTCTTCTGCATAAGTTTCGCTGACCGTAGTAATTTTATCAGCAAATCGGATCCCGGCTTTCATGTAGTTGATTCCGCTTCCAAATACCAGGCGGCCATCCCCATGAAAAGCACTTTCCGGTCCAAACATATCTTCCAGGAAACCGCGTTCGAAAACCCCCTGATACTTGAGATTGTGTATGGTGAAAACGGATTTTGTCTGGGCATAGCGGGGATCTTTGGCATATTGGGTTTTGAGGAGGTAGGGCACTATTGCGGTATGCCAGTCGTTCAAATGGATGACATCCGGCTCGAAATGTGTCATATCAATAGCTTCAAGTACTGCTTTAGAAAAAAAGGAAAAGCGTTCGCCGTCATCAAAGTATCCATAAAGCTGATCGCGCTTAAAATAATACTCGTTGTCTATCAGATAGTAAATGACTTTGCCAAAGTGGATTTCGTGGACACCCATGTATTGATTACGCCAATTCATGTGAATGGTTTTGGAACCCAGAAAATCAGCGTGTTCTACCAATGCGGCGGCTATGGTGCTGTAATAGGGGGTGATCACCCTGATGTCGACATCCTCTTCTGCTAGGGCTTTTGGCAGGGAAAATGCAACATCAGCCAGTCCTCCGGTTTTGCTGAGTGGAAGTGCTTCAGAGCTTACAAAAAGAATTTTCAAGTGGGTAGGCCTCCTTTATGCCGGATCACAGGACCATGTTCTTCTTGATGACGAAAGGATTGCTTTGATCGCCGAAGAGCATTTTTCGCGGCGTGATCGTGGCGTGTTTATCAAGGATGACATAGTTTAAATTAGTGGCTTCACTCACGGTGACATACGGCAATAATATTGAATTGCGGACGACGGCGCCTTTTTTTATTCGCACATCCCTGTGGATGATTGAATTTTCAACTTTTCCTTCGATGATGCAGCCATTCGCTACAAGGGAGTTGGAGACGTAGCTGTCTTCTGAATAGTAGGTTGAAGGCGCGTCCATGACCTTGGTATAAATAGGTCCGTACTTGTTGAAAAGCTCCTCGCAGAGCTGAGTATTGAGGAGTTCCATATTGGTCTCAAAGTAATTGTTGATGGTTTGGATGCAGCTTAAATAGCCGTTGAAGCGATAAGCGTTGACTTTAAGTTCCGGCAGTCGCTGAAAGATGGCTTCCTTCAGAAAACGGGCGTCGCCTCTTTGAATCGCGGATTCGATAATCTTAATCAACCGTTCGCGCTTCATGACGTACATTTCCATGGAGACGTTGTACCGCTCTTCCTTGCCTAGGTTTTTTCCTATGCCGATGACGCGGTTCTGATCATCCAGTGTCAGCGTGTCGCAGTTCGGAAAGCGGTCATAGGATTTTTCGATTGTCTTGTAGACTATAGTCACATCAGACCCTGAATTTCTATGATGTTGAACTACATCTTTATAATCGATGTTGCACAGCATATAACTTCTGGAGAGAAGGACGTACTTTTGGGTTGAGTTTTGAAGATAATCAAGATGGTTTCTATAGTTTTCAAGGTCACCAAGTCGTCTGATGTTATCTTCAGAATTGATCTCCGGATAGAAAATGTAAAGCCCGTCACGTTTGCGGTCCAGTCCCCAATGCTTTCCGCTGCCGACATGCAGCATGATGGAATGCGACTTGCCGTAAGTGAAGATGGCCACGTTCGACAAACCGCTGTTCACCATATTAGAAAGCTGGAAATCGATAATTCTATAGCGTCCAAAAATGTGCAGCGCTCCGAGTGAACGGCCAAGAGTCAGGTCTTTTATTTGTTCCTCAGATTCGCTTAAGTTGATGATGCCCATGACATCATTCATGGTTTTCGCCTCCTTCCGATGGATAGACGGCGATATGGTCTCTTGTGCCCTTGACAACCGTGCCGCTCTTAACAGTGATGTCACTCAATATAATGGCGTAATCTATTTGAACATCATCTTCAATATTTGTATTTGGCATGACGATTGTGTTTTGAACAACGGAGTTCCGTCCAACATGAACGTCTGTGGAAATGACGCTTTTTATAACATGTCCCTCAATAACGCAGCCTTCATTCACTATGGAGCCTTCAACCCTGCCGAATGGACTTATGTATTGCGGTGGACTGATCGGATTGACAGAATAGTTTCTCCAGGATTTGTCATGCAGATTTAGTTCGTTGTTCAGACCAAGCAAATCCATATTGGATTCCCACAGGCTTTCAACAGTACCGACATCGCGCCAGTAGCCGCTGAAACGATAGGCGTAAACTTTATGATGTCCCTCGACCATTTTTGGAATGATGTCTTTGCCAAAGTCTGAGGAGCTGTCTTGTGAATTGTGATCTTCTATCAGGCATGCTCTGAGAACCGGCCAACTGAAGATGTAGATCCCCATGGAAGCTAGATTGGACTTAGGCTCGTCCGGCTTTTCCTGAAATTCAAAAATCATGTCGTTTTCATCTGCGCTTAACAGGCCAAATCGCGAAGCTTCATCCCAAGGCACTTCTATGACGGAAATAGTTAAATCTGCATGTTTTTCCTTGTGTGTGTTGAGCATTTTCTGGTAATCCATCTTATAGATATGATCTCCTGAAAGGATCAGGACATAGTCAGGGTTATAGGCATCAATAAAGTTCATGTTTTCATAGATTGCATTTGCGGTGCCCATGTAAAAACGGCTGCCTTCTTTGTCAAAATAAGGCGGAAGAATTTTAACGCCGCCAAAATTCCTGTCCAGGTCCCATGAACTCCCTATGCCTATATGTGAGTTCAGTTCCAAAGGCTGATACTGTGTTAGAATGCCGACGGTATCTATTTCTGAATTGGAGCAATTACTTAGTGTAAAATCAATGATTCTAAATTTACCGCCAAAAGGCACTGCCGGTTTGGCAATTTTGTCTGTAATCTCTCTTAGCCTAGAGCCCTGGCCGCCTGCCAGGATCATGGCGACGATTTCTTTCTTCTGCATTTTCAATAGAATCGCCCCTCCTTCATAATAAAAAATCACCACTTATACTCGGTTGTCATCCAGGAAGATGACTGCGCAGAGTAAAAGTTGATGAATAGCTTGGAAATATGGCCTTTTCTCCTAATATAAACACCCCTTCAAATTGAAATAGTTATGATCATGATATTGTTGTAGAAATACCCAACAGACTGGTTGACGAAACGTCCAAGCGCGTCATAAATTGAAGTTTATGTAACTTTACAAACGAATTAATGTTGAATTGCTATTTGGTGTTATGTATGATCTAATTGGAAGTAAAATTTAACATAGATTTTACACTAAAGCACTTCATTTCTGGTAGAATTTCACGGTGTCTTAATAAATTTGTGATTATGTAGATTAATCTGGTTAGCACAGAGACAACCAGTAAAATCAGGAGGCGAAGTATGGCGTTTACAATTGGTGTTGGCGTTTTAGGAGGGCTTGGGCTATTCCTGTTTGGCATGAGTATGATGGGAACTGCGCTTCAGAAAGTTGCCGGAAAGAAAATGGAAAAAATAATTGAGCTCTTAACCAAAAATAGATTTATTGCAGTCATGGTGGGCATGTTCGTCACTGCAATAATTCAAAGTTCAAGTCTGACCACAGTTATGGTTGTTGGTTTTGTCAATGCTGGAATCATGAAGCTGACCCAGGCGGTTGGCATCATCATGGGCGCCAATATAGGTACTACTATTACCGGTCAGCTGGTATCGTTGAATCTCGATCACTGGGCGCCACTTGCAATCGGCATAGGGGTCTTTGTCTGGTTTCTTGCAAAAGACGACAAAAAGAAAAATATTGCTGAGATATTTATTGGATTCGGACTGCTTTTTCTCGGTATGGAAGCGCTTAAAGATGCGCTGAAGCCACTGCGCGAAATACAGGCTTTTGCAGATATGATGGTCAGCTTTGGATCTGTTCCTGCACTTGGCGTATTGGCGGGGTTTTTGTTGACGCTGATGGTTCAAAGTTCCTCCGCTTCCATGGGCATCCTGATCGCTCTGGCTTCCCAAGGGCTGATTCCGCTGGCATCGGCAATGCCAATTCTATACGGTGAAAACATTGGCACCTGTACAACTGCTTTGATTTCTTCTGTTGGGGCCAGCCGTAACGCGAAGCGCGCTGCGATTATACATCTTGTATTCAATATAATAGGAACACTCCTCTTTGTCCTCGTACTAACAAAACCAATTGCCTATTTTGTCACTCAACTCAATCCTAATGACGTAGGACGTCAGATTGCGAACGCGCATACTATGTTCAACGTGATCAACGTCATCGTTCAGTTTCCGTTTGCAATGTTCCTGATCAAAATCGCTATGAAGATTATTCCGGACACCGGTGCCGCAGAGCGTGAAACGGTGACCAAATACCTGGATGAGCGTATTTTGGAAACGCCTTCTATCGCGCTTAGAAACACAATCCGTGAGCAGCTGCACATGGCAAATGTTTCATACAGCGCTCTAAGCTCTTCAATGGACGGATTCTTTGAACGCGATCTGGCCAAAGTCAAACAGACTTTTGTGACAGAAAAAGAGATCAATAAGCTTGAAAAAGCTATAACTGAGTATCTGGTGAAACTATCCAACAGAAAACTTTCGGACTATGACCGCAAGGTGGTCGATGGGTTGTTCAACAACATCAATGACATCGAACGTATTGGCGACCATGCGGACAACATCGCGGAGTTAGTGGTGGATGCCCTTGAAAAAGGATTGCCATTTTCTGATGATTCCCGAAAGGAGCTTCAGGATCTTTACGATAAATCGGCCCTGGCATTTTCAAAAGCGATGGAATCCATTGTGACAGGCAACCGTGAAACCATTCAGCAGGTTTTCGACATCGAAAATGAGGTCGACAAGCTGGAAAAAATTTGCCGCAGGGGGCATATTGACCGCCTCAACAACAACGACTGTAATCCTGAATCGGGCATAATTTTCCTGGATATCGTCAGTAATCTCGAGCGTGTGTCAGATCTTTCTGCCAACCTCGCCAAGGTGGTACAGGACACACTATCAGCGTAAGCGATGGTGCCATATAAAACTAAAATTTGACAACATAATTTAAAAAGCTGTCTGCAAAATGAGAAGATAACATTTTGCAGACAGCTTTTTCATGTTTCAAGTTGCCAACAAGGTGTATGAATCAGGTATTCTCAATCTCGGTGAACGCCTCCGTGGTAGATGCCTCCAAAGCATGGAAGGCATCCGCAAGCGGTTTGTATAATTTCAATGCGTTTTCGCCTTCTGGCGTCAAAGCGTAGATCCGGTCATTGGATCTGGAGAACCAGCCGTAGTAATTTGAGTTCAGAATGCTGGTTGTTTTTTTGGGGTGTGCCCCATTTGATTTAAGGACCGCAACGGACTGAGGGCCATAATTCCTGATCAAATAGGCTATAAAAAGTGCTGCCTCGCGATAGGCAGTTACGAGCGGCACACCTGTACTGCCGGCAATGTTGAGATCCAGACTTCGGTTTGAGAACTCCTTCTCCAGGGCAGTCCTCTTTTTGGAGGATTGCCGTTTAGGTTTGATGGAATCGGGGATCAGAGCCTCTTCCACCATGTAGGTGCTGCCGGTTTTGCTGACGAGAAGAAGTCCGAGATTAAGCTGCCTAAGTACATTGATTTTCGACTTCCATATTTTATCCTGTTTGAAATTATTCGGCTTGGGTATGCTCACATAGACGGCGTCGGCATAACTTTGACGCTCCACCGCCTGAGCGAGAAGATCAAAGGAAAGGTGCCGCTTCATCTCTATGATGTAGATTAAATCATTCTTTTTAGCGACGAGATCGCAGGACCTGACCTCGGAGCGGACGTCGAAGCCAAGGTCCTCGAGATGCTGACGCAGGGGTTCGTAAAGCTCGCGCTCGTATTGAATTTTGTCCATTGTGGGTCCCCCTTCCATCGGCAAAAACTAGTCTTTAAAGGTTCAAACAACTGAATTATACCATAATGCTGAAAATTGTTGCAATGCAAGGTAACTTAGGCTGTTAACCGGAGGTATGGATATGAGGGAAAGACGGCGTTTGATTGTGATATCCTTTGATGGTCTTGCGGATCAGGATTTTGAGACTATTTCGGCCATGCCTGCCTTTGACAGGCTGATTAAAAAAGCGGCATGGCATAAAAATGTTGAAAGCATTTACCCGTCGCTGACTTATCCCGCTCACGCCACAATTGTGACAGGGCGGCTGCCTAAAGATCACGGCATTGTGAACAATACAATTTTTCAGCCGGAGAGGTCGTCGCCGGATTGGTTTTGGAACCGTCGCTACCTTATGGGGGACACGCTGTACGACGCTGCAGCCAGAGCGGGGATGAAGACTGCAGCTTTGCTTTGGCCGGTGACGGCAGGGGCCGGAATTCACTATAACATGCCTGAAGTCTTGGCCAACCGGCCATGGGAAAATCAAATTCTGGTATCCTTGCGGTCAGGATCACCTGGGTATCAGCTTGAGATGAACCGAAGGTTCGGAAAACTGAGACACGGCACAGATCAGCCGGCGCTGGACCATTTCACACATCAGGCGCTCATGGCGACTTTGGAAGAGAAACGACCGGACTTGGTTTTGGTGCACTATACGGACCTGGATTCCCAGCGTCACGATTATGGGTTTAAATCCAAAATGGCCGCAGAAGCTTTGAAACGCCACGACCGAAGGCTTGGAGATATCTTGGATTGGATCGAAGGCCGGCCGGATCGTGAAGTCTATGGTGTTTGCGTACTGGGGGACCACAGCAGCTTGGATGTGGAGCGCGTCGTCAATCTGAATCCCCTTTTTATTGAAAGAGGATTAATTCAGCTGGACTACAAAGGACGCCTCAAGGATTACAGAGCGCTGATGAAATCGGCGGATGGGTCAGCGTATCTCTATGTCAAGGGTCCTGAACTCGAGCATGTCAAAGCCCACGTGAGAAAGATCGTCGAAGATTTTGCACGGGAAGAGGAGGCAATTGAGGCGATTTATCACCATAGAGAAATTGTGGCATTTGGCGCGGATCCGTTCGCGTTTCTTATGCTGGAAGCTTCAAAGGGATATTATTTTAATGACCGGTTGGAGGCCACAGATCCTGTGGAGGACATTACTGACCTGACGGTCAGGGGAGAGCCGTTCTATCACTGGAATACCCATGGCTTCTCGCCGCTGAAGCCAATGTACAACACGGTTTGGATCATGGCGGGCGCCGGCATAAAGTCTGGAGAAATCACAGCACCCATGTCGTTGTTGGATGAAGCACCGACGTTTGCCGGATGGCTTGGTGTAGAACTTGAAGGGGCTGTCAGACCGCCGCTCTCTTGTCTTGACTTGGATTGAATGTTAAGTGTGATGAGATTCTTATGAAAAATGCCGGGCACCGCTCATTCTGTCACTTGAGACTGAGCAGGTCCTGAGAGAGAAGGGATCGCCTATGATGAAGCTGACAAAGATAGAAAAAAGCTGGGCACTTTATGACTGGGCCAACAGTGCCTATAGTATGACCATAACATCAACTATAATGCCGCTCTATTTCAAAATGGTGTTTGAGAATGTGGGGTCGGCGACGACGTCAACGGCTTACTGGGGCTATGCCAATTCTATTGCGACGCTGTTTTTGGCAATGCTGGCACCAGTGCTGGGTACGATTGCGGATTATTTGGGTCTCAAAAAGCGATTTTTTGTGACGTTTGTGCTGATCGGGATCGCAGCGACGGCGTTTTTATCACTTATTCCTGAATCTTATTGGTGGGGATTGTTGGTGGTCTATATTTTGACTGCTATCGGGTTCTCAGGTGCGAATGTATTTTATGATGCCTTTTTAGTGGATATAACGCGGGCTGAACGCATGGACCGCGTCTCAACGACGGGTTTCGCCATGGGCTATATTGGCAGTACGATCCCCTTCATACTATGCATGGCGGTGGTTGTAGGCTCACAAATGGGCTGGCTGCCATTGTCCATCGGGGCAGCTTTTAGAATCTCCTTCATCATTACCGCGCTGTGGTGGGGCCTGTTTACCATACCGCTCATCAAAAATGTCCACCAGGTCCATGGCATACCCATCGAGTCCAAACCAGTGTCGAGAAGTTTCAAACGAATCGCGAAGACTTTTTCCAATATCAAATCTCATAAAAACCTGTTCACCTTCTTGATTGCTTACTTTTTCTACATAGACGGCGTGGATACCATTATTAAAATGGCGACTTCCTATGGTTCTGACCTGGGGATTGATGCAATGAATCTGTTGGTCATATTACTTGCGACTCAATTTGTGGCATTCCCTTTTGCGCTGCTCTATGGCAAACTGGCTGAGCGCTTTGGCTGCAAGAAGATGTTGTTCGTCGGAATTATCACTTATACGGTGATTTGTATTTACGCCTACTTCCTGGACTCAGTCCTGGATTTCTGGATTCTCGCCATGCTGGTAGGGACGTCTCAGGGCGGGATTCAGGCGTTAAGCCGTTCTTATTTTGGGAAGCTGGTACCCAAGGAACAAGCCAATGAGTTCTTTGGCTTCTACAATATCTTCGGGAAATTTGCCGCTATTATGGGACCTTTTCTCGTCGGATTTGTGACTCAAATGACCGGGCGCACCAACAATGGCGTTTTCAGCATCATATTGCTGTTTATCATTGGGGGCATATTACTCACGAGAGTACAGGACATTGATGTGGCAAAAGCCGCATAGGTAGTGAGATTCAAGACGCCGTGGTGAGCGGACGCGGGGCTGGATCATGTGGATGTCATTGAAAAAGGCACGCCGCGAGGTGTGCCTTTTTGTCGAAACTATTTTGGTTTGGTGTGGGAAATTTAACCTTTATCATGTGGCAATTGCATTAAAAGATGTCATCCTGATTCCTGTATCTAATCATGATGTCTTTGAAAATTTCGCCGTTGCTGGGTGGCGTAAAGGTTATGGCATTTGCGCCGGCTTCGATGGTTCTCAGAATATCTTCTTCAGTTGGTCCGCCTGTCGCGATAATAGGCATTTCAGGATATTTTTGACGGATCATGCGGACGATCTCAGCAGTTTTCGACGCTCCGGACACATTCAGGATGGCAGCGCCGGCATTGATTCTGGCTTCAATGTCCGTTTTTTCGGAGACAACCGTAACCACAACGGGAATATCTATTCGGTCTCTGAGCGCCCTGATGATCTCATTTGTGGTAGGGGCGTTGACTACGACGCCCATGGCCCCTTGAAATTCAGCATCCATGGCGAGGTTGATGACGCGCTTTCCCGTTGTTGTACCGCCGCCGACCCCGCTGAATACAGGCACATCTGACGCGGTAATGATAGCGTGCGTGATGACAGGCTGAGGCGTGAAGGGGTAAACGGCAATCACAGCATCCGCATTGCAATTCTTGATGATAGCCACATCTGTTGAGAAAACCAAAGATTTAATGCGCTTTCCAAAGATCTTGATGCCGCTGACTTTATATATTGCGTCCGGGACTTTGATTATATGTTTTCTTAAATTTCCCTGTATTTCAGGAACGAATTCTTTCATGCTGCATCACCTTCCTGGCGGGAGTTTTTTTATCTTTGTATAAAATCCATAAACACAGACAGCTCGCATTATTAAAATTTTCTGATATTATTATAGCATATGACATTTAATCAAATGAAATATTAAGGAGGCACCTCATGGAAAAAGATTTATTGATCATAGGCGGCGGCCCAGGTGGTTACGTTGCTGCAATTCGCGCGGCTCAACTCGGTATGGATGTTGCGCTCGTCGAAGCGGACCGCCTTGGCGGTACATGTCTGAACCGCGGCTGTATTCCGACCAAAGCGCTTTATGCCAACGCTCAGCTCATGGATAAGTTTGCGCATGCAGATAGTTTTGGCATTACCGTGGATGGTTACAAAATGGACATGGGTCGCGTCATGGACCGTAAAGCCAGCATTGTTGACCAGCTGGTCAAAGGGACTGACAAAGTGGTGGAAGACAATGGTGTTCTGATCATGAGAGGCTTCGCTGCCTTCAAGAGTGCCGAGGCCGTTGAAGTTAAACTCCATGACGGTACAACGGAACTGGTTAAGGCAAAAAACGTGATTATTGCCACAGGATCGGTACCGTCATCACCGCCGGTTCCTGGCAATGATTTGCCTGGTGTTATCGACAGCGACCAATTGCTTGAGCTCAGAGAGCTTCCAAAGCGCATGGTCGTCGCCGGCAGCGGCGTCATAGGTATGGAATTCGCTTCCATCTACAATTCCTTTGGCTCTGAAGTCACAGTCATTTCATCCACACTCCTTAAACGCATCGACAAGGATATTGTCAAGCGGCTCCCGCCAATTTTGAAGAAGCGCGGACTTAAGCTGCATGACGGCGCACGCGCCAAAGAGATTAAAAAAACAGAGACCGGACTTTTAATGATTGCCACCAACAAAAAAGGCGAGACCATTGAGGTTGAAGCAGACGTTATTTTGATGGCAGTTGGCAGAAGAGCATTTGTGGATGGTCTCAACCTCGAAGCAGCCGGCGTCATTTTTGACGGCACCGGAATCCCGGTAGACAACAAGTTTCAGACGAATGTACCAAACATCTATGCTATTGGAGATGTTCTGGGCGGCGTCATGCTGGCACACGTGGCATCCCATCACGGCATTGCCTGTGTTGAAGCCATTGCAACGGGTGAAGCGCCTAAGCACGGATCCACGGTTCCGGACTGTATCTTCATTGACCCTCAGATTGCCTACGCAGGCCTTACAGAAGAGCAGGCGGTGGCTAAAGGGTATGAGATTAAAACCGGAAAATTTAGTTTCGTCGCGAACGGTAAAGCGTTGTCCATGGGAGAAACAGATGGCTTCGTTAAGGTGATCGCGGATGCGTCCACACTGAAAATTCTTGGTGTGCACATCATGGGACCGCATGCTTCTGATTTGATTCATGAAGCATCACTGGCGATCGATCAGCATATGGACGTTCATGCGATCGGACAATCCATCCACGCGCACCCAACGCTGGCAGAAGCACTTCATGAAGCCGTACTCAATGTAACGGACTCTGCAATTCATATTTCACCTACTAAAAAGAGATAATTTTAATTTGATGAGGACTGTGGAAATGGCGCACCGGAGGCACTGCGGAGGGTGCGCCATTTTTTATAATGACAAGCTGAACGTTTAAAAAGTGGGGATGGTCATGCGGGCTGAAACATTAGGAAAATTGCTTTCACCTTTTGGTGCCGGAATTATTATACTGGACGAAAGGCAGCGACTTTTATGGATGAACCAAGCCATTAAGACGTTTTTTGACACGACTGGGAGAACGTTTAAGGAATTCTTTCCATATGAGATTGACTTAACCGTTGATCAGGTGGTGTCATTACATGATCAGGAGGGGCATCAATACCTTATAGGCGTGACAAAAGTAATTGACGCTAATCCGTGTCATACGGTCATCAGCCTTCAAAGGCCCAGTGATTTTGATTATTCTGCCACAAAGAGTTATTGTCTTGAGACAGCACTGGATCAAGTCAATGATGGTGTGGTTATTTCTGATTTTGACGGAAAGATCGTTCTCTACAATCGCGCTATGGAGCAGCTTGAAGAACGCAGTCGCAGTGAAATGGTTGGAAAATTCATTTGGGATGCGTATGGGTATAAGGATCCGAACCAATCTGAGCATCGTCAGGTATTCAATAATACTGCGCCGCTGATGGATCGTTTTAGCGCTCATGTCTATAAAAATGGCAGGCCGCTCTTTACGTCCTACAGTACTTTCCCTCTTGTGAAAGATGGCGAGCGATTAGGCGTTTTCTCAATTTGCAGAAATGACACTAAACTCAGGGAACTATTGGATGAAACCATTGAATTGAAAAAACGCTTTTTTGCTGCCCGAGAGGCTGAGGATACCGACGGTATGCTTCCTTCAAAGCCACATGAGCGCACTTCCTCGCGAACGCCGCTTAATAATGGCACACATTATACTTTCAGCGATATTATTGGGGAAGGAAATACGACCAGAAAAACGGTGAATGAAGCTAAGGCAATGGCGGTTCTGGAGTCCAACATACTCATAATTGGAGAGACTGGCACCGGCAAGGAGCTCTATGCGCAAAGCATCCATAACTACAGCAGCAGGGGGACGAAGCCATTTATTGGGATCAACTGTGCCGCCATTCCCGAAACGCTGTTGGAGGGTATTCTGTTTGGCACAACGAAAGGCGCTTTTACAGGCGCTCTTGATAAATCCGGTTTATTTGAAGAAGCAGGCAGCGGGACAGTATTTTTGGACGAGCTTAATTCTATGCCCATAACCATGCAGACGAAACTGTTGAGGGTACTGCAGGAACGCAAATTTAACCGTGTGGGCGGGACAAACCTGATTTCACTTAAATGTCGTGTAATTTGTGCCATGAACGTGGATCCTGAATTGTCAATAAAAGAAGGTAATCTTCGACAGGATTTATATTTTAGGATAGCGGGATTAAGTCTTTACTTGCTTCCATTGAGGGAAAAGAAAGACGAATTGGAGAGTCTGATACGCCATTACATCAAGAAATACAACAGTATAGTCGGAAGAAGGATCAGTACTGTGTCGGAAGATCTGAGTGCAGCCTTGCAAGCGCATACATGGCCGGGTAATATTAGGGAACTGGAGCATGTGATCGAAAATTTAATGGTGCGTGCCGAGGAATCGGACATAATTCTTGAAGTCCGCCACCTGCCCGATCACCTGATTCACAGATTTTCAGAAAAGGTATCAGAACTTTTTCTTGAAGAGCCACTTCGCTTGAATGATGCTTTGAACAGTGTAGAACGTTCCATGATCCTCATAGCATTAAAACGTCGTAACGGAAACATAACAGCAGCTTCAAGGGATTTGGGAATCATCCGGCAAAGCTTGATCTATAGAATGAAACGTCTTGGGATTGAGCGGCCAGAATAGATAATAGAAAAGGCGGATAAAATTTATGCGCTTATCGTATAAAATTTATCTTTGCATTAGACCATTGCATCGTTAAAGCGTATAAAATTTGTGCGCATAGCGGTGCTTTCCATTTTTTGTGAATTTTGCTTCAAGCACTGATTTTACTGAATAGTATAAGTTTTTAGATAAGTGAAATGCTATGGCACGCAACTTGCATTAGAGTTCCTTGCTATTATTAAATTAGAATGGGGAGGAACGATTATGAAAAAAAGATTTAAAACCTGGCTCTTGATCTCGTTGGTCGTCATACTTGGGATTTCAATGTTTGGATGCTCTCAGCCGGCGGAAACACCGGCAGCGGAAGAACCGAGCAGTGAACCTGCAGCGCCTGCTGAAAGCTCGGAACCAATCAGAATTGGCTTTTTTGCGCCTGTAACAGGTGCTGCTGCGTCGGATGGCAAAAGCGCGACACAGTCAGCTGAACTTGCAGTCAAACTCATTAATGACGGTGGCGGAATCAATGGAAGGCCTGTCGAACTTGTCAAGTATGATGATGGCTTGGATACCAAACAGGCGGTCAACATCGCTCAAAAGCTGACAACAAAAGATAATGTCGTCGCTGTTGTCAGCGGCAGTTACAGCGGACCAACTCGAGTAGCGGCGCCAATATTCCAAGAAGCCGGCATGCCTATGCTTTCAGCGTATGCGATTCACCCGGATGTCACCGGTTCAGGTGACTTTGTCTTCTCGCAATCCTTCTCCGGGGCGGTTCAAGGTCGCGCAGGCGGCGTTGTTGCGGTGGATATGCTCGGAGCTAAGAGGATTTCGATCCTGGCAGTAGATATTGACTTTGGGAAAACCTTATCTGAGGCATTTACTGCCTATGTTGAAGCAAACGGTGCAGAAATCGTATCTGTGGATACTTTCGGAATGCCTGAAACGGAGTTTTCACCAGTGCTTACAAAAATTAAGGAAACCGTAAAACCTGACCTGCTTTACATTGCATGTTACCCTTCTCACGGAACTGAGATTGCCAGACAATCCAAACGACTTGGGCTGGATGTTCAAATTCTCGGAACTGAAGGCATCGACTCATATCAGTTCCTGGAAGTTGCCAAGGAAGATGCTGAAGGCGTCATCATCACAACAAACATGAACAGAGACAGTGAAAGTGATGCAGTCAAGGATTACATTGCAGGCTATAAGGCTGCATACAATATGCTGCCGGACATGGTAGGCGCCTCTACTTATGACGCCTTTGAAACATTATTTAAAGTTATCGCTGAAGTTGGCACTGAACCGGTTGCTATGAGGGATGCGATCAAGGAACTCAAAGATTTTGAAACCGTCACTGGTAAGTTGATTGAATACGCGCCTTCCAGGGTTGCTGTCAAACCGGTACAGATTCAGATTGTCAAGGATGGCGAATTCCATTACTACAACGAAATTACGGATGACGCAATTATCAGAGACTAGTGGTGAGGTAACTCTATAACTGGACAATATGATCGATAGGTGACTGAAGGCGCGCCCTTGGCGCGCCTTCAGCAAATAGACCACATTTTTCGAAAGGATGTGATATCCTTGCTGCTTCAACAAATCATAAACGGTTTCATGATTGGTTGTGTCTATGCCTTGACTGCAATGGGCGGGACATTAATCTACGGAATTTTACGCATACTGGATATTGCGAATGCGGCGGCGTATGTGGTCGGTGCGTACCTCGGCTGGGTAATCTACGCAACTACCGGCAATCTGGCAGTCGCCTTTTTTCTGTCAATGGCGCTCACAGGCGCAATTGGTGTTCTCATTCAAAAGTTTATTTATATGCCGATACTCAATAAACCTAATATCATTCCTATAGTTCCGTTGATTACCAGTGTTGGGATTTTCATTTTTACAGGGGACTTTATCAGACTGCTGGTTGGCCCGGAAATAAAGGATTTCGGTGTAGTTCTGCCATTTTCGGTCATTAATCTTGGAAAAATTGTCATTAATCCTGAATGGATTTTGATCATTATTATGACGGTGATTTTACTCTCGTTGCTTTGGTTTGTTTTAAATAAAACCAAGCTTGGACTTGCATGGCGCGCCACGGCAGGCGATTCTGAGATCGCTGAAACCATGGGAGTCAACATTCAGAAGGTCATGGCATTGAGTTATGTCATGGGGTATGGGTTTGCTTCTGCAGCGGGGATGATGATAGGCGTTCTCTACAGTTCCATCTATCCAACCATGGGAGACATTCCGTCCTATAAAATGCTTGCCATTATTGTTTTAGGCGGACTGGGAAATCCAATTGGCACCATTGCCGCCGGACTTGTTATTGGACTTTCAGAAACCTTAATTTCTGCTTACGTCGGATCCGTCATACCTAGAGACGCGATAGCCTTTTTAGTCTTAATCACAATATTGCTTGTAAAACCAACAGGTCTTATCAGCAGAAAAAATTCAATTTAGGGGGTGACTGTATGTATGCGATAGTAGTGGCTACAAATATTGGAATCTTTGTGCTCCTCGCACTCAGCCTGAACATTATAGCGGGTTATGCCGGACAGTCATCTATTGGGCACGCTGCATTTTTCGGGATTGGTGCTTATACCTCAGCAGTGTTGACCAGTACTCTTGGAGTGAATTTCTGGCTGAGTCTTCCTATAGCATTCGTTGTGACCGGGTTGATTGGCGCGTTGCTCGGGCTTGCCAGCATGCGCGTTAAGGAGGATTTTTTAGCTATCACGACCATCGGCATAAACTTTGTTGTTGTTGCTATTTTCCAGTATGCGCCAATTTTTGGCGCTTCACTCGGAATGTCTGTCTCCAAGCCGAGTCTGTTCGGTATCAAAATGGATAATCTGATGTTTTTGATCCTTGTAGGCGCGCTGATTGTCGCTATGATCATATTCATGAGAATCATCGAAAAGTCATGGTTTGGCTTGGCGCTGGCAAGCATAAGAAATGATGAGGCGGCCGCCTCGTCTCTCGGTGTCAATATTGTAAAATTCAAAGTGCTCGCCTTCGCGGTTGGAACCGCTGTAGCTGGCTTAGCTGGCGGCGTTTACGCCCATTACATGACTTTTATCTACTCCAGTGATTTTGCGTTTCTAGTATCGATCTCGATTTTATCCATGGTGGTCATAGGCGGTATAGGCACCATTCGAGGACCGATTGTAGGCGCGATTATTCTGGGGATTGCACCGGAACTGTTTCGATTCATTTCTGATTATCGTATGATTGTCTACGGAGGGCTCCTGGTTTTGATGATGCTGTTTCAACCACAGGGTATCGTCGGGAACGGCAGTTTTCTGGTCAATAAATTTGAAGCGCTGTTCGGTAAAGGGCGCAAGAAAAGTGTGGTGAGCTGATATGGGGGACCTGCTGACCGTTAAAGGTTTAAAAATGTATTTTGGCGGCTTAAGGGCCATTGATGGCATTGATCTTACCCTTAAGGAGAAAGAAACTTTAGGTGTCATTGGTCCGAATGGCGCCGGAAAAACGACTATGTTTAACTGCATTTGCGGTGTTTATGAGCCTACTGAGGGAAAAATTCTCTTGAATGGACAGGAAATTCAGGGGAAGAAGCCGTTCGAAATCGCGCGGATGGGTGTCGCCCGTACGTTTCAGATTTCCAAACCTCTCAGAGATATTTCTTTGCTGGATAATGTCGTCGCAGCTTTGGGCATAGAATACAATAAAGGTTTTAAACACTTGTTCTCAAAAAGTCACTCTCCTGTGGTGGTGGACCAGGCGCTGGAAATTTTGGAGCGCGTGCAGCTCCTCGATGTTAAGGATAAGAAAGCTTCAGAGGTCAGCCTGGGATATTTGAGAAGACTGGAAATCGCAAGGGCGCTTGCGATTAACCCTAGGCTCCTGATGCTGGACGAGCCCTGCGCAGGACTCAGTAATTACGCCATAGGCGAGGTGATCGATCTGGTCTTTTACTTGAAAGAGCAAGGGACAACGATCATGCTGATTGAGCATAATTTACCAATCTCAATGAAGGTTAGTGACCGGCTGGTTGTCCTTAATTTTGGCAAAAAGATTGCGGAAGGATTACCTAAAGAAATTCAGGAGAATCCTCAAGTCATTGAAGCCTATTTAGGGGAGGATGATGAGGATGCTTAAGCTCCAGGATGCGGAAATCTTTTACGGCCAGATGGAAGTTATCAAGAAAGTATCTTTGGAAGTTAAACAAGGAGAACTGGTCAGTGTCATTGGTGCCAATGGTGCCGGAAAATCAACCCTGATCAAGGCTATGATGGGCCTGGTTAAAATCAAGCACGGCAAACTGTTCTATGAAGGTGAGGATATAACGGATTATCCAGCCTGGAAGAGAGCGGAGCTGGGGATTGGGTACGTTCCGGAAGGTCGGCGGATCTTTGGAGATCTGACAGTTGAAGAAAATTTGAAAATGGGGGCCTATAAAATTAAAGATAAGGCTCAAATCAAAAAAAACCTTGAGAAGGCTTATGATATGTTTCCAAAGCTTTCAGAAAGGCGCAATCAGTTGGCCAGAACCATGAGCGGCGGCGAACAGCAAATTCTGGCAATCAGCAGAGCTTTGATTCTTGAGCCGAGATTATTATTGATTGACGAAGTATCCATGGGTTTAATGCCCATTATGGTCAACTATTGCTTTTCATTGATCAAGGAGCTTAATCAGCAGGGGATCACAGTTTTGGTAGTGGAACAGAACGCGAACAAAGTTCTGAAAATTGCAGACCGAGGTTACTTGATTGAGACAGGCCAGATTATGGTTGAAGGAACTGCGGAAAGTTTGCGGCGAAACGACGTTGTTCTAAAAGCCTATTTAGGTGAATAGAAATTGTTTCAAAATCGTAAGAATATTATAAAAAGCCTGTTGACTGAATAATTATTGTGTGTTAAAGTCTATTCAATTCATAAATTCCGGCTTTAGGCAGGGGAATGCCTATACATCATTCCCGCGGATCATGCCTGTGAGCCGGTTCCAAATTGAGATTCAGGAGAGATTATTATGACACCCCAGGTTTTAAGCCCATACAACTCCATCCATCATCATCATACGTTCTAGAGTTTGTATGCAGGTTTAAGACACCGCGCGTTGCAAGCTCTATTCGTCGTTAATTACGATTGAGCGTCCGCGGTGGTGAGATTGAATTAACAAACTGCCACCCGGTTTCCGGGTGGCTTTTTTATTTTCGCGAGGAGGCGTAACTATGAGATTTATGCACTATCTGTATGAAGACTACGCGTATTTGAGGACTTTGACCGCCAGTTTCAGAAAGTGGTCAAGACTTTATGGCTATGATGAAATTGACCCGCCAGCCATTGAAGACTGGTCCCGCTACCAGGACCTTCCTCCCGCTTTGACAAAGCGGCTGGTGAAGCTGATCGAACCGTCCGGGGCCATAGGATGCCTGAAAATTGACAACACCATGAGCTGTGCCTCCATGACCCTGAAGCTTCCGGAAGGAACGCCGCTCAGACGAATATCCTATAATTCAAAGGTCTTTAGATATGGTCAGGGCGGCGGCATTGACGAGATCCTTCAGCTCGGCTGCGAAAATTATGCTGACCTGGGTCCGGCAGGTGATGTTGAGGTCATCCGTCTGGCGCTGGACGTCCTCGAAACGGTGGGGATCCCAATTTCTGACCTGCGCTTTGAAATTGGAAACTCCAGCTTCTTCAGAGCAATCTCCGAAATGGTGGAATTGTCTCCGGAAGCGGTAGAAACCATGATGAACCTGATTGAAGAAAAGAGATTGACTGCTTTGAGCGCTTTTCTGGAAGGCTCTGAGCTACCGGAAGACGAAAGTCTCTTTCTGAGTCAGCTCCCGGGGCTGTTCGGTGACTTCAAGGCAGTCTTTACAAAAGCATCCTCGACTCGTTTTGGCGATGCCTGCCAGGCAGAACTGAGCGCTCTGAAATCCTTGTATAAACTCCTCGAAAATCTCGGTCTGACAAAAATTCAGTTGGATCTAAGTCAAGGCGGCAATGAATTCAGATATTATTCCGGAAACATCTACAGGATTTTCAGTCAGCGCACAGGCAAAGCGCTTGTCACCGGGGGACGATATGACGGCATGAATGGCGTCGAAGTAGCTTGCGGCATCTCCTTCAACACAGCCAATGTGGTGGAGTGGATGAAAACTATGCACACGCCGCTCAACGTCCCTGCGCAGTTCGACTACGCAGTCCTCTGTGATACAGATGACCCGGGCGATGCCCTGCAGATCGCAGCTGCGCTCA
The DNA here is from genome assembly GCA_964416305.1 of uncultured Acidaminobacter sp. Lineage (GTDB taxonomy): Bacteria > Bacillota > Clostridia > Peptostreptococcales > Acidaminobacteraceae > Acidaminobacter. The sequence goes on along the minus strand of CAYQDM010000006.1, from coordinate 103,485 downwards.
GAGACAGGGATTACAGTGTCGTGCTGGTTAAACTCAGAACCAGTATCAGCGACACCTTTGAACAGCCAGAGTGCAAATCCGCAAAATTTGTGTTGTCGGTTGAAGGTGACGACGCTGTGGTTTTCGATCAGCGCATGAATGAAAGCCGCAGAAGCAACGTTCAGAAGTTGCTTAACCAACTCGAAATCAACGGGAAAAGGAGGAGTCAAATCCATGAAACCACTTAAAATTGCCGTCTCAAAAGGGCGGGTCAAAGAGCAGCTGATCGCGCTCCTCAAAGAAGCGGGTTACGAGTTCGCAGATCTTAATAACCGTAAACTCGAGCACGTGGATACCTCTGGCCGGATCAGTCTGATTTCAGTTAAAGCAGACGATGTCACGACCTATGTGGAAAGAGCCGCTGCTGACCTTGGTGTACTCGGAAATGATATTTTGTACGAGCGTAGTTTTGACGGCTATGAGCTCAGATACCTCCCTATTGGCAGATGCCGCATGTGTATTGCCGGTTTCAGGGGGTTCAATCTGTCGGATCGAAGTTTTGTGCGCGTCGCCACAAAATACCCTAAACGGGCGAGGGATGTGCTCGAAGAGAAGGGCATCAAGGGTGAGATCCTGTTCCTGTCCGGCTCGGTAGAGCTGGCACCCATAGTGAATTTAGCCGATTGTATCCTCGACATTGTCGAAACCGGAAAAACACTGGAAGAAAACGATCTGGTCGTCCTCGAAACTGTTGGACAGATTTCCTCAGTACTGATTGCCAACCGGGTCTCCTTCAAACTGATGAATGAACGGATGATGGGCCTCTTGAACGATCTCGAGACCGCGGAGAAAAGGGGAACGAGCAAATGAACAGCATAAAGTACGAGAAAGCGACTTCAACCGCATCCATTGCAGCGATCGTACGCAGAACAACTGAGACCTCAGAAGAGGTCAGGGATTCCGTCAGCAGGATCATAGAGGATGTCAAGGCTCGAGGTGATGAGGCCTTGATGGCGTGGACCGAGAAACTGGATGGCGTCAAACTCCAAAGTCTTCGCATTTCAGACGAGACCATGGAAGCCGCCATGAGGGATCAAGTGACGCAAGAGGACCTCAGGGTTCTCAAAACGGCTGTGGAACATCTCAGGACTTATCACGAAAAACAGCTCGAAAAGGGTTATGAGATCCAGCCAAGACCAGGTGTCTCCCTGGGACAGCGCATTGTACCTCTCAGACGCGTGGGACTCTATATTCCGGGTGGTAAGGCAGCCTATCCGTCCACGGTGCTGATGAACGCTATTCCCGCCCAAGTGGCGGGCGTCCCCGAGATTGCCATTTTTACGCCGCCGTCCAAAGACGGATCCGTGAATCCTTACGTGCTCGCGGCGGCTGGGATTCTGGGCATCAAGGAAATTTACGCAGTTGGCGGTGCCCAAGCCGTCGCTGCCTGTGCCAACGGGACAGAGACCATAGCACCTTGTGATAAGATCGCCGGGCCGGGCAACCAGTATGTGGCAGAAGCAAAGCGTCAGGTCAGTGGTCAGATTGCCATAGATATGATCGCCGGGCCAAGTGAGGTCCTCATCATTGCCGACCAGACAGCAGATCCTGAGCTGGTAGCCGCAGATCTGCTGGCACAGGCAGAACACGACGAGCGTGCCGGCCTTGTGGTTCTGACTACGGACGAAAGTTTACCGGAGCGGTTGAAAGCAGCCCTGGACAGGCAGCTGGAGACCCTTCCTAAAAGGGAAATCGCCTCAGTTTCAGCGGCCAATTTGCTGGTGGTGCTTTGCGATGATCTTGAAGACGCTTGCCGTGTCTCTGATGTCATAGCCCCTGAACACTTGGAACTGATGGTGGAAAATCCTCGCGCACTACTCGATAAAGTGAACTACGCGGGGTCCGTCTTCTTAGGCAGCTACACGCCGGAAGCGCTGGGTGACTATTATGCAGGCACGAACCACACACTGCCGACCAACGGCACCGCGAGATTTTCTTCGCCTCTTGGCGTCTATGACTTTATGACGCGCTTCTCGTATCTAGAATACACCAAAGAGGCTTTTATGAAGGAAGCTTCAGATGTCGAGCATTTCGCGCGGCTCGAGGGCCTGGACGCCCACGCGGCGTCAGTCACGAAGCGAAAGAACCTGAAGCCATGATCCGCCTTCATGCGAATGAAAATCCCTACGAGCGCCGACTTGAGGACCTTGCGGCTGCCATTGGCGGTCTCAGGCTCAACGAATACCCAGATGAAGAAGCTCTCGAGCTCAGGCAGGCGGTCAGCGCTTACACCGGTTGGCCGCTGAAGGGCATTGTCTGCGGCAACGGATCAGATGAGCTCATCAAAATGTGCGTTGAGGCGTTCGTCCTACCCGGAGAGAAAGTCTTATCCCATGGTCCGACTTTTGTTGAATACCGCGTCATGGCGGAGATCAGAAGAGCTGTCTATATTGAAACTCTGCCGGATGAAGCTCTGAACCTGAACCAGGCGGCATTTATGGCACGTCTGGAAGAAGAACAGCCCAGTCTGGTGTTCCTCTGCAATCCGAATAATCCTACCGGCGAGAATCTGACAGCGTCTTTCATTGAAAAGGTGATTGAAGAGGCGCCAGGCATGGTCGTCCTTGATGAAGCCTATACCGAATTTGGGCTGGCCACCTTCATGGATCAGCTTCCCAAATATCAGGACAAGCTGATCCTTCTGAGAACACTTTCCAAAGCCTTTGGTCTCGCAGCGCTGAGAGTGGGTTATGCCCTGACTTCGGAGTCGAATGCCGCTGCACTCAACCGAGTAAGGATGCCCTACAACGTGACTGCGGTGTCGCAGGCACTGGGCGCTTTTGCATTGAAAAATCCGTCCATTATGGAGGCGCAGGTTGCCTTGATTCGCGCAGAACGCGACAGAGTTTTCAGCGTGCTTCATCAGATCCGCGGCATGGAGCCTCTGGTGTCTGAAACCAATTTCATCTTGATTCGGACTAAGCCCGAATGGGTATCCCAAATCCAAAGCGCTTTTGAGTCCAGAGGCTTCTGTCTCCGATTTTTCGGGGAGCAGGGCGGACTTGGGGCGTACTTTCGAATCACCATCGGCAAACCCGAAAATAATGATGCTGTCCTCAGCATCCTGAAGGAGGTCATGGCTTCATGCGTTTAGGCGAAGTCAAGCGAGATACATCTGAAACGAAAATTCAATTGAAACTGACTCTGGACTCACAGGCGCCTTCGAAGATCGAGACAGGGCTGCCTTTCCTCGACCACATGCTCTACCAGATCGCCAAGCACGGTCGTATGAACCTGATGATTGAGGTCAAGGGGGATCTGGAAGTGGATTGTCACCATACCGCGGAGGACGTGGGCATGGCATTCGGCATGGCCTTGAAGGAAGCGCTCGGCAGCAAGGCCGGGATACAGCGCTTTGCGGACCGCATAGTACCCATGGACGAGGTCCTGGCTTTATGCGCGATTGATCTCAGCGGGCGGGCCTATCTGGGCTATGACGCGGTCTACCCGTCTCAAATGCTGGGAACCTTAGCCACGGAAAGCGTCCGGGAGTTCTTCAAGGGCCTTGCTGACAAAGCAGGTATGTGTCTGCATTTCAGGATTTTGACACCGGGCAACACGCACCACATGGTGGAGGCACAGTTCAAGGCCTTTGCCCTGGCGCTTCGAGATGCGGCCGCGGTTCAGGAAGGCGATACCACCGTACCGTCCACCAAGGGCATGTTAGATTAAAGAGTTGGAGGCAGGAACATGAATGAAAATGCAGCAGTACCCCGAAAGCCAATCGCCATCATAGATTATGGCGTGGGAAATATTCAAAATCTGATCAATGCCTTTGAGCGCCTGGAGATTCCGGCGGTTCTCACGGCGGACCACGACATCATCCTGAATGCCGAGCTCTCCATACTGCCCGGTGTGGGAGCGTTTAAGGATGCCATTGACAAACTCAGGCACACCGGCATTGACCAGGTGATCCAGCAGCGCGTAAGGGAAGGGCGGCCCCTTCTGGGCATCTGTCTGGGCATGCAGCTGATGTTTGAAGCCAGTGAAGAGGACGGCGACTGGGAGGGCCTTGGGCTCTTGAAGGGACGTTTTGTGAAGTTTGATGAGAACATGGGGCTGAAAGTGCCCCACATGGGTTGGAACCGGTTGGTCAAAGAGCGTCAGGACCCGGTTGCCGATGGTCTCCCTGAAGACGCCTACGCCTATTATGTCCACTCCTATTATCTGGCGGATGGGGATGATCAGGATATCATCCTCTCCAGTCCATATGGCGTCAAAGTGCCTGGACTGATTCGAAAAGGCAGCATTGTCGGCATGCAGTTCCATCCGGAAAAGAGTGGTGCTGTAGGTGAATTTTTAATCCGTCAGGTCCTGGCGGTCTTGATGGGAGGCAAACAATGAGAATATATCCGGCAATTGATATCAGCGGCGGTGCCTGTGTCCGGCTGTTTCAAGGAGATTTTGGCCAAAAGACAGTCTATAACTCGGATCCTGTGGCCGTCGCAAAAGATTTAAAGGAGAAAGGCGCTCAGAGGCTCCATGTCGTCAACCTCGACGGCAGTGTCGAGGGCTGTATTACAGAGGACATGAGGGCACTGATTCGCGGCATTAAAGCGGCGTCAGGCGTGCCGCTTCAATTTGGCGGCGGCATTCGAACCATGGAAGACCTGGAGGCGGTGTTTGAGGCGGGAGCGGATAAGGCCATTTTAGGGACGTCTGGGGCTCTTGATACCCCATTTCTCGAAGCGGTACTGGCGCGGTTTGGTGATAAGATTGTATTGTCAATAGATGCACGAGACGGTTACGTAGCGACACGCGGCTGGCTGGACACCGAAAAAATTACAGCGGTTGAGCTGGCGGAGAAGGCGCAGCGGCTTGGCGTCGCAGCGGTCGTTCACACGGATATTGCCCGGGACGGTGCCATGCAGGGACCTAATGTTGAAGCTTACCGTAAAATGCGTGAGGTATACTTTGGCATTTTGATTGGCTCCGGCGGCATTTCCAAGCTGGAAGATCTCGAAGCCCTAAAAGCTGTCGGCGTGGAAGATGCCATAGTCGGAAAAGCCATTTACGAAGGCGCGCTGGAGATCCGGCGCTGCGAGGAGGTGTAAGCATGCTGGCAAAGAGAATCATTCCCTGCCTCGATGTCCGTCAGGGCCGCGTCGTCAAAGGCAAGCGGTTTCAAGCTATAGAAGACGTAGAGGATCCGGTGGTGCTCGCGGACCGCTATTGTAAGGAAGGCGCGGATGAGTTGGTTTTTTATGATATTACTGCCAGTGCTGAAGACCGCGGGATCTTTGATGACGTGGTTCGAAGAGTTTCAAAAGTGGTCAATATCCCTTTGACAGTTGGTGGCGGCATTGCGACGGTTGAGGATTTCACACGTGTATTGATGGCAGGCGCGGACAAAGTGTCGGTCAACACCGCGGCTGTTCGCCGGCCGGAGCTGATCCGTGAAGCGGCTTTGAAATTTGGCGCCCAGTGTGTGGTGCTTTCAGTGGATGTCAGCAAAGTGGGGCTTGATCGATGGGAAGTCGTCGTCAAAGGCGGCCGGGAATCCACAGGCATGTCTGCGCTGGAGTGGATCAAGCAGGGGGTGGCCCTTGGTGCAGGTGAAGTTGTGGTCAACTCCATTGACCAGGACGGCGTCAGAAAAGGCTATGATGTCGAGTTCCTGAAGCAAGTCACTGCGGCGGTCAACGTTCCTGTCATTGCCTCCGGCGGTGCAGGTGCCCTGGAGCATTTTGAGGAAGCTGCCCGTGTCGCGGATGTTGATGGCATCCTTGCTGCCTCGGTTTTCCACTATGGGGACATTTCCATAGGGGATCTTAAAAGTTATCTGCTGAGTCGCGGTGTCGCGGTCAGGCCGCTGGATCATAGGTTTGACAGATTAGCAGCGGAGAAGGGAGGCAATTAGACCATGAAGCCATTAAAATTTGACGATCAGGGTTTGATCCCTGCGATTATTCAGAATGCAGCCACCGGAAAGGTGCTGATGCTCGGATATATGAATGAGGAAGCTTTTAGTAAAACCCGGGAAGAAGGTGTCGTGTGGTTCTATTCCAGAAGTCGATCGCGGCTCTGGAAAAAGGGTGAAAGCAGCGGCAATGTCCTTGAGGTGGTTGCTTTGTCTGAAGACTGTGATGCAGACGCGCTGCTGGTCCTGGCGAATCCGGCGGGGCCGACGTGCCATACCGGTGCGGAGAGCTGTTTTGAGAGCCTTGGGGAACCCAGCAGGATTGGCACAGGTGTAGCGAAGCTCGTGAATGTTATTGACGGGCGCTACAAAGAGCGGCCTGAAGGCTCATATACGACTTATCTCTTTGATAAAGGCCTCGACAAAATCCTCAAAAAAGTAGGTGAAGAGGCAGCCGAGGTCATCATTGCCTCAAAAAACGAGAATAGGCCTGAGCTAGTAGGCGAATTGACAGATCTGCTCTTCCACAGCCTAGTGTTGATGCGGGAAAAAGGTATTGCTGTTGAAGAAGTGCTTCGGGAATTGACGAGAAGAGAGCGATAGTATTATTGTATAAGGGAAGTGAGATTGGTGCGGTATGATTCGGGTTCAGACCTTCGCCGCATCAGCGTCACTTCCCTTTTGTTAAATTTTTCTCTAAAAACCAAATACATATGAAAATGGCATCGTTGAACGCCCATTCAAATGGTATAATAAATTATCGTGTTTAACCCCAAGAAGCGAGGTGGACAAATGTTGCGTTTTTCCAGATTAATCACAGTTCTGATCCTGACTTTATTGCTGAGCGCGTGTATGCCTGCTGAGCCCCAACAGCCTGACCTGACTTCGCTGGATGTCATAAATAACGTTGAGGGTGACCTGATCATACGAAGACAAACGGACAATATTTGGGTCTACACCGCCTATAAGGATGAATCCTCTAAAAATGGCCTTCTGCTGGAAAGACAAGCCGGTATTGGCGTCATTGATCCACCTGACAATTTGGATCAGGCGGAGCGCTTGAATGCACTGATTGAGGAGTATTTTAAAGCTGACGTGAACCAGGTGCTCTGGACGGGAAGGATCTTGTCGAGACTGCCTGTTTATCAGTTTTTTCAGGAGGAAGGCGCAGAATTGTTTGTGCCTGAAGCGGTCAAAGAGGATGAAGAGCTAGAGGGCGCTAGTGTGTTCAAACCCAACACAGAAGGCCTGAGTTTCGCTGACGAGACACTGCAGCCGCTTTGCTTCAGACAAGACGGTTCTCTGGAAGAACTGCATGTGTCACTTTGGCTGGAAGAATCAGAGCTGCTATATGCCGGTCCAAACCTGATCAGTTCGGATGTCAAAATGATTATGACGCCTGTCTATGAGTCGAAGGTCTGGGAAACGATAGTCAACGGTCTTGCCAATGCTGTTCCGGCACCGGCAATAGTAGTGACCAATACAGGCGCTTCAGGCGGCTTCGAACTCTATGATCACACAAAATCCCTTATACTCGAAAGGGAATTCACGTTGATTTATGGTACGGTCAAGCTGCCGCTGAGAACAACTTTCGATGATGCAGAACTCATTGAAATCTTTGGAAAACCGGAAAAAATTGAAGAGACCATTTTGGGCATTGGCGCTGACACTTTTACCGGTTCGACCATTCGAACCTTTACTTTCAGCAAATCCCAGGTCAGTTTGTTCGCGCCGCCTAATGGTGAGAAGTTCTGGCTTTCTTCAGTGATCTCGAGAGACCCGCGCTTCGGTACTTCAAGGGGCATAAATGTAGGTGAGTCACTTACGCTGCTCAAGTTGAAATATCCTGAAGCAGAGCCGGTTCCAAATGAAAAAACAGATCCGGGAAATATGGATTACATTTATGATCATGGAACCCAGGGGGAGTACGCGCTGTATTTCGAAGTGCGCGCCGGCATGATCGACAAGATCCGTCTTGAATACACACTGAGATAAAACAGAAAGAGGTGTCATTTTGATTCATGTTTTTGGACATAAAAATCCGGATACGGATTCTATAGCCTCTGCCATTGCCATGGCCTGGTTCAAACGCGCCCAGGGGCATGAAGCCATCGCTTACAGGCTGGGGGAGGCAGCGTCTGAGTCGCGCTTTGCGCTGAATCATTTTGGCATTGAGCTCCCGCCGCTTTTGAGAGAAGTGCGTCCGGATGTGAGGCATCTGGAGTTTGACAGGCATGCGTCATTATCGCCTCAGGATTCCATTCTGACGGCTTACAGAAACTTGGGTGATGCGTCAGCCAAAGCGTTGGCGGTCACTGAGCCGGATGGAAAACTAGTGGGGATTGTCACCATGAAAGACATTGCCATGGGCTTTTTCAATTGGAAGGGTGATCTGCTGAAAACCACACTTGTCAATATGGTAGATGGCCTCGAGGCTCAGATTCTCCACGCTTCTTCCTCAATTATTGAAGGCAAAGTGCTGGTCGCTGCATTTTATAAGGATACTCTGATTGATCGTTCAAGCATTGACGAATCGACCATAGTAATCGTCGGAGACAGGTATGATGTGCTGGAACATGCAGTCAGACAAAAGGCGGCACTTATAATTGTCACCGGCGGACTCACCATCCCCGGGAAGATTCTCAGGCATGCCAGAGAGTCGGATGTCTGCATGATCAGAACACCTTACGACACCTTAAAGACAGCGCGGCTCATTGCCTCATGTGCGCCGGTATCAGAGATCATGATCAGCGAAAATCTGACGAGTTTTTATGAGCATGATGATGTTTCGGAAGCGCGTGAAGTCATGGCGGGCAGCCGCCACACAACCTTTCCGGTGACGGACGCCTCCGGCCGCTATGTGGGGTTTCTTTCCCGCAGACATTTGCTGAGGCCGAATAAACATCTCGTCATCCTGGTGGATCACAACGAATACGCTCAAAGTGTAGACGGCTTGAAGGAAGCAGAAATTCTCGCCATTGTCGACCACCACAAGCTAGGGGATGTCGTCACCAACCGCCCGCTGACGTTCGTCTGCAGACCTGTTGGAAGCACCTGCACTCTCGTGGGGGACCTGATTCGTGAAGAGGGGGTCGTACCACCCTCAAATATAGCCGGCATACTTCTGTCGGGCATCATTTCAGATACATTGAACTTTCAGTCGCCTACAACTACTGAGGATGACCGCCTTATGGCGGAATGGCTGACCTCGTTGATAGGCAACGATTTCGATATGGAAAATTATGCAAAAGCCCTGTTGAAGTCAGGGACCTCTCTTGAAGGACAAACAGCAGAAGCTGTTTTCTTTAAGGATTTCAAAATTTTCAGAGATGCTGATACCTCGGTAGGGGTTTCTCAGATTTTCACCTATGGTCTGGAAGAAGTGGAAGTCCGCAGAGAGGCTATCCTTGAAATGGTTCAGAAAACTCATAAAGAGCAGGGCTTTGATGCGACTGTCTTTATGGCGACAGATCTCCTTAGCCAGGGGTCGTGTTTGTATTATAAATCCAATATTACAGGGCTGATCACCAAAAGTTTTGAGGTAAATGAAGTTCAAGGCGTGTTTGTTCCGGGACTGCTTTCCAGAAAAAAACAGGTCATACCGCGTCTTCTGGAAGAAATAGGCCTGTCCAGACAGATGAGCTGATAAGCAGAAGTAGAGATCATAAGGTGGTGGGAGAATGAAGGAAGCTTTGTTCTATGTCAAGCGTGAGTCATCCGGCGTACAGTGTCAATTGTGTCCGAGAGTCTGTGTGATTGAGCCTGGCTGCAGCGGGGACTGCCTGGCCAGGAAAAATGAAGGCGGGACACTCTTCAGCGCGTCCTATGGACAGATTACCTCCTTTGGCGTGGACCCCATTGAGAAGAAGCCGCTTTACCATTTCCATCCCGGTCGTGACATTGTCAGCTTTGGGTCCTTTGGATGCAATCTGCATTGCCTCAACTGCCAAAATTATAGAATATCTCAATTGGTTGCGCCATCTGTCTCCTTATCGCCTGAACAGCTGTTGGCACGAGCACTTGAAGAGCCTCGCAGCATTGGCATTGCGGCGACGTACAATGAGCCCACTGTCAACCTTGAGTATGTTCTGGAAGTCTTCAAACTCAATCGGGCAGCAGGATTCAAAAATGTTTTGGTGACCAATGGATATTTGAATCCTAAACCCTGGGAAGCTCTGCTGGACTTCACAGACGCAGTCAACCTTGATGTCAAGGCTAATGATCCGAGCTTTTATGAGATCGTCTGCAAGGCGACATTAAAACCGGTACTCCGCAGTCTCGACGCTCTGCTTGAAAGGCAGGAGGTTCATACTGAGCTGACCTGGCTGTTGATTGAAGGTCAGAATGATGATCCCGTGAAACTGTCAGACTTCGCAAAGCGCGTGGCTGCCGTAAGACCGGAGACGCCGCTGCACATCAGCAGGTATTATCCCAATTACTTGATGAACCATCCTGAGACGAGAAAAGAAGCGTTGTTTTCGGCGCGAGATACTGCAAGCCAATATTTAAACTATGTGTACATAGGTAATCTGAGCGAGGGAGATCATGCGACCCATTGCGCCAACTGTGGTGAAATCCTTGTTCAGCGCTTTGGTTATGAGATTCGTGTCAGAATAACAGATCAGCATTGTCCAAAATGTGGCGCACTTCATCCAATACGGATGGATTAGATGGTATACTTGGGGTATATATCTCACAAGAAAGGAGCGTGTTCGAATGGAGATTACTTTCAGACCTATGCGTGAACAAGATGCGGAGGTCATCATCAGTTACAAACATGGCAATGATTATGCGTGCTTCGATTCTGAGAAAAACCAGACGGACATTGATTCGCTCCTCAGCGATCCCAATGTGGACATTTTTGTCGCCATCAGCGAGGAAGATGAGATCCTCGGATTTGCAGAGGTCGCCTTTGACGAGGACGACATCCTTGAAATGAGCGGCGCGCTCTTGCCGGAATTTACAGGGATGGGTCTGGGGTGCAACTTTATCACTGAATGTGTCAATTTTCTCGTGGAGCATTATGATTATGCAGGCGGTGCAATCCGAACTCTGATTCAGCCGGGGGATCGACACGCGCAGAAAGTTCTGGAACGCGTTGGGTTTCAATTGACTGAAACCACTGAGGATTGGGCAGAAATGCAGATAGAACTTTAGAAAGACTTTGAGATAGTGGCTTGCAATAAAAAAGGACTGGCAAACCAGTCCACAGTCAGGATGCGAATGAAATCCTGACTGCGGGCAATAGTTGGCCAGTCCTGTTTATTCACACAGGAACAGGATTGAAGGGTGGAGGGCTATGAAGATCCAATATAGACTATGGTTGGGTGACGAGGGCGAAAAAGTACTGGGAAGCGGACCGGTTGCGCTGCTGAAGGGCATTGCGTCCACAGGCTCACTCAGTGCTTCCAGCAGGCAAATGGGCATGTCTTACTCAAAGGCATGGCATGTTATTCGCCGTCTGGAACAGCACCTCGGTCTCGAGCTGGTCGTCAGACGCGTAGGAGGATCGAGAGGTGGTGGCGCAACCTTGACAGCAGAAGCCATTGAGCTCATTGAACGCTACGAGGTGTTCTGCGAAGAAGTGGCGCAGTTTATAAGCCGCTCCTACAGTGAACATCTTGGCACCTGGCTCGAAGGACAAGGGCGTAAAAGCACTGAGTGAATTCATACCGTCCATAGAAAATGACGAATTAAAAGCAATAGGGTGATATGGACAGGGTAGAACAAATAGCCGACATGCTTTGGCAGACGCAGTCCGGTGTAAGGCAATCCATAAATGAGCGGCAGCGCTCCCAGTGCAAGAACTTGAATGGAGACCCGAGTCGTTTCCCAGTAATACCAGGAAAGCGCTGTCAGTGCGAGGGTCATGAGGACTGGTTTTTGGTAAAATAGGTGGAAGGCAAGGATCAACATGAGACCGTAGAGTCCGTAGGAATAATCAATAGTCCAGGCGCTCGCGAGAATCGGAATTGCCAAAAATTTGATCCACAGTTGACGGTGAGACAGGCATAGAATGATGCCAAGGCCGGCGGCGAGGGTGAAGAAAATATTCAACCCGTTTGGGACAAAGTAGCTGTAGGGGACTTGGGAGATCAGACCGTAGAGAAGCATTCTCAGCAGATAACGAGGCTGACTTCGGGTCAGACGTGCGCCTCGCGCAACCAAAAAGGCGAAGATTGGGAAGGACAAACGTCCGATCATGCGCCAAACAATTTGATCCGGAAATAATAGATAGCCAATGTGATCAATGAGCATAGTAAGAATGGCGACCAGTTTAAGGGTATCGTCATAAACCGGTTTTTTAATGGCATCTTCCAATTTGAGCACCTCTTCATTTGACTTGGACAAACAGGCAGCAATGATTTATTTCGAAATGAGGTTATTTATGGAGATCACAAAGCTCACGTTCAAAAAAATGACGCCTATGGTCGAGGTTTGGCTGGATGGCAGCTTAGGTCTCACTTGTCATCTGGATTTGATCCTGAAATATCAACTGGAGACCGGCATGTCACTCTCCGAGGACGACCTTGAAACACTCAGACAGGATCAGTTATCCCTGGAAGCTTGGCAGAAGGCGCTGCGTTACTGCCTGTCCAGGACGAGGACTGCAGCAGAGGTAAAGCGCTATCTGAACTCCAAAGAGGTGGACAGCCACCTGGTGAACAGCATTCTGGCGCGGCTGGAGCGCGATTACGATCTGAACGATTTGAAGGCGGTCAAAGAATATGACGAACAAAACCGCGGACGTATGGGAAGCAGGCGAATTCGGAGTGATCTGCAGCGTCGGGGCGTTTCGGGTGCTGTGATCGATGCTGCATTGGGCGGCAATAACGATGAGGATCGTGAGGCAGAGGAGCTGGACGCCGCTCTGGCGCTGGCTCGAAAAAAAATTGCCAGTAACGTAGGTGAGGATCCCAGAAAAGTTGCCATGCGCGTCATTGGGCTGCTTCAGAGAAAAGGCTACAGCCAGGGGCTGATCCGAAAAGTCGCAGACACCCTTGAACTCAGACTGTATTAAATTAATTATCACAAGCAGAGCCGCGAAAACCGCAGATCTGCTTGTTTTTTATTGTGACCCAGTGTCCTGGAAAGTCAAAAATCCTTTTTCTAAACACAGCTTGAGTGACAGGGTTCTGACCTTATCCTTAAACTGAATGTCTATTGCATCACCATTTTGAGAGAGGACCTCTCCCGGGCCGAATCTGAGATGATGGGCGGCACCGCCGCGAATCTCAGGCGGCGGTGATTCGACGCCGGCGGCAGATGAAGCCGCGCTTGGTCGCAGGCGTTCAAGGCGGTCTATGATTTCAGTGACGAATAGAGACAAGCGAAGATGCCGGCCGCCTCCAAATCTGGAATGCATGATCCGCACACTCTCACGTGCGCGGCTGACGCCAACATAGAACAGCCGCCGCTCCTCCTCGAGAAGCAAACGATCAGCATCACTTCGAAACTCCTCTTTAGCCGGAAAGATGCCTTTTAAAATATCTACCAGGACGACGTGGTCGAACTCACGCCCTTTGGAGGCATGGAGGGTGGACAGTGATGCCAAAGCGTCGTCGCCGCTTGGACGATACTGATCCAGTGCAGCCAGACGTTCAAAGAATGACTCTGGTCGTGCAAACCGACTGGCGACAGCAATCAGTGAAAACCACATGGAGCGAATGCGGTCCGCAGATTGCCCGAGTGAATTCTGAGCGAATTCCAGATAGCCTGAATAGCCCAGCTCACCATCAATGGTTTCAAGAAAGTCGGCAGCTCTCATGCGCTTTAAACCGCGGACCGTTTGCTGCACCCGCCGTATTCGATCGCTGGAGTGCCCTTTTCTGCCGATGGTCTCAAGACTGACCTCAAACACATCCCGGCCCCGATGATTGAGGCGGATGGTCTCGACAGCTTCCTTGTTGATCCGCAGCTCAGTCTTATACACAATGCGCAAATAGGCGTCCAGATCCGTGGGGTCCGATGACAGTTTGAGAAATGCCTCCATGTCCCGAACCAGCCAATGGTCTGATAAAGTACGTCTTCCAGCCTCAATTTTGAAGGGGATGCCGGCCTCGAGCAACGCATCCATTAGAGAGAGACCTGAAAGGTGGTTCCTATACAAAATTCCGGTAGTTTGGCCCGAGGCGGCGTGATCTTTCAGCTGATCAAGTATTGTCTTGTTTCGATCGCTGTAAGTTTCAAACTCCATCAGGGTGACTTTGCCGCCTTTGCCTCTGTCCGTGGTCAGCGTTTTGTCATACCGCGTCTGATTATGGCAGATTATTCCGGAGCACACATCAATAATTTCCTGTCTTGATCTGTAGTTTTTGCTAAGATGATACAGCTTGCCGCCCGGGAATTGCGATTCAAAACTCATGAGCAGCTCGGGGCTGGCGCCTCTGAAACCGTAAATTGCCTGGTCATCATCTGCGACAATGAAGAGGTTGTTGGAAGGATAGACCAACCTTTTTAAGATCTCATGCTGAACCTTGGAAGTATCCTGAGCTTCGTCAATCTGGACAAAGGGATAGCGCCTCTTGAGGCGGTTCAGAATAGCACTGTCTTCCTGCAGCAGTTTCAGGGTGGCCAGCAGAAGATCGTCGAAGTCCATGACGTGTTGCTTGGCTTTTAATGCTTCGTAGGCATCCGAAATCCTGTCGATCTCCGGAAAATCCAAGCCGCTTGAAGCCAGTTTGCCGCTGGCAAACATCATATTCCTCGAATAGCCGATCTGATTCGACAGAGTCTCATATTGGTCGTCATTCAGACGCGTGCCCATAACTTGAAAGGCAGCAGCAGACAAGAGCTCTCTTTGATGCGACAAAAGGGTTTTAGGGCGGATCCCGCGTTCTCTCCATACCTGTCCGAGCACTTTGAAGGCAAAGCTGTGAATGGTCGAAAATTCAAATTGATGCCTGAAGTGTGGGCGGAAACGGACCGCATAGCGTTCGGCCATATCTGAGGCGGCGGCTTTACTGAAAGTCAGGTTGAGAAGGTTTCTGGGATCGAGTCCGTGATGCTCAGCCAAATAGACAGCCCGCGCGAGCATCAGTGTTGTTTTGCCGCTCCCGGGTATTGCAAGTGTTAAAGCAGGGCCTTCGAAGTGGCAAATGGCATCCTGCTGATCTTTACCAAAGAATAGATTAAGTTCTTGTTCAAGTACTTTAAAAAATGACATGCTTCACCTCCGGTAAGATCTTATAATTGTATCATATTTGTATAGAAAAAATAAATTTGAGAAAGTTTATGGTGAGAGGGTAAATATATAAATGTCCATTGAAAAAAGACTCCAATAAAAACCTTTAAAAGCGGTTGCGGCATGTGGGTAAAAAATGGTTTACTTATAGTAGGGAATGAGGTAAGATATTCTGTGACTATGACGTCGTGATGCAGGATAATCAAGACATGACACGCTAAAGATGACGTACGATCCCGCCAATGGAGAAGTCCATTGGCTTTTCAATCATGGCTCGTAGAACAAGCCAAATCATCACATTTTTAGGAGGATTCAAATGGCATTTGAAATGATCAAAAAAGAGGGAAATAACGTCACGGTACAAATGACGGTTTCCGCGGAAGCATTCGAAAAAGCAATTCAAAACGTTTACAGCAGCACTAAAGGTCGTTATGCAATTCCAGGTTTCAGAAAAGGCAAAGTGCCGAGAAGCATCATTGAAAAGCAGTTTGGCGAAGGCGTTTTCTTTGAAGACGCAATTAATGACCTGCTTCCAGGCGCATACAGTGAAGCAGTTGAGGGTTTGGCGCTGGATCCGGTTGCACAGCCTGACATTGATGTCAAAGAAATAAGCAAAGAAACCGGCTTGGTCATTGAGGCTGTCGTCGTTGTGAAACCTGAAGTCACAATTGAAAATTACAAAGGTGTCGACGTTAAAAAGATCGAGACATTAGTTTCAGAAGAAGATGTTGACCAGGAGATTGAAAAGATCAGAGAGATGAATGCACGTCTTGTTTCTATCGAAGATCGCCCGGTTCAGGATGGCGATACTTTGACGCTTGACTATGCCGGCACCATTGACGGTATTGCCTTCGAAGGCGGCACAGCCCAGGGCCAGCAGCTTGTAATCGGATCCGGACAATTTATTCCGGGTTTTGAGGAGCAGCTCATTGGCGTCAACCTTGGCGACCATGTGGAAGTCAAAGTCAACTTCCCTGAAACTTACCATGCGGAAGACCTTGCAGGAAAAGAAGCAGTCTTTGCAGTGGATGTTCATGGCATTCGCGTGAAGGAACTTCCTGCGGTGGATGACGAGCTCGCGAAAGACGCCTCAGAATTTGATACTCTTGAAGAATTAAGGGCAGACCTGAAAGCCAAACTCACCGAGACGGCTGTAAAGCAAAACGAAATGGCGCTTCGTGACAGCGTTATCGACGCTGTCGTTGCAAAACTTGAAGCGGATATTCCGGACGCCATGGTCGAAAATGAAATCGATTATATGATCCGCGATTTTGACAGCCAGCTGCGTTATCAAGGACTGGATCTCGACGGATACATGAAGTTTACAGGCAGCAAGCTCGAAGATCTCAAAGAGCAGATGCGTACAGATGCGCTGGCAAGAGTCAGAACGACCCTTGCTATTGAAGAAATTTCCAAGAAAGAAGCTATCGCAGTGACGGACGAAGATCTTGAGAATGAATTTGTCCGCATAGCTGAGCGTCAGGGTACAGATGTTGAAAACGTTAAGAAAGTATTTGCTTCTGATAATTACGAGTATCTGAAGAACAATCTCGTGACTAAGAAAACGGTGGATTTCCTCGTCGAACAAGCCAACTTTGCAGAATAACGGAGGTGCGCTTATGAGCTTGGTGCCTATCGTCGTCGAACAAACCAATCGCGGTGAACGGTCCTATGACATTTATTCGAGACTATTAAAAGATCGCATCGTCTTCATCAGCGAGGAGATTACGGATCTGACGGCCAACCTTGTCGTGGCTCAGCTGCTGTTTTTGGAAGCGGATGACCCCGACAAGGACATCCATTTGTACATCAACAGTCCTGGTGGCAGCATTACGGCCGGCATGGCCATTTTCGACACCATGAACTACATCAAGCCGGATGTGTCAACGATCTGTATTGGTATGGCTGCCAGCATGGGCGCATTTTTGCTGGCATCCGGCGCCAAGAACAAGCGTTTTGCTCTGCCGAACGCAGAAATTATGATCCACCAGCCGCTCGGCGGCTTTCGCGGTCAAGCTTCGGACATTAAGATCCACGCTGAACGCATACTGAAAATCAGGGAGCAGATCAACAAGATCTTGTCCGAGAGGACGGGGCAGCCTTTGGAGGTTATTGAACGCGACACGGACAGGGATAATTTCATGTCTTCGGAAGAAGCTGTGAATTATGGCCTGATTGATCGCATTCTGGTTTCCAGGGTGTAAAGAAAGAGGTTTGACATGACGAAATATGAAAATAAAACTCAGCTGCAGTGTTCGTTTTGCGGTAAGACGCAGGACCAGGTCAAAAGACTGATCGCGGGACCAAATGTCTATATTTGTGACGAATGCATTACACTCTGCAATGAAATCATTTCGGATGAAATGGATGACGTCGAGGATCTTGAACTCGAGGATCTACCAAAACCGGATGCCATTGCGAAGACGCTGAATGAGTACGTTATTGGCCAGGAACGCGCTAAACGTGTGTTGTCTGTCGCTGTGTACAACCATTATAAGCGTGTCAGACGCGGGGTGACCGGCAAGGCGGATGTAGAGCTTCAGAAGAGCAATATTCTGATGCTGGGACCGACCGGGTCAGGAAAGACGCTGTTGGCGCAGACCTTGGCAAAGATCATCAATGTACCTTTTGCTATGGCAGATGCAACTGCGCTGACAGAAGCCGGATATGTTGGCGAAGACGTGGAAAATATCCTGTTGAAGCTGATTCAGGCAGCGGACTTTGACATTGAACGCGCTCAAAAGGGCATTATCTACATTGATGAGATCGACAAAATCTCGAGGCGATCGGACAATCCGTCCATCACAAGGGATGTCTCGGGTGAAGGTGTCCAGCAGGCGCTTCTGAAGATCATTGAAGGAACGGTTGCCAATGTGCCTCCGCAAGGAGGGCGCAAGCATCCGCACCAGGAATTCATTCAGATCGACACGACCAATATCCTCTTTATATGCGGCGGTGCTTTTGACGGCCTCGAAAAGATCATCGAACGCCGAACCGGCACAAAGACGCTGGGCTTTGGAGCTCAGATCATCAGCAAAGAAGACAAGGAAATTGGCGCGCTTCTCGAAAAGCTCGAAACAGAGGACTTGCTTAAATTCGGCCTGATTCCCGAATTTATCGGACGTGTTCCGGTAGTAGTCTCTCTGCACGAACTGGATGAGGCAACCCTGCTCAGGATTTTGAAAGAGCCAAAAAACGCTTTGATCAAGCAATACCAAAAGCTGTTTGAACTCGACAACGTCGATATCAGCTTTGATGAAGAAGCGCTGAAGGCTGTGGCACACATGGCTATTGAAAGAAAAACCGGCGCCCGCGGGCTTAGAAGTATTCTGGAAAACGCCATGCTGGATATCATGTATGAAATTCCGAGCAGAGATGATATCGTCTCAGTAAGGATCACGCGTGAATCTATTGTCGATAAGAAGATGCCGGTGATGCTGCTGAAGGACGGAACTTCTGAAAAGAAACCCTCCCAAGACAGACAAAGCGTCTCCTGATTAAATGAATACATTTAAGCGAGTCAGAGGAACCTATTGGCTCGCTTTTATTTTTCCGAAAGTTCAGCACAGCGTTTCGAGAACAGTAAAAACTTTTTTCGATTTGTTAGCACTCTTGCTTGATGAGTGATAATTCCTTTGGTATAATTTGAATAACCCTTAAAATGGGTGGAAAGGAGAGAACACCATGGAAACGAACGACAAGATTATGTCAATGCCGTTGATTCCTCTTCGCGGATTATCGGTATTTCCTTATATGGTGCTTCATTTCGATGTTGGTCGAGAGAAGTCAATCAAGGCACTTGAAGAGGCCATGATTTATGATCAGAAGATTTTCCTGACAACGCAGCGAGATATTGATGTTGATCTGCCTTCAACGGAAGATTTCTATGAGATTGGCACCATATGCAAAATCAAACAAATGCTGAAACTCCCCGGAGACGCTATTCGCGTTCTGGTTGAAGGCGTCAGCAGGGGTAAGGTTGAAGCCATTATTTTTGAGGAGCCTTACTTCAAAGCACGGATTCTTAAGATAGAAGAGGATATCAGCCGCGACAGAGAAACAGAGGCCTTAATGCGCTCCTGCTTGACTGCATTTGAAAAATACATTGCTGTCAGCAACCGCGTTTCGCCTGAAGTGATGCTGTCCATGACTACGATAGAAGAGCCGGGTCGATTTGCTGACGTTTTAGCGTCCAATATGGTCCTTAAGACAGAACAAAAGCAGGAAATTCTGGAAGCTGTAGAGCCCAAGAAAAGATTGACTGCGATTTATTCCATTCTTCTAAGCGAAATTGAAATTATGGAAGTTGAAAAGCAGATCAATGAGAAAGTCAGAAAGCAAATCAATAAAATGCAAAAGGAATACTATCTCCGGGAGCAGATGAAAGCCATTCGCGAAGAGCTCGGTGAGGATTTTGATCCGGATGATGAAATTGAAGAGCTTTACAAGAAATTAGATAAACTTAAACTGGATAAGAAAATTGCGGACAAAGTGTCCAAAGAAATTGAGCGGCTTTCAAGAATGTCTCCCGCTTCAGCAGAAAGCACGGTAGTCCGCAGTTATGTGAATTGGATTCTGGACTTGCCTTGGAATAAAAAGACCAAAGATACTCTTGATATTTCCAAAGCGCGTACCATATTGGATGAAGACCATTATGGCCTTAAGAGTGTCAAAGAACGTGTGCTCGAATATTTGGCCATCCGCGAACTCACCAAGAGTCTTAAGGGACCAATTATTTGTCTTGTTGGACCTCCGGGCGTCGGCAAAACCTCTATTGCCAAATCCATAGCGAGATCCCTGAACAGAAAGTTTGTTAGGATGTCGCTTGGCGGTGTTCGGGACGAAGCTGAGATCAGGGGACACAGAAGGACCTATATTGGCGCAATTCCAGGTCGAATTATCAATGGCATTAAAGAAGCGGGCACAAAAAATCCGGTTTTCCTCTTCGACGAGATTGACAAATTGACCTCGGACTTCAGAGGTGATCCGGCATCTGCATTGCTTGAAGTGCTGGATCCGGAGCAAAACAAAGACTTTACGGATCACTATCTCGAAGTGCCTTTTGATTTATCCAGCGTCATGTTTATAACTACAGCGAACTCGCTTGGGACTATACCAAGACCGCTTCTGGACAGGATGGAAATTATCGAGGTATCCGGATATACCGAATTCGAAAAGTTGAATATCGCAAAAAAATATTTGGTGCCAAAACAGCTTAAAGCCCATGGGCTGACAGAGGACAACCTCACTTTGAGTGATGATACACTGAGTGCGATCATCAGTTATTACACCCGTGAATCCGGCGTGCGTGAACTCGAGCGTCAGATCGCGACTGTCTGCCGCAAAGTCGCGACGAGAATTGTCGAAGACAAGGTCACGGTGGTCAAAGTGAATCGCAGCAATCTGGACAAGTCCCTTGGGGTCAAGAAATACCACTATGATGAGATTCAAAATGAGAATCAGGTAGGAATTGCCACAGGTCTCGCCTGGACACCTGTGGGAGGGGACACGCTCTCCATTGAGGTTTCAATCATGAAAGGCAAGGGCAACCTCGTCCTCACCGGACAAATGGGTGATGTCATGAAGGAATCCGCAAGAGCAGGTCTTAGCTATCTCAGGTCGATTTCTGAGAAATACGAAATTGCAGATGACTTCCATGAAAAAATGGACATTCATATTCATATTCCTGAAGGCGCAATCCCAAAAGACGGTCCGTCTGCAGGCATTACAATGGCCACCGCAGTGCTGTCAGCCATAACAGGCATCCCTGTGCGCCATGATCTCGCCATGACCGGCGAAATTACACTGCGCGGACGCGTGCTGCCTATTGGCGGCCTTAAGGAAAAATCTCTTGCGGCAAGCCGTGCCGGGGTAAAAACGGTCCTGTTCCCGAAAGAGAACGTTAAGGACCTTGAAGAGATTCCGTCAACGGTACGCAGTAAAATGAAATTTATCCCTGTTGAATCCATGGATGAAGTTCTTGAGCATGCACTCGTAAAGGAGGCTGCAAAGTGAAAATCCAGAATTCTCGTTTCATCATAAGCGCCGTTAAGCGGGATCAGTATCCTGAGGATGAACTTCCTGAAATTGCAATGGCGGGAAGATCCAACGTGGGCAAATCCTCTCTCATCAATATGATGATAAACCGTAAAGGACTGGCAAAGACCTCTTCTACACCGGGGAAAACCCAGACCATCAATTTTTATGATCTGGATGGCAAGATGAGGCTGGTCGACTTGCCTGGTTATGGTTATGCCAGAGTTTCCAAGGATAAAAAAAGCGGCTGGGGCAAAATTATTGAATCTTACCTGGTCAACCGGCCAAATCTGATGGAAGTGTTCCTGCTGGTGGATTTACGCCACGATCCCTCTGAAGACGACCGCTTGATGTACGAGTGGATTCGAACTTTTGGCTACAAGGGCGTTGTCATAGCAACGAAAGCGGATAAAATTAAAAACAGTCAGCTGCAAGTCCGGAAAAAAGCGCTCAGAGATAAACTGGGCATGAGTGAGGATGACGTTGTGATCGTGACCTCGGCAGACTCACGAAAAGGCAAATATGACCTCTGGGACTTTATCAATGCATTGCTGGAGCAGAAAGGTTTCGAAGTTCGTTTCGAGCGCCAGCAGCCGGATCAGACAGATAAATAGAAAATCGTGCAAAGCCGCTTCAGGCAAAGTTTCCTGAAGCGGCTTTACTAATGTAAATAGGCAGAGTCCGTTTGATATGTTAAAATGAAAAAAAGTCAGTCGTCGGGAGGTGGAGCCATGCTCTTCAGCCGCAGCCGTGTGGTGTTGTTTCTGATCTGCATTTTTATTTTTATGGCAGCGATTTTTATATACACGGATCAGCTGATAGAAGACCAAATTGACCGCCTTGGAGAAGATTTGATGCGCCTTCAGGCCTCCATGGTCGCTTGGGTGGCGGGAGAGTTTCAGAGCAGCGCCTCAGTCTTTGACGCCGAAATTCAGTCAGCAAGGGACCGCTATATTGAGCAGCAGTTTCAACTGCTCATATCACTGATTTCAAATGCGCCAACCAATGTTCAGACGGATGAAACGCTCATTGCTGAATTTTCTGACGGCATGTTTGGGCGCATAAGTGAAGATGGCACAATTGTTTACAGTGGAACTCTTCCTGAATCTGTAATTTCTAGTGCCTTCAGCCTCCATGAAGGCAGCTGGCAGCTCAAGAAAATTGAAAGAATGGAAGTCGCAGATCCGGATCCCATCATGAATAAGGATGAGAGGTATGCGGTGTATTTTTACAGGAGCGAAAAGACTGGCGGGATGTTATTTACGGGAGGACGCATTTCGGGCAGCGCTGATGAGACACATCTCAGCTCAAGTCCTTTGGAGGATTATCTCAAAAACTTATACGAGACCCGTGGTTACGAAAGCATCCTCCTGAGTAACAGCGGCAAAATAATTAATGCCTATGATCCTGCGCTGATTGGCACCACAATGTCACAGACGGATGCCAGAAGCGGCATCAGCATATTTCAGAAAATAGTTGATCATCCGGATCAAAAATTTGAAATGGTGCTGGACAAGGTTTACGAAGCGTATACCCTTCCCCTTGAGGCGGGACATATCCTCATGATGAAGCCTGTGGTTCCCGGGGAAAGCGTGAACCGCGTCAGCAGAGTACTTGGCTATGTGCTGATTCTGTTCAATCTGGCTATTGTTACTGCGGTTATGATGTTTCTGAGAAAAAACCATGCCTTTGTGATTGAAAAAATCAGTCTGACCGAAATGCAAGTCAAGAGGCGCAGACAGGCAGCCGGATTTATAGTGGTGGTTATTGTCCTCGGATTCGCCATGATGATTCTTTTGATCAATGGGTTGTTGAACATTCAGATGACGCAGCTCGACTTTGATAAAGAGCTGCAGCGATTTTCGGATGCCATGGCAGGACAGTACGCTGAAGCCTATGAATCTCTCGAAGAACAAAATGCCTTGTTTAATCTTGAAATGAGGAGCAATAAGGCTGAACAGGTTAAAGCGCTCTATGCGTCGCTGCGTGAAATTTCATCGGAGTCGATCAGAAAATATCCATCCACTGCCAGCAGCAGTGATTATGTCATAAATTGGATGCGCGTCTCTCAAACGACGCGGGAATTGATTGCCAGCCAGTATGGCATTGACCTTGGCCTGGTGGAGGATTATATCATGACCGGTCCTAAGGAAACGGGATCAGGGTTGACCTTGATTGGGTATGATGCTGAAAAGCTGAATGTATGGGTCGTTCAATCCCTTGGCACTGGATCATCAGAGGAACAGCCGTTTTCATGGGTCCCGCTCGCTGCGTCAGGGGCGCATATCAATGGTTTCTTTGCACATTACACCCTAAAAGGGTTGGAAAGCATCCCGGTTCTGGAGGCTGTGCTGCCGGATTCGGGAAATACGAGGAGTCATGCAGAGACTGTCGGGATGGCGCTCTATCATGATGCGCTGGATGAGACCATCGGTATAAGAAAGCCGAACGGTCAGTCCTGGATTGTCTATGTTCCGACTTCAGATCCACTAAGCGGGGATTTGAGGCAGGCGGCTTATGATTTTACCAGAGCCATGAGTCTGGCAACGCTGGTCTTGGTTTTGGTGGTAATGGGCGGCTGGTGGCACTATGGCAGAAAGGAGCCTGTATCATGAAATTGGCGGTTCTTTGCTATGTAGAGCATGAAGACTCAGTGCTGATGCTTCATAGAAACAAGAGAGAAAATGATTACCATTTGGGGAAGTGGAACGGCTTGGGCGGCAAATTCCTGCCGGGTGAATCCCCTGAGCAGTGCCTGTTGAGGGAAGTTTGGGAAGAATCCGGTCTTCAGCCTGAGACTTATTCACTACGTGGGATGATTACTTTTCCCTTGTTTGATGGGGTCGAGGACTGGTATACTTTTGTCTATACTGCGAGTACGGATAAGAAAGATGTCATTGACCCTGAAGAAGGGACACTGGCCTGGATCCCTAAGAGTGAGGTGCCGGAATTGAACCTTTGGGAAGGGGACAAGATTTTTCTCGACTGGGTGTTCAACCGGACAGAGTTGTTTTCTGCCGTGTTTCGCTATCAGGCAGGCGAGTTCAAGGATTATGACGTTGTTTTTTACCCCTTGCCAATGACAAGTGCCTAAAACGTTTAACCAGTGCTGAAAGAAATATTATTTTGAAAGGGTGTATTCTTTTGAATCAAAATCCAGTGGTCACCATTGAACTTGAAAACGGTAAAATCATCAAAGCAGAATTATTTCCCGAAATTGCGCCTAACACGGTGAACAATTTCATTGATCTTGCAAAAAAAGGGTATTATGACGGGCTGATCTTTCACCGGGTCATCAGAGGCTTCATGATCCAGGGCGGCTGTCCTGAAGGCTCCGGCATGGGCGGACCTGGATATAAAATCAAGGGCGAGTTCAATTTGAACGGATTCAGAAATTCACTTGTCCACGAGCCGGGCGTATTGTCCATGGCGCGTTCACAGTCGCCGGATTCCGCAGGTTCTCAATTCTTTATTATGCACGAACATTCTCCGCATCTGGATGGCCAGTATGCGGCCTTCGGAAAAGTCGTCGAGGGCATGGAAGTTGTGAACGAAATTGCAACAACAAAAACTGACTTTAGAGATCGTCCGGTAGAGCCTCAAAAGATCAAGAAAATGACAGTGGAGACTTTTGGCGTCGACTATCCGGAGCCGGTTAAAATGATGTAGTCCGGTTGGGGCAAAACCGTATGACGGAGTCGCCCTGGTTAAGGCAAGCTGCAGTTTGAAATGACTTGAATACAGCAGTTGGGGCTGCACAGCAAAACAGGTGTCCCGGGGATCCGGGACACCTGTTTTGCTTTACAAAAGGGAAAATGGCGGTTGGGCCATTTTCCCGACTGATTTAACTGGCAACAGTTATAGTAATTGCACGGCTTTAGAGCTTGCCGTCTGAACCGAGGACGTTGACCAATTTGTGATGCACCATATTGCGGATGGCATCACGACCGACGCCGAGATATTTTCTAGGGTCGAACTCAGCAGGGTTGTCGTGGAGTGACTTCCTGATGGCTGCTGTCATGGCAAGGCGAAGATCTGTGTCGATGTTGATTTTGCAGACGCCGAGAGCAGCCGCTCTGCGGAGCATATCCTCAGGGACGCCCTGTGCGCCTGGAATATTGCCGCCGTAAGCATTGCACATTTCAACAAACTCAGGTATGACTGTTGACGCACCGTGAAGGACGAGCGGGTAATCCGGAAGGAGTTTGGTGATGGTTTCCAGGCGCTCGAAATCCAGCTTTGGCTCACCTTTGAACTTATACGCGCCGTGGCTTGTGCCGATGGCAATAGCAAGGGAGTCGCAACCGGAACGCTTGACAAAATCTACCGCCTGTGTTGGATCCGTATAAGTGGCATCCTCGGCTTTGACGTTGACTTCGTCCTCCACACCGGCCAACTTTCCAAGCTCGGCTTCAACGACGACGCCGCGGGCATGTGCGTATTCCACGACCTGTTTGACCAAGGCTATGTTTTCCTCGTAAGGCAGGTGTGAACCATCAATCATGACTGAGGTAAAGCCGTCATCAATACATTGTTTGCAGATTTCAAAGCTGTCGCCGTGATCCAGGTGAAGCGCAATATCAAGGTCTGAGTCGATGACTGCAGCTTCGACCAATTTTTTCAGATAGGCCGGTTTGGCGTATTTTCTTGCACCTGCGGAGACCTGAAGGATGAGTGGGGATTTAACTTCCTTGGCTGCGTCGACAATGCCCTGCACGATCTCCATATTGTTGACGTTGAACGCACCGATAGCATAGCCGCCTTCATAAGCTTTTCTGAACATTTCCTTGGTTGTCACAAGAGCCATAGAAATTCCTCCTCTATAGTTGTCTTTTTGAGATACCTTTGCCAGATTATACTAATCATAGAAGATCACTTTTCTTTTGTCAAGGCGGCCGCAGTCGGGATATAATGAGTTAACGGGCCTGATTTAGGGAGATCAACCGGGCTCGACATAGGAGTGTGAAGTATTTGAACTTTCCGGAAAGCTTTTTGGAAGAAATCAGGGCTTTGATTGGGAATGAAATCGAAGCCTTTTTAAAAAGTTATGAACAACCCAGACACTTTGGCCTTCGTGTGAACCGTCTGAAAATCTCGGTCGAAGATTTTCTGAAAATCTCTCCTTTTAAGCTCACACCTATTCCCTGGACTGTGGATGGCTTTTATTATGATGAGTCAGAGCGGCCTGCGAAGCATCCCTACTATCATGCCGGGCTGTATTACCTGCAGGAACCGTCTGCCATGGCGCCGGTAAGCGTTCTCGATCCTCAGCCCGGACAGACTGTTCTCGACATGTGTGCGTGCCCGGGAGGCAAGACGCTTCAAATCGCGGCCGCCCTTGGAGGCTGCGGCACCATAGTGGCAAACGATATCAGCACCAGTCGCATAAAAGCCCTGGTCCGCAACTTGGAAATGGCTGGCGTGACCAACGCGCTGGTGGTCAACGAAAGTCAGGACAAGCTGGGCGCGCGGTTCCACGCTGTCTTCGACGGGATTCTGATCGACGCACCTTGCTCCGGAGAGGGTATGTTCAGAAAAGATTCAAAAGCGCTCGAGGCATGGACCAATCAAATTCCGGGCCACTACAGGTCGATTCAGGACAGTCTGCTGGATCAGGCTGCAACTATGCTGAAACCCGGCGGACGGTTGACATACTCGACCTGTACCTTTAATCGCCAGGAGAATGAATGGGCGCTGGACGACTTCGTGACGCGGCATACTGAGTTTTCCAAACGGCTGCCGGATCCTGCGCTGGGGCTGGACACCCGCACGGGTTATGGCCGCCTCTGGCCCCACCTGCATGAAGGTGAAGGCCATTTTGCAGGGCTTTTGGAATGCTCTGCCGATGGCTGCGGTAAAAGCACCTCTCCAGACCGAGACAAGTCCCAAATTGAACCGACGGAGGCTTACCGGCAATTCGAAGCTGAGAATCTCACGATAAAGCTCACCGGACCTTTTCTTCAGATCGAAGACAAGCTTTATAAACTCCCGAAAGGGCTGCCTCAAACTCAAGGTATGCGCGTGATTCGCAGCGGATGGTATCTGGGAGAAGAAAAGAACGGCAGGTTTATTCCGTCCGGCGCCTTAGCCATGGGTCTCAAATCAGGGGAGGCAAGGCGCGAGATCCACCTGGAGGCGGATCAATTTGACGTCATACGGTATTTGAAGGGTGAAACCCTGAGCGTCGTCGGAGAAGACGGGCTAAATTTGATCTGCATTGGCGGTTATCCCCTTGGGTGGGGAAAATTGAACAAAGGAAGCCTGAAGAACCAGTACCCGGCCGCATGGCGTATGCTCTAAATAAAATCAGAGATCAGGAACCCTCGAAATGACTTTTATAGATCACACAGGAGGATCAAAAAATGGCTAAGACCATGAGACTTGACAAATTACTTTCCCATATGGGTATAGGAACCAGAAGTGAAGTCAGAAAGTATATCCGGCACGGATGGGTTGAAGTGGATGGCGCTAAACCCAAATCAGGCAGCATCCATATTCATCCGGACACGCAGGTCGTTCTTTTCAAAGGGGCTCCGGTAATCTACAAGGAGTATGTTTATTATATGATGAACAAGCCGCAAGGTGTGGTCTCCGCAACGGAGGACAGCCGCGAATCCACCGTCATTGATCTTCTTGAGCCGGAGGAACAGGTCTTCGACCTGTTCCCGGTGGGCAGACTGGACAAGGACACGGAAGGGCTGCTGCTCCTGACTAATCACGGTGCACTGGCCCATGGGCTTTTGGCACCAAAACGACACGTTTTTAAAACCTATGAGGCCGTTGTGGACGGGCCGGTGGGTGACAATGACATCATTGCCTTCAAGGCAGGGGTGACATTGGACGACGGCTATCAGACCCTGCCTGCAGAACTTGAGATTTTATCTGTGGGGGATCATAAAAGCGAAACCAGACTCACCATCTATGAAGGGAAATTTCACCAGGTTAAGCGAATGTTTGAATCCCGAGGACGTTTTGTGGTCTTTTTAAAGCGAATCAGCATGGGACCGCTCAAACTCGATGATGCCCTTATGCCCGGCGAGTACAGGGCTCTGACTGAGGATGAGATCAGCCAGCTCTTGGAGCAAGCCGGCCTGTCTGAGGAATGATGGGCGGGTTTGTATACTAAAGACCATCGGCAGAAGCACTTTGGAGAAGTAGATGAGAAGCGTGGCTGGGAGGGTGAGAGGTTTGAGTTCACAAGCGTTTAAGGATGAGGACAAGATCCCGCAGGAAGGGTCAGCGGGGGCGAAAAAGCGTTTCCTGCTAGCTCTGGACCAGGGCACGACGAGTTCCCGTGCCGTTTTGTTCGATCTGGAGGGCAACATCGTTGAACTGGCGCAGAAGGATTTCGGGCAACACTTTCCTCAGCCGGGGTGGGTGGAGCATGACCCTTCTGAAATTTGGGGGACCCAGTCCGGTGTTGCGCTGGAGGTGCTCGAGAAGTCAGGGGTCTCGCCTTTTGAAGTCGCGGCTTTGGGGATAACCAATCAGCGCGAAACGACGCTGGTGTGGGATAGGGAAACCGGAAAACCGGTTTATCCTGCGATAGTCTGGCAGTGCAGGCGGACGGCGGATTTGTGCGAGACTCTGAAGCAGGAGGGGCACGAAGTCTACATCCGTCAGACGACGGGGCTTGTAGTGGACGCCTATTTTTCAGCCACTAAAATTCAATGGATTTTGAATACTGTTCCAGGGGCGCGGGAAAGGGCTGACCGAGGCGAACTCTGCTTTGGAACGGTGGATTCCTGGCTGATCTTCAATTTGACCCGGGGTAAGGTACATGCCACAGATGTCTCCAACGCCAGCCGGACCATGCTGTTTAATCTGGATACGCTGGACTGGGATGAGCGTCTCCTGGAAATCTTCAGGATTCCGAGGGGCATGCTGCCTGAAGTCAAGCCCTCTGCGGGGATCTTTGGATGGACGGATCCGGCCATCTTTGGAGGCGCTCGGCTGCCTATTTCAGGTGTCGCGGGCGATCAGCAGGCAGCATTGTTTGGTCAGCGCTGTTTTGAACCGGGAGAAGTCAAAAACACTTATGGGACAGGCTGCTTTATACTGATGAATACAGGGCATAAGCGCGTAGCCTCTGAATCCGGACTTCTGACGACTGTGGCCTGGAGTCTGGGAAAGGCGCAGGTGGCCTATGCCCTTGAAGGGTCGATTTTTATTGGAGGCGCAGCAGTTCAATGGCTGCGGGATGAGCTTCAGCTGATCCGGACAGCCCGGGAAAGTGAGGAGATTGCCAAACGGGTTCCGGATACGGGCGGTGTCTACGTCGTTCCGGCTTTTACCGGATTGGGCGCACCCTATTGGGACATGTATGCCAGAGGTGCTATAGTTGGGCTGACCAGAGGCTCCGGCAGAGACCAGATTGTCCGGGCAACGCTGGAAGCTATTGCCTACCAGACCCGTGATGTCGTCGAGGCTATGAGCGGGGATGCTGCTGTGTCTCTCAGTGCTTTGAAAGCCGATGGCGGCGCCACCGAAAACGAGTTTCTCATGCAGTTTCAGGCGGATCTGCTCGGTGTGGCGCTGGACCGACCGGAGGTCATGGAATCGACGGCGCTTGGCGCAGCCCTCCTCGCGGGACTGGGTGTCGGCGTCTACACAACCCTCGCAGCGCTTAAAGCATTGGGGTCGTCAGCAAAGCGATTTGAGCCTCAAATGGAAGAGTCGCGGCGTGATGCACTATACGCCGGCTGGAAAGAGGCAGTCAACATGGTGAGGCACAACGGCTGATGGAACAGCCGGAGCGAGGTTGGCGGAGGTTTGGCGGAAAAGGGGGCGGGCATCGTGAATTCTGGAGAGGGGTCTATCAAGGCGGACATCATGGATAAATCCGGTGACAGGCTCTATGACGTCGTGATTGTGGGCGCAGGGATCGTGGGCGCCTTTCTGGCCTATGAGCTGTCCAAGACCCGCTGGAAGGTCGCGGTTGTCGAGAAGGAGCTGGATGTCGCACTGGGCGCAAGCAAGGCCAACAGCGGCATTATTCACGCCGGTTACGACCCGGAGCCAGGGACGTTAAAAGCCAGGCTGAATGTGGAAGGAAGCCGTCTGTACGAAGGCTTGTCCCGAGAATTATCCTTTGGCTATAAGAAAACGGGCTCGTTTGTTGTCGCCCTGACAGAAGAAGAGGAACATGCGCTGACCGGGCTGATGGACCGCGGTCTGGAAAATAGCGTCGAAGGTCTTGAGCTGCTGAGCGGAGAGGCTGCACGTTCACTTGAGCCAGGATTGACGAATAAAGCGTTAAAGGTCCTTATGGCACACTCAACGGCGGTCGTGGATCCTTGGGAAGTGGCCATAGCAGCGCTGGAAAGTGCCGTCGACAATGGCGTCCGACTGTTGCTCAACACCTGCGTGACAGGCGCTTCGTCTGCGAGCCTTGACACCTCAGGAGGGCCCTTTCTGCTCGAAACCACTCAGGGGCGACTTTCAGCGAAGGTCGTCGTCAACGCGGCCGGCGTTCACGCTGGGGAAATATCCGCGCTGCTGTCCGGTGGAAAAGCGGAGTTTGAAATAATCCCAAAGCGCGGGCAATACTTTGTCCTGGATAGGGCCGCAGGGCCTCTGATTCAAAGAGTGATTTATCCCGCCCCAAGCGCATTGGGAAAAGGTGTTCTGGTGATCCCGACCCTTCATGGGAATATCATGGCAGGGCCTGATAATGAAACACTGACAGCTGAAGAGGGTGAGGCAGTGCAGACTACAGCCGGAGGACTGGCTTATGTCCGCGATAGGGCGGAGTTGCTGGTACCGGGGATTCCCTTTCATCTGGGGATCGCGAATTTTTCAGGCATTAGGGCAGAATCGACCGAAAAAGACTTTATTATCAGAGCGTCAAAATCGCATCCTGGATGGATTCACGCCGCGGGGATCAAATCGCCTGGGCTGTCGGCTGCACCTGCCATTGCGGGCAGGCTTCTCTCTCTGATCCGGGAATGCCTTTCGGGATATAGTCAAAAGCCGGATTTCAGACCGGGACGTCGTCCGAGACCCGTTTTATCTGAAATGACACCGGAGGTGAGACGACAGTCTATTGCTGAAAATCCCATGTTTTCACATATAGTTTGCCGCTGCGAAATGGTCAGTGAGGCTGAAGTTGTGGACTGTATCCACCGGTCGGTGGGGGCAAGAACCCTGAACGGCGTCAAGCGGAGAGTCAGACCGGGTGGCGGTCGCTGCCAGGGCGGTTTTTGCGCGCCGAGAATCCTGGAAATACTGTCGCGGGAGCTGGGGATCCCGGAAACGGAAGTGTGCCTGGAACATCCCGGCAGCAAAATGGTTTTTAAAAAAGGGGGAACATTATTGTGAACCCTATAATGACGATGAATAAAACTGACGCACCGCCGAGTCTGCTGGTGATCGGTGCCGGACCGGCGGGTTTATCCGCTGCCATTGAAGCCAAACGCAGCGGCGTGGACCGGGTACTCGTTGTCGATCGCGAACGGGAGCCGGGCGGTATACTGAATCAGTGCATTCATACAGGTTTTGGATTGTTTCATTTTGGCGAAGAACTGACAGGACCTGAATATGCTGAGCGTTTGGTGAACACTGCAGTGGAGGCAGGCGTCGAAATCATGCTGTCAACTTTTGTGGCTGCGGTAGATCGTGATTTAAGTACTACGTTGTTCAGCAAATCCCTCGGCTGCTTTCAAATCAAGCCGAAGGCGATTGTATTGGCTATGGGATGTCGCGAAAGATCCCGTGCTGCGGTGGCAGTGCCCGGAACCCGGCC
Source organism: uncultured Acidaminobacter sp. (assembly GCA_964416305.1). Taxonomy (GTDB): domain Bacteria; phylum Bacillota; class Clostridia; order Peptostreptococcales; family Acidaminobacteraceae; genus Acidaminobacter. Next base: position 71,622 of record CAYQDM010000006.1, on the reverse strand, counting down.
GGCAGGCGTATTCTCTGCCGGAACGGCGCAACGGCTGATCAACATTGAGGGGTACGCCCTCGGTAAGAGAGCAGTTATTGTGGGTTCGGGAGACATAGGCCTTATCATGGCCAGGCGACTGACGCTGGAAGGTGTGGAAGTCGCCGCAGTGGTAGAAATTCGAGAGACGCCCTCCGGGCTGCCCAGGAACGTCTCCCAGTGTTTGAAAGCTTTTTCGATACCGCTGTTGTTAAGCCATAGAGTTGCCGCTATTGAGGGGACGTCAAGAGTCACAGGCGTCGTGGTGGAATCCCTTGCGGGAGGGCCGCCTGAGCGGATTATGTGCGACCTGGTGCTGTTTTCCGTAGGCCTGATCCCCGAAAACGAGTTGTCTGCCATGACTGGCGCTGCTCTGCTCGGCGGCACCAATGGACTGCAGCTCACAGGGGAAATGCAGACCACGGTGCCTGGGTTGTTTGCCTGCGGAAATACGTATCGTGTCTATGATTTGGTGGATGAGGTATCCCGCGAAGCAGGCATAGCGGGAAGGGCGGCGGCGGCTTATTTGGGTTGTCGAAGGCGCAGTGCTGATGACGGCGCAGGGTTTGCCAGGTCTGGAAGGTTGAGCTCGTCAATTCCGGAGAGGGCGTCTATTGAGGAAAAGGATCCGGATGAAGGGTCTCGGTTAAAAGGATTGGCATTAATCGAAACCTGTAACGTGGTTGACAGTGTGACGGATGAGCCCTTGCTCTGCATTATTTGTCCAAAAGGATGTCATATAACGCTGGAATCCGGTGGGGAGATCACGGGTTATGGCTGCAGGCGCGGGTATGAGTTCGCTCTTCAGGAACTTAAAGATCCCAGCGCGGTTTTGACGGGAACGGCAGCCATTGAGGGTGGAACGTGGCCAAGACTCCCTTGTAAGACCACAAAGCCAATTCCTAGAGCGCTGCTAAGGGCAGCAGCGGTATCCTTGTCTAAAATTTCAGTATCTGCTCCAGTGGCGCTTGGGGAAATTCTGGTGCGGGATTTGGGAGGACTCGGTGTTGACGTGGTTGCGACCCGGTCTATGACGAAGATGCTGCCCTAATGGATAAACACTGAAGGATAAATTAAAGGGGAAGCCAGTGCTGTCAGCCCAATGAATGGGCGCTGCACCTGCTTCCCCTGAATTATTCTCGTTTCTGAATTTGAAATTTCAAGTCCGTTGGACAGAGGTTTCATTCACCGTGGGTCCTTATTGCGGGACAGAGTATGGTCGTTCGCAAACGTTCCTCCGACAAAACAGTTTTGGGTATGGCTGCCCGAACTGTCTTCTTGGGATCAACAATCTGGCTGATCTTGAGATCCACATAAAGGCTGGCCAGAAGGTAAGCTTCCTCGAAGGTCATTTCCAGACCGACTTTTAGAAGATTGACAGCCTGTTCGGTGGCTTCGCGAAGGGCTTCATCCACCGTATCCCCTGAGGCAATGACCATAAAGGCGTCAGAGGTCTCAAGCATGGGCCATTTCTGCGAGGCGTCGGGAATGAGGTCTGCAGTCAACTCAACCAGAGCCCGGACCTCAAGTCCGGTGAAGCACAGCTCTCCGTCACCCATGGCGGCGTGACAATCCCCAAGAGCCAGGAGTGCGCCCTTCGTGTTGACAGGCAGGTACAAAATGCTCCCGGCCGCAATATCCCGAGTGTCCATGTTTCCGCCGTGGGTCCAGGGTGAAGCGGTGCCCCAGGTTCCGGAGGCCTCGGACGGGGCGGTGCCTATGACCCCAATCATGGGTTTGACTGGGAATTCGAAAGTGTTGAAGCGGCAGACATTATTCTCGATTGGAAGCACTTTGATGATGCCTTTTTCCACGAGATCGCCAAGAACACCTTCGCCTGGCACGACCATGGCGATGCCTCGGTCGGCGACCTGAATGTCGTGTATGGTAATTTTCAACAGGTCTCCAGGCTTGGCGCCTTCCACAAAGATGGGTCCTGTCGCAGGATTCAGCCGGTCATAGTCAATTTCTGACAACGTTTGCTCCTCAGAAAAAATTTGTTCGTGAAAACAGTCGTGGGTCATGACTGAAAATCGCTCGCCGGGAAGTACTGAACCTATGGATTGCATCTGGGGTGAAAAGGCGTACAGACACGAACTTCCGTCGAAATGTTTCACTCGAACACCTCCATGAGGATCAAGAATTTTGGCGAAGATTAATTTCCTGTTATGACTTTAATGAGATCGTCCAGCGGCATGCCTGCAGTGACTTCGAAAGTGCCTGCTTTCAGTTTGGAACCCAATTTTAAAGCCTCGACCCGTTGAATAAAGGTTTGGGTGTCCTTCACAAGCCCTTTCTCGACGAGGAGCTTGGCTATGGCATAACCGGTTGAACCACTTTTGATTTCGACAGTCATTTTTTGTCCGCCGGCAACAGGTGTCCCTGCAGCAGGCGGTTGAGCTTCAGAACCGTTGGATTCAGTTCCGACTGCCGGCAGTGTGTTTACAGAGGGCTGTACTTCGGAGGCTGGACTTCCCGGTTCGGTGCTGACGGTTGGAGATTCCCCTGCAGGTGTGTTGTTTTCCGGTTCCTCCTCCTGTGAGATCTCCGGTGGCTGCGCTTTTGCGAGCGCGTTGGAGTAGGTCATGGAGTCTGATATTTTCCAAGAGACCGTTCCGATGATTAAAACGATGATCACCAGCGTAATCAACGTGTCGCTGAGATCATACAGCATATCTTTCAATTTATCACCCATAGGTACCCTCCTGTTCTCTATCAATCAAAATACTCAATTCAAGAATAGCACAAAGTAGGCCTCAAGGAAACTGACCCTGGCTTTTCGTCAGAAGTTTGTCACCAATTTTTAACTGCCCAGCCCTCAATGAAAGGACTGCAAGTTTGGAGACTTCCAAGTTTGGGGAGTGTCATTTCGCCTTCTAGCGTGTTACAATTAAATATGAATGTGTTTTACAGCAGAAGGAGGGGATGACATGCCCGAATTTTTTAAGATGACATCCATTCATTATAAAATGACGGAGGCTTTTCTTGAGAACCATGCCCAAACAGCGGCACCGGTGTATTCCCTGCTGGAATTTCAGGGAACAAAAATTAAAAGTGTTCCTGAAAATGTTGAAGTTTACCTCTATGGCAATCTCGACGGCATCACCGGCATGATGCTGTTTTTAACACCCGAGCATCTCTTTATGCTATCTGAGGATCAAGGGTTGATGGGCAAGTATGACTTTCTGAAGCTCATCCGAAGCTACAGACCCAAATGGGTCAAAGGCAACCATAGCGCTGTGCGTCAGGTGATTCAGATTTCCAGACCATTTTCTACGGTGGCGGCGACCAATGACATCTTGGTCATGAAGGCACTCAAGATGCCGGATGAAGTCAAAGGCAGAGAGGGCGGGTCCTGTCACCTTCCGGAAGCCCTTGATCTCAAGGCAGCCGCAGCTTTGATGCAGCGCATTGAAAAGGAGTTCTCCAGCCATCCGAGTTCAATCAACAGATTAAAGCAGAGAATCGTCCAGCGCGTGTCTGATGGAGATCAGTTTTTTTGCGAGGTCGAAGGTGAGCTGATCGCACATGGGGCCATTGAATACTATACGCCTGATGCCGCAATGCTGGGAGGCATTTATGTCGATCCGGGCATGCGAGGCCGCGGATGCGGCAGTTATGTGACCAGTGAGTTGATGAAGCGGACCTTTGACAAAAACATGATACCAAAGCTCTGCGTTTATTCTGACAACCTTGAGGCGTGCCGTGTCTATGAAGCCCTGGGATTTAATACTGAAGCAAAATTGCTCGAAATCCATTTGGAGTATGATAGGAGCTGAAAATTTGAAACAAATAACCATTGGCACCAATGAACAGGGTCAAAGATTTGACCGTTATCTGCTGAAACTGCTCGGACGCGCAAATCGATCCACCATCTACAAACTCATGAGAAAAAATACCTTTAAGGTCAACGGAAAAAAGGTGGAGCCAGAATATTTTCTTCAATCCGGGGATCTGGTCAATATCTATCTCAGTGACGAAACCTTCGATTCTCTTGTTACGGAAGTCCAGCAAGTCACTCCGGAAAAGGTCTCCCTTGAAATTGTTTATGAGGACGACGAAATTCTGATCGTCAATAAGCCCAAGGGCATTCTGACGCATCCGGACAAGACAGAATATAAACGCACACTATCCTCCAAAGTCCAAATCTATTTGAGTCATCTCTCCACCAGAACCTTTAAACCGGCTCCTGTACACCGTCTGGACAAAAATACGAGCGGGCTCGTCCTTTTTGCCAAGACTTACGATTCTCTGAAGCGCTATAACGCCTTGATGCGCGATCGAAAAATCGGTAAATTTTATTTGTGTGTCACGGAAGGTGTCATCAACAAGCCGGGTGAAATAAAGGGCTATCTATTAAAAGATGAGGACCGCAATAAAGTCAGAATCGTCAAGTATGATTCAGATGATACGAAATATTTCCATACACGCTATCAGCCCCTCGAAATCAGGGGCGGGTTCACAGTGCTCGAAGTAGAGCTGATGACCGGAAGGAGCCACCAAATCAGAGCGTCTCTGGCCTCAATAGGCCATCCAATCGTCGGAGACCTGAAATATGGGGCGTCCAGACGCCAGGACGTTATGAATCAAATGCTGCATGCCTATAAACTCGTTATTGAAGATCGAGTCTTTGAAAATCGTTCGCAGGAGCTGGATCAATTTATTGGATCGTTGCCTCCTGCAACACGTTAGGCAAAAGCTGCAATAGTCATAGATAGAATCCTTGCGCAAGGGGTGTGGGTAAAATGCACAGCTTTCAATCCATCTGTAAATTGATCGACCGGTTTGATTATGGCGGAGCGCTTGATATTCTGGAGGAAATTGGTCTCAGAGATACAGACCCCGCAATTTTACTGGATTCTTGCCGCTCAGCAGTGAACTTTGATTTCAAAACAGCACTGGTAAAGCTGGAGCGTCTGGGCGGCGAGTTCGCGAAAGATAAAAGTGTTCTTCGGTTGAAGAAAAATCTTCAACAGCTGATTGCAGGGACACCGGAGGCGGTCTTCTCAGAACTGCTTGAGAACACTCGGTTTCAGCTGGTCAACGAGGAATATATTGATTTTCTTGGTCGTGCTTATCGTTTTAAAGAAGCGATTTTTAAGTACATATTTGTGGAGAGGCACTTGCAGCAGCGCAATTTCTCCATGCATATTGAAGCCATGCAAAAGCGAAGCATCATGAAAATTTTGAGGAAAAGATATAAAATTTACAACGCGAATGTAGTTTTTGCAATCACGACCTACATCAACCGCCAGTTGGAAGATACCCGTTATGATGAGATTGCCAGGATTCTAAATTCCAAGAGGATGACAGATATGATTGAGCTGCGGAATGATTCCATTGTAGGACATGGCTTTACCGGCGTCAGCCGGAATGAGCTGGTTAAAGTCTACGGCGACCCTTATACTGCCCTCAAAGAATTCAGAAAGTGTCTTGAATTGCTTGGACTGCAGATCAACGGTTCCAAATACGAGGAGGTCAATGAACTGATTGTGGGACAGCTGAAAGCGATAAATCATAAGAATGGTGGAAATCATGGGTCTGATGAGGAAAGGGGATCGCGCTCTTGAACCAGGACAAATTGATAAGGGTCGTGGTTGAAGGACAGATCCGCTATGTACCGGAAGGGACTATGGTGAAAACTCTGTCCGACGAGTTTCAAACAGAAGGCAGGCCTCTGATCGTCGCCGCCAAAATTGGCAACTCTCTAAGGGAGTTGACAGCGACAATCGTAGAGGATGCCAAACTTGAATTTGTTGACCTTTCAAATCAGGATGGCATACGAATCTACCAGAGGAGCCTCCTTCTGGTACTTCTGAGAGCGGCCATAGAGTGTTTTTCGGATATCCATCTGACCGTTGAGCATTCCCTCAATAAGGGTCTGTATATCGAAGTGCATTACACCAGAGCTCTGACAGATGAAGACGTTTTTGAAATTCGCCAGCGCATGTCATCAATAATAGACAGTGGTGAACTGTTCATGAAAAAGAGCGTCTCCAAAGAAGAGGCTGCGGCCATTTTTGAAGACCTGAGAATGGGATCCAAAAAACGTCTGCTCGATTACAGAAAGAGTGATTACATCAATGTCTATTCACTTGGCTGGATGACAAATTATTTCTATGGTTACATGGTGCCTAGCACGCGTTATCTGTCCATGTTCGATTTAAAGCGTTATGCCGATGGTCTTATTCTCCTTCACCCGGACAAGTTCACCCAGACGACCCTTCCAGAGTATGTGGAGCAGGAAAAACTTGCGCAGGTATACAGGGAATCTGAAGCCTGGGCACGCATCCTTGACGTCAGTTATGTCTATAATCTCAATGACATGATCGTCGAGGGTCGACATCCGGAAATGATCCGCATCGCTGAAGCGCTTCACGAAAAAAAGATTGCCCAGATCGCAGATCAAATTCTTCAAAGCGGGAAACGCGTCATTTTGATAGCAGGACCATCTTCTTCAGGGAAGACCACCTTCGCACACCGCTTGATGATTCAGCTTAGAGTCAATGGTCTCAGGCCAGTGACCCTTGGCACGGATGATTATTTTGTCGATAGGGCGCATACACCTTTGGACGAGTATGGCGAATATGATTTTGAAGCGCTGGAAGCAGTAGACATTGAAAAATTCAATGATGATGTGAGACGACTCCTTTCCGGCGAAGAAGTGGACTTGCCAAGCTTTAACTTTTTGACAGGCGCAAGGGAGTACAATGGTCGAAAACTCAAGATAGATGAGGATCAGCCCCTTGTCATTGAAGGCATTCATGGTCTCAACGAAAAAATGACTGAAATGCTGGACAAAAAAACTAAATTCAAAATCTATATTAGTGCACTGACTCAGTTGAACATTGATGAGCACAACCGAATTCCTACAACGGATTCCAGACTGATCAGAAGGATCATCAGGGATCACAGAACCAGAGGGCACTCCGCAGAGGCGACCATTCAACGCTGGCCATCTGTAAGGCGCGGAGAAGAACGAAATATTTTTCCGTTTCAGGAAGAAGCGGACATCATGTTTAACAGCTCTATGGTTTACGAACTGGCAATTCTTAAAAAATATGCAGAACCGCTTCTAAAAAGTATCGATGATACAAGTTCTGAGAGAATTGAAGCCAAGCGGCTCCTGAAGTTTTTAAGTTATTTCGTTTCTATTGATTCAGACCAGGATGTGCCATCAACCTCAATCCTCAAGGAGTTTATTGGCGGCAGTTGTTTTTGAGGTACAAGCGACAATCAATTCAGAAATGCAGAGTGTGGGGTGATAGTGGATGGAAGTCATTTCAAAGCATTTGAATCGCGTTCAAACCGGATTTCTCAAGCCGCCGCTGGCTTTCATGCTGCTGCTTGGGCTATTGACGCTGTACCAGAGACAATTCGATATCCTGGATCAATTACTGGAGACATCTTGGTTGAACGGCCTGGTTATATTGTTTCATATGATATCCGTTATTGTGCTCATGGCCCTTTTTAACATTTCCTATTACATGTTTATCAGGGATTATAAAATAGGGAGCCTGATCTATTCGGCAGGTTTTTCAGTCGCTTTAACGGCTTATTTAATCCATCTGCTCATTGATTTTGGCGGGCCGGGACTTTTGGAACTGCCTGTGAATGTCTCCTCCAGCCTGCTTGCCGGCGGCCACCTTGTTTTTTTCCTGTCGGCTTTGGCTGCTGAATGGATGCCTTCAGACAAGAAGTTTATTTTGAAACCGGGAAAGATCGCAAAAGTTTTACCTCTGGTTCCTGCGTTTCTTACTCTCATTGTCGCTCTTGGCCTATATCAGGGTTCTCAAAGCAGCTCAATGGCGGTGGACCTATCAAAACTCTTTTCGTTGACCATGGATTATTTTTCAGCGGTTGTTGTATTGCTTTTAATGATGATGGCATTTCGACATGCTTATATAGATGACGACTATAGATATCTGGGCGTTGTTGTGGGCTATGTCAGTCTATTTTTTTCAAAAGCATTTGCGATCCTGAGCTTCAACTATGGTGCGGGAGCGCCTTTCCTTTCCATCCTGTTGAGTCTTTCAGGCTATGGGCTGCTGCTTCTTGAATTTTACAGAAAGGGCATTGGTGATCCTCTAAGTGACATCGAAATGAAGGAGAAGCAGATCACCTTATATGCAAATAATCTGGACCGGGTTATTCAAAAGCGGACAAAGGAAATTTTTGAACGCAACAGAAAATTTGAGACTGAGCTTGAATATGCCAGAAGTATTCAGCAGTCCCTATTGCCGGAGCAGCGCTTTGCCATCAAGAATGCAGCCTTCGTGACAGGTTATTTTCCTTGTGAGGACTTGAGCGGCGACTTTTATGATATCTATAGAATTGATGATGATCATGTTGGCATGTATATTCTGGATGTATCAGGCCATGGGATCTCTGCGGCATTGATGACGATGTTCTGCAACAACTATATTAAATCCACCGAAAGGCTGATCAAACGCTATCGTGGATTGAAGCCCCACAAGAACCTGTCAAATTTTTATGAAGAATTTAATCGCATGAATTTTCCTGACGAAATGCACATGGTCATCTTTTTCGCAGCCTATCGTTTGTCAGACAGAACTTTGACCTATTGCTCCGGAGGAATGAACTGTCAGCCATTTATAATATCCAGGGACGGGAAATTTAGAACTTTGGATGAGAGTCTCGGCTTTCCGATATGCAAATTCAGCGATTTATATAAACCGGAATATCAGAGTGCCACAGTGGAGCTGAGACCTGGGGATCGAGTGGTGTTTTACACGGATGGCCTGATTGACATGGATAAGAATCGAGTTATGGATCAGGTTGGCCTCGAAGAATTCATGTCAGATCACATTGAACTGTCTCTAAAAGCCTTGAACGAGCGTCTGATAGGCCGGATTTATCCCAAAATGGACAAGTTGAAAGATGACATCAGCTATTTTATCATGGAAATCGAATAGTAAGCTTTGCGGGCAAACATTATGTTTGACAGGCAGCTGCGAAATGGGGGACAAATTATGGCGATCGATGAAGTATTGGTAGTTAAAAGTTTGGAACAGATCAAAGCGTTATCCAGCCCCTATAGAATCAAAATTATTGAAGCCTTTGAAAATAAACCGGCGAGTGCAAAAGACATCTCCAAAAAGATGGGGGAACCTCACGGCCGCGTAAATTATCACATCAAGACGCTCGCCGGCGTAGGGATATTAAAATTGGTTGAGGTTCAAGTCAAGCAAGGGGTTGTCGAAAAGTACTATATGCCTGTAGCGGAATCCATATTGTTGGATGCGTCGGCGATCCATCCGGAAGACACCAAAATGAAGGAAAGTTTTGGAAAGGCAACGGCCGCAATTTTTGAAAAAATCTCCAAAGAATTCTATAGCTCTATTAACAGCAAAAGGATCACCCAGCCAAGAAAAATCAATTACGACTATGAATACTATTTGACGCAGGAAGAAGCGGATGAATTGAATCAAAGTTTGCTTGAGGTTATGAAGACTTTTTTGGCTGACAAAAAAGACATGCGTCCGGAAACTGCGCCCTATTTTGCGGCGAGCATGATCATCCCAATGGAGCATGGCGCACTCAAGAAGGATGAAGAGACTTCAAAGAAATAGAACTTAATTGCTCTGAATGTCGGGCATAAAGGAGATGAACTATGTATATCGGTTGTCATTTATCAATTGCCAAAGGCTTTGAGTCAGCGGTTAAAGAAGCTATTTCAGTTGGTGCGAACACTTTTCAGTTTTTTACCAGAAACCCGAGAGGCGGCAGCGCGAAAGCAGCAGATCCACAGGATTATATGAAGGCTGCAGAGCTTATGCAGGCGAATCAGTTTGGCCCGTTGCTTGCGCACGCACCCTATACCATGAATTTGGCAGCAGCAGATCCTAAAGTCTTCGATTTTGCAAAGCGGTCTTTCAAGGAAGATCTTGAAAGAATGGAGGCTTTTCCGGCAACACTTTATAATTTTCATCCTGGCTCACACGTGGGACAGGGTGTGGAAAAAGGGATTGAACTGATCTCCGGCATCATTAATGAGACGCTCACTGGAAACGAAACTACGGCATTGCTGCTTGAAACAATGTCTGGGAAGGGCTCAGAGGTCGGTTTTACCTTTGAACAACTCAGAGATATCATAGACCGGGTGGACTATCAGGAAAAAATGGGGGTGTGTTTGGATACATGTCATATTTTTTCTGCGGGTTATGATTATATTAATCAGCTTGATCAGGTTCTGGAGGATTTTGATAAAATTATTGGTTTGGAACGGCTTAAAGCTATCCATTTCAACGATTCCATGACGCCGTTCAACGCGAAAAAAGATCGGCATGAAAAGTTGGGGAAAGGATTGATTGGGCTTGAGCCTTTGATTCGATTCATTGAGCACCCCGTCATTCGCCCTCTTCCAATACTTTTGGAGACGCCTAACGAACTGGAGGGCTATGCTGAAGAAATTGCCCTGATCAAAGGACGCATGGGGGTATGATTGCCTGCCATCGGCTGAAGCAAGCCGCAAAGGACCTCGGCATTCCCATTGTGGGCGTCTTGAATGCCATTGAAATGAGGGTGCCTCAGGAAGCGCTTTCAAAACGGATCAGAAAGGGTGAACTCAGCGGGTTTGAACCGGAAGTTGACATGGTTGGACAGCCGGAAAAAGTCATGCCAGGCGTTCAGTCCATGGTGGTCATAGGTTTGCCTTATGAACTCTTTAAATCCAGGACGGAGGATCCTGAAGCCGTCTGCGAGATCTCCTCAATGGCTTGGGATTATGATTATCACGATCTTGTGCGGGAAAAGTTGATTGCCTTAGGGGCGTGGCTTGAGGCTCATGGGAGCGGGGAATGTATGGTGTTTTGCGACACCGGACCCTTAAATGATCGCTATCTGGCATTTCTGGCCGGATTAGGCACTTATGGACGTCATCAGCTGCTGATTAATCAGAGATATGGCAGTGCGGTCGTCTTTGGTTACCTGTTGACCCGGGGACGGATTGAAGCGTCATCTCCCGGGTTGACTCAGCCGTATTCGGAATGCGGGACATGCAGGGCGTGTCAGGCGACCTGTCCCACTGGTGCGCTTTGCGGTGAATTTGACTTTGTGACATCTCAATGCATTTCCAGCCTGACTCAGCAGAAGAGGGCATTGTCAATCACAGAAGCATCCTGGATTGGGACCTCCCTTTATGGTTGTGATTTATGTCAGAAAGTCTGTCCTAAAAATAAAGTGTTGTCCGACACAGGTTTATTGAGATCCCAGTCGCCTAATCAGCTAAATCCCTTTGAACTCTTGAATTCCAACAAAAAAGACTTTCAGCAAAAGTTTCGCCATCATGGGTTTTCATGGAGAGGCTTAAAAACACTCCAAAGAAATGCCGTGATCAATATTTACAACAGTCAGAATTCGGTGTTGATTGAAAAGCTAAGGCAATGGGCAGTTGAAAGCCCGCTGCCGGACCATCTGAAACAAGTGATTGAAATGATGGAAGGTGTGCATCTTGCTGAGACACCAGGTGGATTTCATGAATAAGTCGGGGGTATAAAGGCAAAAGTTTGAATTGTCCGTCAATCGTAAACAAAATGTAATTATCCTCTTTAAGTGTCCACCACTTGAACTCGCCGGAACCGAGTGATAGACTTAGAGCGTCTTAAAACGTTCACTAAACAATATCACGTAAGTGATGATGTTAAACTGACGAAAAGGGGAATTCATATGTCAAACATACACGAGTTGAATTATCTCAAAGAAAATCTGGAAGCCTTAAAAGCGGACGGCGTTTATCGCAAGCTGCCTGTACTGGAGGGCCCGAACGAAGCTGAAGTCATTTTGAATGGCAAACAGGTCATCAACCTTTCCTCAAACAACTATCTGGGCTTTGCGAATCACCCGCGCCTCAAGGCAGCAGCGATTCAAGCCATTGAAAAATATGGCGTCGGTTCAGGCGCAGTCAGAACTATTATTGGAAACATGGACCTGCATGAGGCGCTCGACAAAAAACTGGCAGAGTTCAAGCGTGAAGAAGCTGTCATGAGCTTCCAATCAGGTTTCAACTGCAATGCGGGTGCAATTCAAGCCATTACCGCTGACGGGGATCTGATTGTTTCGGATGAGTTGAACCATGCATCTATCATTGATGGCACAAGACTATCCAAAGCGGGCAGAGCGGTCTATAAGCACAGTGATATGAATGATTTGGAGCGGGTTTTGAAAGAGCGCCGCGGTTCTTATAAGAACTGCCTCATCATCACTGACGGTGTGTTCAGCATGGACGGCGACATTGCACCACTTCCGGACATTGTCAATCTCGCGGAGCGCTATGAGTGCATGACTTATGTGGATGATGCCCATGGTTCGGGCGTTCTCGGCGAAAGCGGACGCGGTACAGTCGACCACTTTGGGCTCCATGGTCGCGTCGATTTCACTATTGGCACACTGTCAAAAGCGATTGGGGTCATTGGTGGCTATGTCGCCGGCAGTGAAACCATGAGGGATTGGCTCAGCCATCGGGGCAGACCGCTTCTCTTTTCGACTTCGCTTCCTCCGGCAGCAGTCGGTGCCATTCTTGAAGCACTCAATATGTTGATGAGCTCCACAGAGTATACAGACCGACTCTGGGAAAATGCCAAATACTTCAAAAAAGGCATGGCGTCACTGGGTTATAACATAGGACACAGCCAGACGCCAATCACGCCGGTCATGATTGGAGACGAGGCAAAAACTATGCAGTTCTCCAAGACGTTATTTGACCTGGGCGTATACGTTTCGCCAATTGTATTCCCAACTGTTCCAAAAGGGACAGGCCGCGTGCGTGTTATGGTGACAGCGGCACATACAAAAGAGCAGCTCGACCGGGCTGTTGAGATCTTCGAGAAAGCCGGAAAGCAGCTTAATATTCTATAATCACCACGGCAAAATAAAGGCGCTCAGAACACCATGACAGGGTTCTGAGCGTCTTTTACATAAACTATTATTGTTCATCTACTGAAATTTAGTTAGAATCCAGTAGGTAATACCGCTGACAGAGGCACTTAGGAAACTGCCCCATACCAGGTCTATCAGTGTAATGGGAAGAGGCCAGCCTTTAAGTGTGGCCAGATTGGTCAAGTCGTAGGTCGCATAGGTCAGAAAACCAAAGAATGCTCCGGCACCAAGGGCGTAGCGCAAACTTTCCTTAGCAAGTGCGGGCTCAATGACAAAAAAGACGAGACCGCTGATAAAAATGCCGTAAAAAATAAGGGCTGCCGGCCAATTGACCTTTTCTGCCATTAGAGCGCCCAGGTAATGACGGTAAAGTTTTGAGGCGATAACGCCAAGCCAGACCAAGTCGATCACGAAAAAGACAATGAGTGCTGTGAGATAAGTTTTAATTGGCAAAGTCCATCACTCTCCTGCTTCATTTTTACGAATTTATACCCACTTTTAAGGTTCGCCGACCACCCTGTGATCAGATCTGAAGATTCAAGGACAGAGAGTTCGCTCTTAGAAATGACTGCCAGGTTGAAAAAAGATGGATAATCAGGTATGATTTTAACTCAGATAGTGTTTTTATTTTTGAATACAGTGTTCACATTTAATTGAAATTTAATTCTGAAGGTACCTTAATTTAATTATTGTTCAGTAAAATCTGTGGAGAGACCCAATTCAATAGACTATCGCAGTAAATTTTGAACAACATCAGACTGACGTCTGAAGCGGAGGCAAATACCATGAAGAAAGTCTTAATTTTAACAGCCTCGACTGGCGAAGGCCATAATGCAGCAGCGCGTTCCCTGGAATTGAAATTCAGAGAGGCGGGTTATGAAACCAGGACTATGGATTTGTTTAAGGAAACCAGCCGCGCCTTGAATGTCGTTGTGGAAGATGGTTACAAGGTCCTGGCCAACAGGCTGCCATCCCTTTATGGATTTATGTATAGGGCGCTCAATCGAAAAAGCATAAACCACCGTTTTCTAAGATATAGTATGTTTGTAATCAAGCGGAGACTCTATGACAATGTCAAGTCATTGAATCCATCCATTATTGTGGGCACACACCCATTTGCTGTGGGAATCATTTCGGATCTCAAAGCCAGAGGCAAGATCAATGCAAAATTCTTTTCTGTTGTGACGGATTTCAAAGCGCATTATGCTTATCTATCTCCGGAAGTGGATGCCTATATTACAGGCAGTGAGTATACCAAAGATTCGCTGATCGAAATGGGCGTACCACCTGAGATTATTCATCCTTACGGAATCCCGGTGAAGGAGGAGTTTCAGACTTATCAGCCTAAATCACCTGAATTCTTAAAACTGATTGAAGATTTCAAAGTTCTGGTCATGGGTGGAAGCATGGGCTCAAAGGATATTGCGCGCGTCGTTCAATCGCTTACAGAAAGCGAAGCGAGGTATCAGCTTCTCGTGATTTGCGGCAGAAATGAGACTCTGAAGAATATGCTTGAAAGCAACTATCAGTCTGCCATAGCTTCAGGCAAACTGAAAGTTTATGGCTTTACCAAAGAAGTTTCCATGCTCATGGATTTTTGTGATGTTATTGTAACAAAACCGGGTGGACTGACTACAACAGAAGCCCTCTCAAAAAGGATCCCTATGATTGTGCCTTTTGCAATTCCAGGCCAGGAGTTTGAGAACACTGAATTTTTGATAGAAACCGGTGCAGCTATTTATGTGGATAACATCGAACAAATCGGTGCGGAATTGGAACGTTTAAGAAAAGACAAAACTCTTTATTTGTCTATGATCGAGAGTATGGATAATATTTCAAGACACTATTCCACAGAGAAAATTGTTAATCTTGCGGATCAGCTTTTGATTAAAAATGAATGGATGTCTTAGAGGTGAGTGCCGTTATGGCGGAGTGTGATATTCTTGTGCTGTCAGCGTCCTTTGGACGGGGTCACAACAGTGTTGCGGCAGCGATTTGCGAACACTTGAAGTTAGAGGATGACAATCTGCAGGTGTGGATCAAGGACATTATGGATATTTTCGCACCAAGGATCAAACCCTTCGGGACCGCTTTTTATAACTTATTGACACGGAACAGCCCAAGTCTTTACAACGTTCTATACAATATTAAACGGGATCACCCCAATAACTTTTTGGATGAAATAATTTATGACAGATATATAGATCGCTTCGGCGCCTATCTGCTCGAAATCAAGCCTAAATTAATAATCTCTACATTTCCGCTTGGCTCAGGATTTGTGT
Organism: uncultured Acidaminobacter sp.; assembly: GCA_964416305.1. GTDB lineage: Bacteria > Bacillota > Clostridia > Peptostreptococcales > Acidaminobacteraceae > Acidaminobacter. Next base: position 56,425 of record CAYQDM010000006.1, on the reverse strand, counting down.
CTCGTGCCAAGGATAAATTTGATGTTCAGATTCCTTTGATCACGGCCATTACTGATGTAGTAGACAGCTGGGAATGGATTCACAACAATACTGACCTATATTTTGTTCCCTGTAAGGTTGTCGAGAACAGATTAGTTGAAAAAGGAATTGACAGGGAGAAAATTAGAGTCACTGGAATCCCGGTCAGACATGATTTTCTGGTGAAGGAAAACCATACTTCCGAGATGCATGATCAACGGCAGATTCTCATTATGGGTGGGGCAATGAAGAAAATCACTTTGACCAAATCCATGTTGATGCATTTTGAGAAATTGGAAAACACAAAAATTGTTGTTGTAACTGGGAATGATACAGAATTATATAAGAAATTGAACCGTTATGGTCCGTTTAACAATATCGAAGTGGTAGGATTTTCGAACGAAATCGCGAGTATTATGGAAGCTTCGGATTTGGTAGTGACTAAACCAGGTGGAGCAACCTTATTTGAAGCAATCAATAAGGGTGTGCCCATTGTGCTGAAGCGTTCAAAAGTGGGTCAAGAAGAGGAAAACCTGAAATTTGTCAAGGACCATGGCCTGGGCATTTTGATTGAGGATGAAGATGATCTCGAAACAGTCATTGCCGGTATGGTCTTTGATAACGAACGCCTGGAGCAGGTTGAAAAGAATTTGGAAGACCTTCGGGCGGAGTTCGACTCTGAAATGATTGCGAAATATATTCTTGAACTGTTATGATGAGACTCCTGAGATCAAATTTATTGAAAATGAAATTAGATCACGGGTTACGCGGGAAGACGGCGCAAAGGGCATAATGCCAAACGCGCCGTCTTCCCGTTTATCATACCTGATTGACGTTTTTACTGTCTGGAAGTATAATGATATGTGTTTGGAAGTTTAGTGAAAGTAAACAATGGTGACATTGTCCTCAATATTGCTTTTAATGAGCAGCTGAATGGAGGGAAAATAGTGCAGATTGGCGAAAAGATTAAGACACTTAGATTAAAGAATGAATTGACTCAGGAAGAATTGGCTAATAGGTGTGAATTGTCAAAAGGATTTATCTCGCAACTGGAGAGAGACATGACGTCGCCATCTATTGCGAGTCTCGTGGATATATTGGAATGTCTGGGTACCGATTTGAATGAGTTTTTTAGCGAAAGCATAGAAGAAAAAATTGTCTTCACTCAAGCTGATTTTTTTGAGACAGAGGACAAGGACTTGGGTTACTTGTTGAGCTGGATCGTACCCAACGCTCAAAAGAACATGATGGAACCCATTTTGCTTGAAATTGAGCCTGGGGGATCATTTGTAGAGGATGCGCCCCATCAGGGCGAGGAATTCGGCTTTGTTATTCAAGGCACCGTGACTGTAGTCGTGGGTGGTAAAAAATACAGAGCAAAGAAAGGCGAGACTTTCTATTATAAAACTCAATTTGAACATACAATCAAGAATCCGGGAAAACAGCCAGCGAAAATTTTGATGGTGGCAGCGCCTCCTAATTTTTAATAGTCAAAGACGGAAACATTATGAAAAGAGGTAAGATCTTTGCCTCTTTTTTTCAATTTGTAACCCGATGTGAAGAACTGTCGTGTATGATACAATAGGGTCAAAAGAATGAACTGAGGCAAAACTGAACCTCTGTACAACAAAAGGAGTTCAAAATCCATGAAGCGTGGAATTTTATTTTTTTTAGTAAGTATTGTGGCCTTAACGGCTGGGGGCTGCATGTTTGATGTACAGAATGCGGATATCATGCGTCCGCCCAAATTAACCACCGAATTTGAAGAAGTTAAGACTGTGCTCGATGAGTTTTATGGAGGCGGTCTGAAATTGATGAACCCGTCTTCGGGCGTATTGAGAGCGGCCATACAGTTTGTTGATTTAAACAATGATCAGCAAGAGGAAGCCGTAGCCTTTTTTAAAGATCAAAATGAGCAGAACGCGCTGAAAGTTGCCATACTTCTGAAAAACAGCAGTGGTGAGGGTTGGAGAATTTTGCCTACCATTGTGGGGATAGGCTATGATGTGGATCAGGTTGGGTTTCCGGATCTGGATGGGGACGGTACAAAAGAAATTGTAGTGGGTTGGCTTGGAGGCTCCATGCTGAGCAAAGGATTGTCTGTCTATAAGTCGAATCCATTAACGACTGAATCAGATCAAGGGCTACAACGATTTGAAGAAATTTTCCGGGAAGTTTACACCAACTTTCACATAGCAGACTTAGACATGGATGGTACAGATGAGCTCGTGACTTTTTTGCTGTCAAGACCTGACAATATGGCTGAAGCCAGTTTGTATACCTTAGATCAGGATGGTGTAAAGAAGCAGGACGAAGTCAGTCTGGCTAATGATGCCAACCGATATGAACGCATGATTTCTGGTTTGGTTGAAGACGGACGTGTTGGCATAGTCCTTGACGCTTCACTTAGTGGCGGGGCCTCCTTCTCTGAAGTGTTGGTCGAAAGAGACGGTCAATTGATTCGCCGCTTCGGCACTTCGGGTGCGTCGAATAAATCGGCGACTTATCGATTGGATTTCAGGCTGACTGAAGACGTGGACCGTGATGGATGGATTGAAATTCCGACACTGATCAGCCCTGTAGGCTATGACCGAGTCGCAAAACGTGATGTGCCGTGGATTACCTTATGGAACCACTGGGACAGTGAAGGAAACTTGATGCCGGTCTTCAGGACATATGATGATCAAAGTCTGGGGTTCAGGATTAGGATGCCTCAAAGTTGGGACAATACCGTTACGCTGACTCGAAATGACCAGGGCATTGCCTTTGCTGAAGTCCAGGAAGATGGCATTGAACGCGTCAAAATTTTGGAAGTGCTTGTGATCAAACGTTCGGATGCTGAACAGGTGGATGCTCAGATGAAGTCTCTCGGTTATTTTGAATTGTCCAGAACAATGGATCACTTTTATTATGGGAAGACTTTCCCGCGTGATACTTTAACCATGATGGAGTTTGGCGTGTCAGAGCAGCAGCTTTCTGACGCCTTTGCACTATTGAATTGAATCGTTTACCTTAAAGTTGTAATCTAAATAAGACAGGAGGCGCAATATGGGAAATATTTTGGTATTGGAAGATCAGCCGGATATTAGGGAATTTGTCGTCATAAATATAAAAAGGTACGGCTATCAAGTGTTTGAAGCTGGTTCAGGCGAGGAAGCTCTTGAAATTGTCTCAAAAGTTAAAATAGATATAGCCGTCCTTGATGTTATGCTGCCCGGCATGGATGGTTTCGAAGTTTGCAAGCGTATCAGGGAGACCAATAAGTATATGGGGATTATCATGCTGACCGCAAAATCCATGGAGACGGACAAGATCCAAGGGTTACTTAACGGCGCTGATGATTATATGGTAAAACCGTTTAGTCCCAAAGAACTGGTGGCCAGAATAGACTCGCTTTTCAGACGTGTCAAATTGTTAAAAGAGGATAATAGCGAACGTTACAATGTGAAGCCATTTGTCATAGACTTCGAAAATCGTCAGATTTTCAAGAATGATGTCGAAATAGATTTGACTCAGCTGGAATTTGCTATTGTAGCCACTTTGGTAAAAAATGAAGGCAAACCGCTAAGTCGTGAATATATTCTGGATCATGTTTGGGGTGAAAACTTCTTCGGAAGTTATAAGATTGTGGATGTCAATATAAGAAGACTGCGTCAAAAATTGGAAGAAGATCCTTCAAATCCAGAATTTATAATGACAGTATGGGGACTTGGATATAAATGGAAGAAGGCGGAGTGATCCATGCAGGGTATCAAAAAACGCTGGGTCAGAACCTATCTCTTAATTGTCATGGGCGTTGCACTTGTAGTGTTGTTGGCGTTTCTGCTGACAGTGCGCAGCTTCTATTACAATTATGTTTATAGAGGCCTTGAAAACTATCTGTCTGTTACAACTGGATTTCACGAAAAATACCTGCAGCAAAACCAATATTCTTTTGATGAAGTCGCTCAACTGATTGTCAGAGATTTTGAATCAGGTGATCTTGTGGAGCTTCAGGTGCTCGACCTTGAAGGCGTGATCCACTATTCGTCAGCGGGTTATATTCCGGATCAGCCTGTGATGACGGAGGACTTTACCGAAGCTATGAATGGCGAACCATCAAAGTGGATTGGAAGGAATCCTGATACCGGCGAACGTCTTATGGCGATAACGGGGACGATTCGTAAAGATGAAGGCAGTGCAATTGCGGCGATTCGTTATGTCTCGTCCTTGACATACGCGGATGCCATGATATATAGAGCTGGAGTCTATTCTCTCTTTGCAGTGGTTGTGATTCTGATTCTGATGCTTATAACGTCCGAGAGCTTCAGCCGATCTATACTGACGCCAATTCGAAATATTATCAGAGTTTCAAAGCGAATGGCGGAAGGAGATTTATCAGAGCGGATCCCCTATCATTATAAAGATGAAATTGGAGAGCTTTGCGAGACTATAAATTACATGGCTGATCAGCTCCAAAAATCTGAGGCTATGAAAAATGAATTCATATCATCGATCTCACATGAAATCAGAACCCCGCTGACCGCTATCACCGGTTGGGGTGAAACAATTCTAACGGGTGGATTCGAAGATATGTCTCAAGTGGAGCGTGGATTGAACGTCATCATGAGGGAAACAGACCGTTTGTCAGCAATGGTGACTGAGCTCCTTGATTTTTCAAGGATTGAAAGCGGCCGTTTTACGCTGTATCTCGAAGTGTTCCGATTGGACCAGGAACTCATAGAGATAATTGATATGTACAAGCCGAGAGCCGAAAAAGAAGGCGTTCGTTTGAGTTTCAATCTAAAATCGGATGAAGTTTACCTGGAGGGCGACAGCAACCGGCTGAGACAAGTAGTCATCAATCTGCTGGACAATGCCATCAAATTTACGCCGCCTGGAAAGCAGGTTGAAGTCACTCTGGAGGAACTCTCTGAGGAAACGGTCATTATGATTGCTGATCAAGGTATTGGAATGACTAAAGAAGAACTCCGTCACGCAAAGGATAAATTCTACAAAGGCGCTAGTAAAAAATCCGGCAGTGGTCTGGGACTTGCGATTTGTGATGAAATCGTTGAACTCCACGGAGGAAAGATGACGCTGGAAAGCGCACCGGGTAAAGGCACGACTGTGAGTGTTCGCCTGAGACGGTGAGCGTTGAACGGCTTTCCTGCGTTGGAGCGGAGTCTGAACTTGGCCTTCGGCCCTGAATGTTAATCAATTCGAAAGACTCTCTTTATGGATTTATTGTATAATGAAGCTATCATCCGGAGAAAGGGGGAGCCTTATGACAACTAGAACAGCAAAACCATTAAGACGGATTGAAGCGTTTTTGCTGGACCTTGTGACCTGGGGCTCCGTTGTCTACGCCTTTGACCGCATCATGGGCGGATCGCTATGGATTTCAGGTTTTTTACTCGGAATGCTGGTGATGACCGGACTGAATCTTTACTTAATGACGCAGTCGACGACCCTTGGGAAATATATTCTGGATATGAAAGTTATCGATCGTCAGACGGGGAAGGATCTTACTTTTGTGAGGATGCTGCTTCGGGAAACCATCGGCAAAACTGCTTCTGCTTTAATTCTGATGATTGGATTTATTTGGATCATCATAGACAATGAAAATGCCGGATGGCATGACAAACTTTTTCATTCGCAAGTGGTGGATGTGGTTCAAATCAAGCGTGTGGCTCGGCGAAGCCCGGATGACGACGAATTTTTTGTAAGAGGATAAAAAATCCGCCTCGCGACAGACTGAGATCTGTTAAGCGAAGCGGATTCGTTTTTTTTTGACACTAAAGCGAAATTTCCAGCAGATCCTCCACTGTAATATTGGTAAAATAATCTTCTCCAATGGCGAATTGTTCATAGACTTTTCTGAGGGCGGTCAAATCATGGGGTTGGCCAGTCAGAGCGTTCTCAATATCCGAAATATCGAGACGGCTGAAGAAATCTCCGAAAATATGGGCGTTCTGAATGATGCCGCGCTGGACATCAAGGTGGAATTCCACCAAACCGCCGGCAAACTTTTTCTCCTTATGAAAGCTGTAATTCGGTGATTTGCCAAAATTCCATGCCCATGTGCCATACTTTTCTTCCACCAATTTCTCGATGGCTGAAATATCCTGAGCACTCCAGGGGTGGATTGCCTCAGTGCCGAAGCGCTGCATGACATGGGACTGAATCAAGGCTTGAAATTTGTCCAGATCCATAGGCGAGTCAAGGTGTTTGAGGTGCTCCTCGATGTTGGTGACGCGGCTGGCAACGGACTGAATGCTTTTGCCTTCAAATTTGCTGGCACGTGGCCTCAGCGCTTTCGATAGGTCAGCAATTTCAGAGGTAAATAAGAGCGTGCCATGGTGGAGGGTCCGATCATGGTACTTATATTGTGCATTGCCTGAGAACTTCTTACCCTCTATTGTTAAATCATTGCGTCCTGAGAACTCGGCATTGACGCCCAGTGACAGGAGGACTTCGAGGATGGGTTCAGTAAAACCTCTAAAATCACTGAAGCTCTTTCCGGAATCAGTTTTGATAAAAGTAAAATTTAGATTTCCAAAGTCATGGAAGACGGCACCGCCTCCTGAAAGTCGTCGGACGACTGGGATCTGGTTCGCCTGTACGTAATCCACGTTGATTTCTGCCATAGTATTCTGGTTCTTGCCGACTATGATGGAAGGCCTGTTGCGCCATAGCATGAAGCAATCCTCGCGGAATTCGTTCATGATGTATTCTTCCGCGGCGAGATTAAAATGCGGGTCTGTACTTGGATTTATAAAGATCAACATTGTGGAAGCCCCCTTTCTGATTTTGTGACTTAAATTATCATAGCTTCTATTTTTCAAGTCGTCAAGGCGGGCAATTTAGCAGAATTTTACGATTTTTTCATAGGATTCAATGGTTATATTCGCTGATAAGTTGCAAAAGAGGCGCATATAATTTGTAGAAAATTGACAGAATCGAATGATAAGTAAAATAATAGTTGTCCAATGTCTGCGGATGATGTATAGTCTTTGTAGATTGTAAATTCAGTATTAGTTAAATATTTTCTAGATGATTGAAGTCTGAGATCATCTCGCGGCGTTTAGCCGACGGGGTAGCCGAAGGAGAAATGGGATCGTCCGCCAGATGATTTCAAAAACTCTCAGGCAAAAGGAAGGCTTCAGGATAGGTCTCTGAAAAGCCGTAAAAAGCGGCGCCGAAGGAGTAAAGCTCTCAGGCAAACCAACAGAGAACGCAACACGGGCAAACCCTGTCGTTGCGTTCTTTTTTATTGTCATTTTCTTCACAAAAAAACGCGGCAGGTTATTGTGTTAGTTTCAGTTAAATTGGGTACAAATTAGTCAGTCCACGATTAATGGGAGGGATGTAACAATGTCAGAGCTCAAGAGAACCTCGCTGTATGAATCACATCTAAAAGCGGGCGGAAAGATCGTCGAGTTTGCCGGCTGGGAGATGCCAATACAGTATGAAGGCCTCGTAGCGGAGCACGAAGCAGTCAGAAACAATGTCGGTATTTTTGATGTATCTCACATGGGCGAAGTTTCCGTCAAAGGAAAGGACGCTGAGAAGTTCGTCAACAACCTGGTCACCAATGACGTCTCACTGCTTAACCCTAATCAGATCGCATATGCCATGATGTGCAACGAAAATGGCGGTGTTGTGGATGATCTTCTGAACTACAAATATTCAGAAGACCATTATTTCCTCGTCATCAACGCTTCCAACGTCGACAAAGACTTTGCCTGGATGCAGAAGCAGGCTGCAGGTTTTGACGTAGAGCTTGTCAACCTGTCAGACAGCATGAGTGAAATCGCCGTCCAGGGTCCAAAAGCACAGGAGCTTCTCCAGCGTTTGACAGACACCAATCTCGACGAAATTGCATTCTTCTACTTTAAAGAAGGTGTTAAAGTTTGTGGCCTTGATACAATTGTGTCTCGTACCGGGTATACAGGCGAAGACGGTTTCGAGGTTTATATGAGCCATGAAGCTGCTCCGGTTATATGGGAAGCTCTTCTCAAAGAAGGTCAGGATCTCGGCGTTAAGCCAACTGGTCTCGGCTGCCGCGACACACTCCGTTTTGAAGCCGGACTTCCGCTCTATGGCAATGAATTTGACGACAACATCAGCCCGCTTGAGGCAGGCTTAGGATTCTTTGTCAAGCTGGACTCACCTTTCATTGGAAGTGATGTTCTCGTCAAGCAGAAGGCAGAAGGATTAGCGCGCAAAACTGTAGGTCTTGAAATGGTTGACAGAGGCGTTCCGCGCCACGGTTATGAAGTTGCTGTCAATGGCGAAGTCATTGGACATATCGCAACGGGTTATACATCACCAACACTTGGCAGAACCATTGCGAATGCGTTAATCGACGCAAAATACTCAGAGATGGGCACTGAAGTGGATGTTCTTATCCGCGGTAAAGCTGCCAAAGCAAAAGTCGTCAGCAAGCGTTTCTACACTAAACAATATAAAAAATAAAAAAAACATAATTAAACGGAGGGATTTTTGATGAACGTTGTAAAAGGACTGTACTATTCTGAAGATCACGAGTGGGTAAAAGTAGAAGGCGGCAAGGCTAAAGTTGGCGTTTCTGATCATGCAGCACACCAATTGGGCGACATCGTTTACCTCGAACTGCCAGAAGTCGGTGCAGAACTCAGCGCAGGTGATGTTTTCGGCGTCATCGAATCCGTTAAAGCGGCTTCTGACTCTTATTCCCCAGTTTCCGGCGTGGTTACTGCCGTCAATGAAGAACTTGCTGACGGACCGGAAGCGATCAACTCTGATCCATATGAGAGCTGGATTTTTGAACTTGAACTCAGCGACGCGTCTGAGCTTGAAGGCTTGATGACTGCTGAAGCTTACGAAGCGTTTATCGCTGAATAATCGCTGATAACGAATTAAGCCGCGTTGTTTGAGCGAGAAAAAAGCGACACGAATTCTTCGGGATTCGTGTCCGCTTGTCTAACGCCAAAGACGCACGCTTCCTTGAGAAGCATCAGTTCTGTCACGTAACTTGTGAACTTAATTATCAGCCCTGTTACGCAGATTCTAAACTATAGTATAGGCTCTGTCATGCAGATTTCGAACTTAATTATAGGAGGTTGGACATGCATAAATTCATTGCCAACACGGAGCAAGATCGCCAGGATATGCTCAAGGTGATCGGTGCACCGTCCATTGAATCGCTGTTTTTTGATATCCCGGAAAACCTGCGCTTCACTGGTGAATTGAACCTCGAACATGGATACTCAGAAATTGAAATGATGGATCAGCTTCAGCAGCTTGCCTGCCTGAACAAGTCCATTGACCAGCTCGTGTGCTTCAGAGGCGCGGGCGCATATGATCATTACATTCCTACAACGATCAAGCATTTGGCTGGCCGTTCAGAATTTTTTACGGCTTACACGCCTTATCAGCCTGAGATCAGCCAAGGCACACTTCAGGTTATCTTTGAATACCAGTCCATGCTGTGTGAACTCACAGGAATGGACGCTTCAAATGCTTCCATGTATGACGGCCCTACGGCAGCAGTCGAGGCGGCTATCATGGCGGCAGCCATCAAGCGCAAAAAGAAAGTCGTCGTTTCAAAGGGCTTGAATCCGGAAGCGAGAAGCGTCATGAAGACTTACTTCCACTTCAGGGACTTCGAAATGGTTGAAGTTGAGCTCGAAAACGGCAAAACGAACCCTGAGACGCTTAGAGCAGCTATGTGTCCAGACTGTGCCGGCGTCATCATCCAGAACCCTAACTTCCTGGGTATGGTAGAAGATATGCACGCTCTTGGCGCTGTGGCAAAAGAAACAAAGTCAGTCTACATTGCCTATGTAGATCCAATTTCACTTGCAGTACTCGAAACGCCGGGCAATTACGGTGCAGACATCGTTATCGGTGAAGGCCAAGGTCTTGGCAACGTCATCAACTTTGGCGGTCCTTACCTCGGTTTCCTCGCGACGCGCTCTGAGCACGTCCGAAAGATCCCGGGCAGAATCGTCGGCCAATCTGAAGACGTGGACGGCAAGCGTGCTTTCGTTCTGACGCTTCAAGCCCGCGAACAGCATATCCGCAGATTCAAAGCGACCTCCAACATCTGTTCCAACCAAGGACTCAACGTTCTCATGGGTTCCATTTACATGGCGACCATGGGCAAAGAGGGCTTGAAGGAAGTTGCAAAGCAATGTTTTGACAAAGCCCAGTACACTTATGACAAGCTGATCGCAACTGGCAAATTCAAGCCTGCTTTCGAAGGCAGAGGCTTCTTTAAAGAGTTCGCCCTGGTCAGTGATGTTCCTTTTGAGAAAATTGACCAATATCTGATCGACAATGGCTTCCTGGGCGGATTCTCACTGGCTGAGGATTATGGTATCGAGGGCGGCCATCTCTTCTGCGTGACCGAAAAGCGGAGCAAGGCGGAAATCGATCGACTTTGCTCAATGCTGGAGGTGATGTAGATGATGAGAGTATATGAAAAACTGCTTTTCGAAGTTTCCAAAGAAGGCCGTAAGGCATACTCGCTTCCTGCTGCGGGTGTTCCATCCGTGGATCTGTCATCTGCAATCGCGCCTGAGCTCCTTAGAAAAGAAGACGCTCAGCTTCCTGAGCTGTGTGAAGTGGATGTCGTCAGACATTACACCGGTCTTTCCAACAAGAACTACGGCGTAGACACAGGTTTCTATCCGCTTGGCTCCTGTACTATGAAATATAACCCGAAAATCAATGAAGACGCAGCTTCTGTGCCGGGTATGTCAAGACTTCACCCATATCAGCCGGATTCTACGCTTCAAGGCACTCTGCGCATGATGCATGAGCTTTCTGACATGCTGGCTGAAATTGCAGGTATGGACAGCGTTACGCTCCAGCCTGCTGCCGGCGCTCACGGTGAGCTCCTTGGCCTGTTCCTGATCAAGGCTTATCATCAGCACAACAACGACTTCAAGAGAACCAAGATCATCGTTCCTGACTCAGCTCACGGCACAAACCCTGCGACTGCTGCAGTAGCGGGCTTTGATATTGTCGAGATCGAGTCTGAAGCAGATGGTTCTGTCAATGTGGAAGCATTAAAAGCAGCTTTGAGTGACGAGGTAGCCGGCTTCATGCTGACTAACCCTAGCACACTTGGCTTGTTTGAGAAAAGCATTAAGGAAATCGCGGAACTCGTTCACGAAGCCGGCGGTCTCCTCTACTATGACGGCGCCAACATGAATGCCATCATGGGCAAAACACGACCTGGCGACATGGGCTTTGACGTCATGCACTACAACCTGCATAAGACATTCTCCACGCCTCACGGCGGCGGTGGTCCTGGCGCAGGTCCTGTAGGCGTCAAGAAGTTCCTTGAGCCATTCCTTCCAAAACCGGTCGTCAGCTTAAAAGACGGCAAATATTTCATGGATTATGACCGTCCGCTTTCCATCGGCAAAATTAAAGGCTTCTACGGCAACTATGGCATCCTCCTTCGCGCTTATACCTATATCAAAACTATGGGTCGCGAGGGGATCAAGGAAGTCAGTGAAACGGCTGTCCTCAATGCAAACTACATGATGCACCGCCTGAAGAAGGACTTTGACCTTCCTATGGACAGACTTTGCAAGCACGAGTTCGTCCTTGCGGGCGTCAAGGAAAATGGCATGGTGGTCAGCACGCTGGACGTTGCCAAGCGTTTGCTTGACTATGGCTACCATCCGCCAACCATCTACTTCCCATTGATCGTCCACGAAGCGATCATGGTTGAGCCTACGGAAACTGAGAGCAAGGAAACCCTCGACGAGTTCTGTGATGCAATGATCAAGATTGCGCACGAAGCAATAGAGTCTCCTGAGCTTCTCAAGGACGCGCCGCATGGCACACCGGTCAGAAGAATCAACGAAGCGAAAGCTGCCCGTGATTTGATCCTCACTTACAAGGATTCACTTAAGGGCTAAGAAGCGCTTCTGAAAGCAACCTATAAGCAAAACAGAGACGGTGCTGTAAGACTGCTCTGTTTTGCTTTCTTTCTATCTCTGTTTTTAACTAGGCGTGCTGAAACGCAGCGTTCTATTGGCTGACTTCAGGCACACATGACGGGAGGTCATTTGGAAATGCGTTTATTGGAAGGTAAGAAAACCGCTGAAGCAGTCAAGAAACAAATCCTCGAAAAAGTAGAGTTTCTTAAAAGTAAGTCTATTGAGCCGAAACTCGACGTCATCATCATAGGTGAAGATGACGCTGCAATGGCTTATGTGGGAATGATCGCGAGATCTTCTCAAAAATATGGCGTTGCTTCCGAAGTGGTATCGCTCCCGGCGACGATTACAGAGTCGGAGCTTCTTGATAAGATTCGCGAAATTAACGCAGACAAGTCTGTTCACGGTTTGATTGTGCAGATGCCGCTCCCAAAAGGCATTGATGAAAAACGCGTCATTGAAACCATTGATCCACTTAAGGACGTCGATGGCTTCCATCCTATGAACGTCGGCAATTTGTCCATTGGTGAGGACGGCTTTGTGCCATGCACACCTTATGGCATCTATAAGATGACGGAAATTGAAGAACTCGACTTTACTGGCAAGAATGTTGTTGTCCTCGGCCGGAGCAACATTGTTGGAAAGCCTGCCGCTATGCTGATGCTCAGAAAGAATGCAACGGTGACGATTTGCCACTCCAAGACGAAAAATCTGGCTGAAGTGACTTCAAAAGCAGATGTATTGATCGCGGCTATTGGCGTGAAGAAGTTTGTGAAGCGCGACATGGTGGGTGACGGTGCCATTGTCATTGATGTCGGGATCCACAGCGAAGATGGCAAGATCGTCGGCGACGTGGACTTTGAGGATGTCAAAGATAAGGTGTCCATGATCACGCCTGTCCCTGGGGGCGTTGGCACAACAACGATCGCGATGCTCATGCACAACGCGGTCAAAGCAGCACATAAACAAAATGGGCTTCAGTTTTAAGCCATAAACCGTCTCAGTGAGACGGGTATAAAGATGAATCAAGGAGTGTGCGTGCCTAGCGGACAAGTGTCGCTATCGAATCGCCCCTCCTTTTTTTATATAAAAAATAGCGATAAAAATTTTATAAAAATAAGCAAATGGGGTTGAAAACTTTATTTTATGCTGATATATTGATAGGAACATCTGAAAGTGATATACATATTTATAAATTAATATACAATATTATGATAGGAAAGGTGAGCAAAATGACAACGAAATTCAAGCGGGTCCTCGTTGCAAATCGTGGCGAAATAGCCATTCGAATCTTTAGAGCGTGCAATGAACTTGGCATCCGTACAGTGGCAATTTACTCGAGCGAGGATAAAAATGCCTTGTTCAGACTCAAGGCGGATGAGTCCTATCTGATTGGAAAAAACAAAGGACCAATTGAGGCTTATCTCGACATTGATGAAATTATTAAACTTGCAGTCAAAAAAGGTGTCGATGCCATTCACCCGGGCTATGGCTTTCTTTCCGAAAATCCTGAGTTCGCCCAGAAGTGCGCAGAAGCCGGTATTGCCTTCATTGGACCAACACCGGAAATGATGCACCGTGTCGGCGATAAAATCAACTCCAAGCATGTAGCGGTAGCAGCCGGCGTCCCGGTCATTCCAGGAAGCGAGAAGCCAATCCGCACGGACGAAGAGGCTATTCATTTCGCAAACGAAGCGGGTTACCCAATTATGCTCAAAGCGGCAGCAGGCGGCGGCGGCAGAGGCATGCGGATTGTCAGGGAAGAGTCAAAGCTCATCGAAGAGCTGCACTCCGCCCGAAATGAAGCCAGAAAGGCTTTTGGCGTCGAAGACGTCTTTATTGAGAAGTACCTGGAAGATCCAAAGCACATTGAAGTTCAGATTTTAGGAGATGCCTACGGCAATATCGTGCATCTATTTGAGCGTGACTGCTCCATTCAGAGGCGGCATCAAAAGCTGATTGAGTATACACCGGCGTTCTCCCTGCCTGAGGAAAAGCGTCTCGAAATTTGTCAGGACGCTATTAAGATCGCCACTTCAGTCGCTTATAAAAATGCGGGAACTTGTGAATTCCTGGTGGACCAGGATGGCAAGCATTATTTCATTGAAATGAACCCAAGAATTCAGGTTGAGCACACAGTTACCGAAATGGTCACCGGTATTGATATTGTTCAGGCTCAGATTAGAATCGCGGAAGGTTACCCTCTGGGTTCCGCTGAAATCAACCTGCCAAACCAGGATGCCGTTCAGATTCGCGGGTACTCCATACAGTGCCGGATCACGACTGAGGACCCGGCTCACAATTTTGCGCCGGATACGGGAAAAATGGACGTTTACAGAACCGGCGGCGGCTTCGGCGTCCGGCTTGACGGCGGCAGCGGCTTCACCGGCGCTATCATCAGCCCGTATTACGACAGCCTTCTCGTCAAGTCCACGACCTGGGGCAGAACCTTTGATGACGCCATCCGTAAGCAGATCCGCTCGATTCGGGAAATCACTATTCGCGGCGTTAAAACTAACGCAGCCTTCCTGATCAACGTCCTTAATCATGACACCTTTAAACGCGGGGCTTGCGACACCAACTTCATTCTTAAAAACAAAGAGCTCTTTGACATTCACGCCAAGAAGGACATAGAACTCAGAGTCCTCAATTATATTGGCGAGAAAGTCGTCAATGAGACCAAAGGCTTCAAGCGTGAGTATGATGTACCGCTCGTGCCAAAGTTCGAGAAGAAAGCCCTCTATGGCACAAAGCAAATCTTAAACGAGCGTGGTGCCGATGGTCTTGTGAACTGGATCCACGATCAGAAGAAACTCCTTCTTACAGACACCACCATGCGTGATGCCCATCAATCACTGATGGCTACCCGGGTTCGGACTCGTGACATGACCCGCATTGCCAAGGCGACCTCACACCTCGCAGAAGACTTATTCTCCCTGGAAATGTGGGGTGGCGCAACCTTTGACGTCGCCTACCGATTCCTGAAGGAATCGCCATGGGAGCGCCTTGAAATCCTGAGGGAGCGCATTCCGAACATCCTGTTCCAAATGCTGCTTCGAGGCGCTAATGGCGTAGGTTATAAAAACTATCCGGACAATGTTATTCGTGAGCTAATTCAAGTCTCGGCAGCCAAAGGCATTGACGTCTTCAGAATTTTTGATTCCCTGAACTGGATCAAAGGGATGGAAATTGCCATTGACGAAGTTATCAAGACTAGGAAAATCGCAGAGGCCACAATCTGCTACACCGGGGATATCCTCGACACGTCCAGGGACAAGTATTCACTCAAGTATTATGTCGATATGGCCAAAGAGCTGGAGCGCATGGGCGCGCACATTCTTGCCATCAAGGACATGTCGGCGCTCCTCAAGCCGTATGCGTCCTTTAAGCTGGTTAAAGCCCTCAAGGAAGAGATCTCTATTCCTATTCACGTGCATACCCATGACACTACCGGCAACGGCGTAGCTTCCATGCTTATGGCAGCTGAAGCTGGCGCGGATATCGTCGACACAGCCTTCAACAGCATGTCCGGCGTCACCAGCCAGCCTGCGCTGAACTCCATTGTAGCAGCGCTGGAAAACACAGAGCGTGACACAGGGATCAGCTTAAAATCCATTCAGCTGCT
This sequence comes from uncultured Acidaminobacter sp., assembly GCA_964416305.1. Taxonomy (GTDB): domain Bacteria; phylum Bacillota; class Clostridia; order Peptostreptococcales; family Acidaminobacteraceae; genus Acidaminobacter. The sequence continues at coordinate 40,858 of CAYQDM010000006.1, read as the reverse complement.
CAGCGATTATTGGGCATCTGTCAGACCGGTGTATTCCCAGTTTGAGTCGGATCTCAAAGCAGCCAGTACTGAAATTTACCGTTATGAAATTCCTGGCGGGCAGTATTCCAACCTCAAGCCTCAGGTGGAGAGCTTTGGACTTGGCCACCGCTTCACTGAAGTCAAGGAAATGTTCCGGACTGTCAATGACATGTTTGGCGATATTGTCAAGGTCACACCTTCTTCAAAAGCAGTTGGGGATATGGCGATCTTTATGATTCAGAATGATCTTACAGATGAAAACATCTACGAAAAAGCCAAGGATATGGCGTTCCCGGATTCGGTCGTCGCTTACTTCCAGGGCATGATGGGACAGCCACAGGGCGGATTCCCTGAAAAGCTCCAGAAACTGGTATTAAAAGACATTCAGCCAATCACCTGCAGACCGGGTGAACTGCTTGAGCCTGAAGATATGGACGGCATCAAGGCAATGCTTGAGACCAAGTACAAGCGTGAGTTCTCTGAGGCAGAAGTGATCAGTTACGCACTTTATCCTAAAGTCTTTGAGGACTATCTGGATTGGGTCGCTAAAAACGGCGATTTCAGCAGAATGGGCAGTGATGTCTTCTTCCACGGTTTGGCAGAAGGCGAGACCTGTGAGGTCGAGCTCGAAGTCGGCAAGACAATGGTCATCAAACTTATTGAAATAGGCAAGTTGGATGAAAAAGGATATAGAACTATTGATTTCGAAATCAATGGCAATCGAAGAGAGATCGAAATCAAGGATAAGACAAGCAAAATGACCGTGACAGAGTCCTATTCCTCTATGGCAGATCCCTCCAATCCCTTCGAAATAGGCTCCTCTATTCCCGGAACAGTTACGAAGCTTCTGGTAAAAGAAGGAGAAACCGTTAAGACCGGTCAAACGGTAGCGGTCGTCGAGGCTATGAAAATGGAGACATCAGTGACATCTCCCGTAGACGGCAAGGTCGCAAAAATCAATGTCAGTCTTGCCCAGAGCGTTAAATCAGGCGAGCTTTTGATAGAGCTCGTCGGTCACTAATAAGAATCAGAGGCAGACAATTGGCTTAACAGCTGATTGTCTGCTTTTTTGATGAGGCAATGTTAAGAAATGGTAGATAATGGGTGCGGCTGGACGTTACCTTGTCAACATTGCCATCTCCCGTTTAAAGTTAAATTACTTCGCGCCGTGAGAGAAATGGGATAGACAACGCGTTTAAGTTTTACATTATTTGACATATTGTTACAAATAAAGTATGTTTAACTTGATAGAATAACCGCGAGACGGAGGGGTGCTGTCTGAATCAAATAAAGAGTAAAAGCAAGACGAAATCATATAGTGTCATTGACCTGTCATCTATGGTCCGGGAAGCCCAAATCAGCGACTGCGAGGCCGAACACATGGAAGCCGTTGTCAACCGGCGGCTGGATGCCGTACGCTATTCAAAAGAAACCCATGAGCATATTGACCGGGTTGCAGCTTGTTCGGCGCAGATCGCTGCCGCCATGGGACTTTCGGCTGAAGAAGTTGAGTTGATAAAAAAGGCTGCTGCCTATCATGATATCGGAAAACACGAAGTGCCGGATGCTTTATTGAATAAACCGGGACCCCTTAGTCAGGAAGAGAGAAAAATTATGGAGACCCATGCGGCCAGAGGCTGGTCCTATCTCATGGTCTCCGTTTCCCCAATCTATCAGGCCGGCGCAAAGATTGCCAAACAGCACCACGAGCGTTGGAACGGCACCGGTTATCCGGAGGGGCTGAGGGGACGCCAGATCCACCTGTACGGTCGGATCGTCGCCGTAGCGGACGTTTATGACGCGCTGACTGCAGAGCGTGTCTATAAAAAACCTTGGCGCTTGAAGACGTCCTGGGCCACTTCGCAGAGATGAGCGGCATCTTGTATGATCCTGACGTGATCCTGGCTTTTCTGCAGATCCACGGCAGACCTTGACCTTCTTCCGCAAAATCTGGTGAAAACACAGGGCGAACCCGTGATATAATAGACTAAAATCTGCTTTAAGGTGGCGGACGATTATGAAATTACTGATGACTTATGACTACGGTCCGCAGGCTATAGCCGAAATTCGAGCCTTGGGACACGAGGTCTTAACTATCAAAGAGAACGAACTTGAATCAGCACAGCATGACTTAAGCGATATTGAGGTGCTCGTCTGTTATAATCCGTTTAAAAATTTGGATCTGGACGCCATGCCGGCGCTGCGGTATATCTTGCTGTCCTCGATTGGGATCGATCAATTGCCGGCAGAGCACGTGCTGGCGCGGAACCTGGTGGTGACAAACAACCGTGGCGGATACTCCAAACCTATGGGCGAATGGATTGTTTGGAACCTGCTGAGTGCTATTAAAAACAGCGACTGGTTTTATAATCACCAGAGAAAAAAAGAGTGGAAAATCACAACCGACGTCTTGGAATTGGTCGGAAAGACTATCGGCTTCCTCGGCACCGGCACTATAGCGCAGGAGGCATCCAAGCGCCTCAGCGGCTTTGAGGTCCAGTGCCTTGGACTCAATACACATGGTCAGCCTCACGAGGCATTTGATCAGGTTTACAGCGCCGAGGATAAGCTCCTGCTCGCTGCGCGCTGTGACGCCGTGGTGATCGCTCTGCCTCAGACTGCAACTACAGAACATTTTGTGGATCAGACTTTTCTGGAGCACATGAAGCCGGATGCGGTGCTGATTAATATTTCCAGGGGCGCTGTTCTGGATGAGTCAGCACTTTTGGAAGCCTTAGACCAGGGGCGCTTCAGAAGCGTTCATCTGGATGTGTTTGATCAGGAGCCGCTGCCGAAGGAACACCCATTTTGGGCAGTCGACCGCGTGCACATCACACCGCACAATTCCTGGATTTCGGAGCAGCGAAACAACAGACGCTTTGACTTGATCCTGGAAAACCTGAGGCGTTTGGCTGATGGTCGCCAATTACTCAACGTCGTGGACGTCAGACGTGGCTATTGAGAAAGGATGGGGTGAAATGAAACTGGTGTTGGATTGTCATGTCCATACTTATGCAAGCGGGCATGCTTATTCTACAGCAAAAGAGTATATGGATGCCGCGGTCGAAAAAGGGCTGGCGTTGATTGGATTTTCAGATCATGGACCTGCAATGCCCGGTGGACCGCATCCCTTTCATCATGGAAATCAACAGGTCATCCCAAGACACTATAAAGGGGTGATCCTTCTGAGGGGCGCAGAGCTCAACATAATCGATTTCGAAGGCAAAATCGATCTTGACGAAAGAATACTCAAACGACTGGACTATTGTATAGCTGGCTTTCACGATGTCTGTCTTGAGCCGGGAAGTCAGGCTCAAAATACGGAAGCCCTCATCAAGGCCATGCAGAATCCATATGTGGACATTTTAGCGCATACCGGCAACCCGCGCTGGCCTGTCGATAGAGAAGCCGTTATTGAGGCTGCAGCTGCAACTGGGAAGATCATTGAAATCAACAACTCCTCTTTCACAAACTTAGGGAGAAAGGGCAGCAGGGACAATTGTTATCAAATTGCAGAGCTGGCTTGCCGTCACAATGTCAGGATGATCGCCTCCAGCGATTGCCACATAGCCTTTGATTTAGGAAAGTTTGACTATGCGGTTAAGCTTTTTAAAGAAGTTGGCGTACCTGAAACGCTCATTATGAACACTGAAGCCTCGAAGTGGCTTGGATACCTGGCGGAAAAGGGCAAGGTTAAGGATTTGACAGAGCAGCCTGTATAATGTGGAAACTCATTCGGAGGGGAAAAATTGAAATCAAGCATTGAAATTATGACCAGACCCAAGCCTGAACTGCGCAGCATGACGCTTCAGGAAACGATCCAACTGACGGAGACTCTTGGCGAAAAGAAATTCAGAGGAAAACAGCTATATGCCTGGGTCCACAGAGGTGTAAAAACCTTCGACGAAATGACGGATTTATCCCAGAGTTTCAGACAAAAATTAGCAGAACATACAGATCTGGATAATATGAAATGCGTGGATGCATTGACATCAGGTAATGATCAAACGACAAAATATCTCTTTAAACTGAGAGATGGCAATGTGATTGAATCTGTACGCATGGTGTATCGACATGGGGTTTCGGCATGTCTGTCCACTCAGGTTGGATGCCGTATGGGCTGTACTTTCTGTGCGTCGACGCTGGATGGCATGGTGAGAAATTTGACCGCCGGAGAAATTTTAGGGCAATTGCTTGAAATTCAAAACCTGGGCGGCGCCAGGGTGTCAAGCGTCGTTCTTATGGGCAGTGGTGAGCCGCTTGATAACTTCGAAGAAGTTACCAAGTTTATTGAACTGGCCAGTTCGGAAGAGGGTTTAAAACTGGGACAGCGTCATATAACACTGTCTACCTGCGGCATTGTCCCCGGGATCAGAGCGCTGGCCAAGAAACGCTATCAAATCACATTGGCTGTGTCACTGCACAGTGCTGAGGACGCCAAGCGTTCAGAGCTAATGCCGGTGAATAGAAAATATCCTGTCAGTGAAGTGTTTAAAGCCTGTGATGAGTATGCCAACGAAACCGGCCGAAGGGTCACCTATGAATACGCGCTGATCAAAGGTGAAAACGATCACGAAGAAGAGGCTTTAAAGCTCGCTAAAGCTTTGAAAGGCAAGTTGTGTCATGTGAATCTGATTCCTGTTAATCCCGTGGCAGAACGAGGTTACAAAGCTTCAAGCGACTTGTCGGTCAAGCGATTCTCAGAGGTGCTTAAGCGCTCTGGGATTGAGACGACTGTCAGGAGAGAGCTGGGCAGCGATATCAATGCCGCCTGTGGGCAGTTGAGAAAATCCTATCTGGACGAACCGAACGATTAGTGTCCAATTTAAAACTAATGTCAACATAAGCGAATGAAATTGTCTGAAAATTTTTTTTCGTTCATGAAGGACATACTCTGAAGGAAATCGAATATTATGGGTATACTATCGTTAAACCATCCACCCAATTAAAGAGGAGGAGATTGACATGTTTTCATTAATCGTAGGTAATCGTGGCAGCGGCAAAACAAAAATGTTAATTGATATGGCCAATGAGAGGGCAAAAACATCAAACGGCACCAGCATATTTATTGATGCCGACAAGAGCCATATGTATGATCTGCCTCACAATGTCCGTTACATCACCACTATGGACTTGCCATTGCAGTCTGCTCAAGAATTTTTCGGTTTTATTTGTGGTTTGATGGCAAGCGACTATGATCTTGAGAATCTTTACATTGATGGTCTTAAAAAGACCATGAAGGGCAGTATGGATGAAATTGCAGAAAATATTAAACGCGTTGAAGCTTTTGCAGAGGTCAGCAATGTTAAGGTAGTGGCAACGATGACCTGTGAAATGGAAGAAATTCCAGAAGACCTGAAGAAGTATATTAAGGAATAAATTCAAATTGAATGTTTCCGCCTTTGATTCAACTGTCGGATGATATCGGTTGAATTGTCAAAAACGGTTAAAACGCCCCTGAAGACCCTTTGTAGGATGTCTTCAGGGGCGTTTTTTTTGATTGTGGAAGCGGGTGTCGTGGCTACCGCCGATTACGTCTAGCGCCTATCGCGGCTTTCGCCTATCGCGGCTTTCGCCTATCGCGGCTTTCGCCTATCACACCTTAGACGAAGCTTTTTCCAAGAAGTTTTCGGATTAACTCTGGATCGCTGAAATCATCCAGTTCAATTTCTCGGCCGTCCTCTTCAAAATAAACAACGACTTTGGTATTGCCTTCCTTAAACTTTTTTGCGACGGTTTCTTCGCTGACTTCTCTGACTTTGTTGTCGTGATGCCTGATCTTGACGAATTCTTTTTCGAAATGGCTTCCAGTGAGCCCGATCACTTTAGTGTAAGTTTGCATAGAGTCCCTCCTGATTGGTTGAAAATAATTGACCTTCGTTCTTTTCTCTATTATATGACAAAATAGAGGTTATTGGAAAAAATTCAGAAAAGTAAAACAGATTAAATAATAATTAAAAGGTAAGAATCGAGGTCAAAGTTTGGTATAATAAGTACGAGAATGTGTACAAAGCAGTGACCATCGGCATAATTTTTACAAGACTGCCTTTGAAGTCGATTGGGAATGGACCAACAATAGATCATTATAGAGCACCAGACGACATTTGGAAGGGGTTAGATATGGTAAACAGAAGGAAGATCATGGTCTGCGTTACCCAGCAGAAATCATGCGAACGTCTCATCAAGCGGGGGGCGGAACTCTGTAAGCCGCAGGATGAATTGCTGGTTGTTCATGTTGTAAAAGAAAACTGGCGCTATTTCGGAAAGTTAAAAGAGGCTGACGCGCTTGAATATCTTTTTGACATATCAAAGGCATATGATGCGACCCTGTCGGTCATCAAGGAAATGGATATAGAAGGCGCGCTCACTAAATTCGCATACGAAGAACAGGTGGATATCATAGTGATGGGCGAATCCCTCGAAACCACCAAACAGCAGAATATGATCAACAGGCTGGAAAATAAATTGAACAGAGATGTGTCCATAGAAATTGTGCCATTGGAATTTACAGCTGAACAAGGTATAGCTCTGACGGCGTCAATGTAAGCCAATTCAAGTCATTAGCCCTTTTCGAAGGGCTTTTTTTATTGCGCGGATTTCACAGTAAAGGTCGACCGTGTGAGGAATAAAAACAGGTGTGATGTTTTGTTCATCCAAATTGTGGTATGAATAGGATGCCGGTAATTTAGTCTGTCTGATCAAAAGGAGGGAACTGAATGAAACGCAATCTGAGTATGCTGCTGATCTTGATTCTCGCATTGTCGCTGATGGGAGTCAACTTTGCAGCGGAGAGTGAATCTGTTGAAATTACTATCTTCCACACGAACGACTCCCATGCCAGGGTAGAGTCCAGCGCCACCATTGTTGGCTATGCAAAAATTGCCACACTGGTGAATCAGGCGAAAGCCCAAAATCCAAATGTTATGCTTTTGGATGCAGGGGACGCTACCCATGGGCAGACCATCGCCACCCTTGTCAAAGGGGAAAGCATTGTAGATATCTACAACGCTGTCGGCTATGATGCCATGACGCTGGGCAACCACGACTTCAACTACGGGAAAGAACGGGTGCTCGAACTTGAAGACATGGCAGATTATCCGTTCCTCGCTGCAAACGTGGTCAATGAAGACGGGACGCCTTTTGTGGACCGCTATGTCATTAAAGAAATGGAAGGCGTTAAAGTTGGTGTTTTCGGGCTTGCAACCCCTGAAACTTATTACAAGTCCCATCCGGACAATACCAAGGGCCTGAAGATCGAAAACCCTGTTGAAGTCGCTAAAGCAATGGTCGCTGAGCTTGAGGACAAAACGGACATCATAGTAGTTTTGTCTCACCTTGGACTTGAGCCTGCATCGGAATTCACGGACCGTATGATAGCCTATCAGGTACCGGGCGTGGATCTGATTATTGGCGGACACAGCCATACACGTTTTTCAACAGGCATTATCAACAATGGCGTCAATATTGTTCAAACCGGTGGATATAATGAAAGTTTGGGTAGAATCGACATCACCTGGAGCGAAGGCAAAATTGCTTCTGTTAAGCCTTATCTTATTCCTGCGTCGTCAGTCCTGGAACTGGTCGAAGACGAAGCCGTAAAAGGGCTGATTACGGAACTCAAAGGCGAGCAGGATGTCGTGACTTCAGTTGTCGTAGGGAATACACCGGTAGAGCTCGTCGGTACGCGGGAATTGGTCAGAACGGGTGAAACCAACTTGGGCAATCTGATCACGGAGGCCATGATTCACGCGACGGGCGCTGAGGTTGCCATTACCAACGGCGGTGGCATTCGGGCGTCCATTGATGTCGGAGACATCACTGTGGGTGAAATTTCTACGGTTTTGCCTTTTGGCAACTATATCGTGACAAAATCAATTTCCGGGGAAGATCTTCTGAAAGCCATTGAGCATGGCTTAACAGATTATCCTAATCAGATGGGTGCATTCCCGCATATCGCAGGTATCAGAGTACAGTTTGATCCAACAAAAGAAGCAGGCAAGCGGATCGTAACCGCAACCGTGGACGGTAAAGCAGTAGAGCCGGCCCGCATGTACATGACAGCAACAAATGACTTTATGGCAGCTGGCGGCGACGATTATCAAATGTTCAAAAAATACCCAGAGGCAGGTCTGTTTGTAGCTCTGGACGAAGCACTGGTGAAATACATTAAGGAAGTTGGCGTCGGAATTGCCGCAGTTGACGGCAGAATAAAAGTCTATGACGGTCCGGCAATTGTGACACCTGCACCTGTAACGCCTGTCCCTGGAACACCTGTCCCTGGAACACCAGGAGCAGAAAGTCACTACACTGTCGTCTCAGGAGATAATTTGTCCCGTATTGCGCTCAAATACAACACAACGTGGCAAAAATTAGCTGAGTACAATAAACTCAGCAATCCAGACCTGATTCTGCCAGGCCAGATCATCCACATTCCAGCCATGTAACAATTTAATTTGAAAATCGCTTTATGACTCATTTCATTCAATGAGAGCCTGATTATTTAGATCGGGCTCTCATTTTTTTCTTGAAGTATGAGGCATTTGTGTTGCAGTCGTTTATTCGGGGTATCAACTAATTGAAACCTTGAAAGGGGGAGCCCTTATGAAAAAAGAATTGAACAAGATTTTGCCGCCAATTTTGGGCGGGTTGCTGCTGCTGTTTGTTTTCGGTGACCAGATTTTGGCTTTTGCAGCAGATTATCAATGGTTTAAAATGTTGGGCTATACAGAAACCTTTTTCGTTGAGATCAAAACTAAGATGATGATATGGATCCCGCTTTCCATTATCCTCTCCGTTGCACTCAGCATATATTTCATCAAATTATTTGATAAGTATATAAAATTAGGACAGATCTTAATATCCAAACCTGAGCTGGCTAGGTCTAAAAGGTTCCTGATAATGCTGTCATTAGGGTTAGGTGCTTTCTTATCTTGGGTATCCACCGGAGAACTTTGGTTGAAAATTTTGTTCTTCTTAAACAGAAATTCATTCGGTGTAGAAGATCCAATATTTGGAAACGATGCCTCCTTTTATATTTTCTCGAAGCCAATGATAGAAAATCTGATGAGTTTGGGTATTTTCACAACACTGGTGATTATTGTCGCAACACTTGTCTTTTACTCTCTGGTGTTTAAGCGTTACCCACCTTCAGAGGGGACAGTCTATTATTTGGATAGAACGGTTGGAATCCCAAATGTCATCGGGTTTTTCAAGAGGGACATTTTGCGAAATGCTGTCAAACGACTTGCTACATTAGGGGCTCTCTTTTTTGTGCTGCTGGGAAGTTTCTTCCTGCTGATGACTTATGATCTCGTTTATTCTCCGCGTGGGGCGGCGTTCGGGGCGAGTTACACGGATGTTGCAGTCACTTTAAAAGGATATATAGCTCTGGCTATAGTGTCTTTTATCTCAGCAGTGCTGTTTTTTGTAGGCATGGTGAAGGAGAAAAAGCGTCTGATCGCTGCAGGTCCGGTTGCGATCGTATTTATTGGCATAATCACTTCTGTGATTGCGTTTGGTGTCCAAAGATTAATTGTAGAGCCGGATGAAATTTCAAAAGAGCAGCCGTATATTGAATACAACATTGCCTTTACGCAAAAAAGCTTTAATCTCGACCAGGTTGAATCAAGAGAATTTCCGGTCAATCAGGAATTAACCGCCAAAGATCTCGAAGAAAATGAAGCAACCATTAGAAATATCCGCATCAATGACGAAACGCCATTGCTTCAAACGTTTAACCAATTGCAGAGCTTGAGGCTCTATTATCAGTTCAGCAATATCAGTATGGACAGGTATGTCATTGACGGCCAATACAGACAAATATTTCTGGCGCCCAGGGAACTCAACACTGATAGATTGACAGAAAAAGCAAAGACATGGATCAATTTGCACTTGAAATATACTCACGGTTATGGCGTGGTCGTGGCGCCGGTCAACGAAGTCACCCCGGAAGGCCAACCAAAACTCATGGTTAGAAATATTCCGCCGACCACTGATACAGACTTGATTCTGACGAGACCAGAGATTTATTTTGGTCTTCTGACTGATCAGTATATTATTACGGGTACGGACGAGGATGAGTTCAACTATCCAAGCGGCTCAGACAATACAGAAACCCGTTATGAGGGTGTTGATGGCATCAGTTTGAGCGGCGCGAACAGATTTCTCTATGCAATCACTCAGCGCAGCTTGAGGTTGCTTTTTTCTGATAACATTACCGCGGAAAGCCGAATCCATCATACTAGAGATGTCATTGAACGCGCCTCAAAAATTGCGCCATTCCTGATTTATGAGAACGATCCTTATATGGTCATGAATCAGGAAGACGGGAAACTCTACTGGATCGTGGACGCCTACACAGCCACAGCGGATTATCCATATTCCCAGCGCTATGGTTTTAAAGGCTATATTGTCAATTACGTTCGAAACTCAGTCAAGGTCGTCGTAGACGCCTATGATGGCACAATTGATTATTACGTCTTTGATGAAAGTGACCCTATGATCCAGACCTACAAAAATATTTACAAGGATTTGTTCAAACCTGCGTCTGAACTTCCTGCAGGTTTGCAGAAGCATATTAAATATCCGCGAGACTTATTCGACCTCCAGGCAGAGGTGTATCGTCTTTACCATATCAGCAATCCGGTCGTCTTTTATAATGGTGAGGATGCATGGGATATTGCCAACGAAAAATATCTGGATCAGATTGAGCAAGCGAAGTCAAACTATGTCATGTTTAAGCTTCCTGAAGAGGACAATGAAGAGTTCGCTTTAATTTTGCCGTATACACCGCGTGAAAAAGCAAACATGACCAGTCTGCTCGTCGCGAGAAATGATGATGAACATTATGGAAAACTTTACGTGTACCGTTTTCCAAAAGACAAAACCGTTGATGGACCTATGATGATTGAGTCCAGAATTGATCAGGATTCTACCATCTCACCTCAGTTCACTTTATGGGGACAGGAAGGCTCGAACGTTCTCAGGGGTAATGTTATTGTTGTTCCGGTCAATAATTCACTGCTCTATATTGAGCCTATCTTTATTCAGGCAGATAATGTAAACAGCCTGCCTGAAACGAAACGGGTTATAGTTGGTTATCGCGATAAGGTCGTGATGGAGCAGACTCTGGACCTTGCCTTGGAACGCATTTTTGGAGCCGCTCCAGAACCGGATTCGGAAATTCCAGGAGAGGGTGAATTGCCACAACTGGAGGGTGAAGATTTAGATGCTGTACTGAACCAAGTCAGATCTGTCTATGACGAGTTAACGCGTTCGCTGAGTGAGATTCAAAAAATAATTCAGCAGTTGGAAACTCAAAAGGATAGTCAGAGGGACACACCTGCCGAAGGTGACGCAGCGAAAGATCCAGTGACCCCTTAACCGGAAAAGAATAAAATATTGAGGTATGGCCTGGGAGAGTGGATTCAGATCCACCTCCCAAGTGTCCTGTGAATACTAAAACTACAACATGATACTGCGATAAAATTTTGCAGAACAAGGCGGAGGAATGAGTGATACCGGAAAGTATCGCAATTGACGACAACGCTGTAATGCGAGATTTTAACGCAGTAGTATGTCTGGTTTTAGTGTTTACGGGACACTAGTTTGTATGAGAAAATGTCAGTGATAATTTCGTGCTTGATCACGCTTTGTTGGTGTATAATAATAGAGGTGTCATTTCAAGGGGGGGACGTCTCATGATCAGTCATCTGTTGATCTTTGATATTGACGGGACGCTGATGTCATGTGGCGGAAGCGGCAGGAAGTCAATGAATGACGCTTTTTTGGAAGTGTTTAATATTGAAAATGGATTTGAAAAAGTTAATATGGCTGGGTGTCTCGACAGGGCGATTCTTCGGTCCTCACTTGAGATTCACCAAGTAAAGCTGGAGGATGAGGCGTCCTTTTTCAGTTTATATGGTCACCATTTAAAGAAAAATCTTCAAAAAAATCCCGGTGTCATGGCATACACTGGCGTTGAAACGCTTCTTAAGGCACTTGCGGTCAGATCGGACGTTTTGTGTACGGTGGGTACGGGCAATTGTGAAATAGGCGCGTATGAAAAACTAAAAGCAGTTCAGCTGCATGATCGATTTATTCTCGGCGGATACGGCGACCATCACGACACCAGAGCGCAGCTGATCCAGCATGTCATTGAACAGGCTGTGTTTCGTTTTGGTCATCAGCATCAGGGTCACAATACAGTGGTCATAGGCGACACGCCACTTGACATAGAGAGCGGCAAAGCAGTCGGTGCAATGACAGTAGCGGTAGCAACGGGAAGTTTTTCGAAAGAGCAGCTGGCTATGCATGCGCCAGATCTTTTGCTAAATGATTTGACGGACACAAACGAATTTCTTTTCCGGACAGGTCTAAGCGTCTAATAGTGCATTCGGGAGGTGGCATCATGGAGCATAAGGTCAGAGAGTGGAAGCAGATCTTAATCCCATATGAACAGGCAGTGGAAGAGCTTAAAGTCAAATTTAAAGCGATCAGAAAAGAGTACCGGGACATGAATGAGTACTCTCCCATAGAGTTTATTACAGGCCGGGTTAAACGTATTTCAAGCATTCTGGAAAAATGCAAAAGGTATAATATCCCAGAAGAAAATATTGATGAAATGGAAGATATTGCTGGTATTCGGGTCATGTGCCAGTTCATTGATGATATTTACAAAGTGGTGGATCTGATTCGTGCAAGGGATGGAAAGGATCTAAAAATCGTTTATGAGAAAGATTATATTGGCAATCCAAAGGAAAGCGGCTACAAGAGTTACCACATCATTATAAGCTATCCGGTGCAGACTGCCTTTGGCACAAAAGAAGTATTGGCAGAACTTCAGATTCGTACATTGGCTATGAATTTTTGGGCGACCATTGAGCATTCCTTGAATTATAAATATCAAGATAAGCTTCCTTTGGATATAAAAGCAAGATTGAAAAAAACTGCGGATGCAGCTGCAATGCTCGATTTGGAGATGAGCGACATCCGTAATGAAATTATTCGGGCGCAGCTCATGTTTGAACAAAAATCTAATTTGGTCAGTGATATCATGGAGAATCTGGAAGTGTTAATTTCACTTGGCAGAAAAGCTGAAGCGTTCGAATTTCAGGAGAGATTTGACCTGTTGTGGGAGAACGGAAGCGAAAACGAACTCGAAGAACTTTTACATGAAATCAAATTGACGCTCCCTAGGTTCAGGATGTTTGAAAATGCTGAGCGCGATCATGGGGCTGAATCACCAAATCTATAAGGGTGCCTGGAATTCACCCTGCAAATCCAACGACAGTCACGGGGTGATTATGTGGCGCTTTATGCCATTGCGGACACGCATCTGAGCTTCACGGTTGAAAAACCGATGGATGTTTTTGGTGGTGTTTGGACAAATTACATTGAAAAAATTAGAGAAAATTGGATAGCCCAGATTAAACCTGAGGATGTTGTCATATTGGCGGGTGACATAACCTGGGCGATGAGGCTTGAGGAAGCTGACGCGGATTTTGAATTTCTTGATCAGCTGCCGGGTCAGAAAATTGTCCTGAAGGGCAACCACGACTACTGGTGGTCCTCAATTAAGAAAATGCAGACGCGGTGGCCTAATTTCAGGTTTTTGTACAATAACTTTCAGGTTTATTCCGACGTTGCCATTTGCGGGACGCGGGGCTGGGTATGCCCTGGCAGCAGCGGTTTTACGGTTGAGGATGATGTAATTTATCGAAGAGAATTACTTAGACTTGAAAACAGCCTGAAGCAGGCAAAATCCGCCGGTTATAAAAGATTGATCGGTGTGCTTCATTATGCGCCCACTAATGAAAAGCTGGAGTCGAGCGGTTTTACTGAACTCTTTGAACGTTATGAAGTTGAATTAGTGGTCTATGGTCATCTTCATACAGAATTTGGATTCAAGGCAGGTATTACCGGGAATTTTGGCGGGGTTGAATACCGGCTGGTGTCCGCTGATTACAGAGAATTTATCCCCCTGTGTTTACTTGAAGAAAAGAACGAGGAGAACGCATGAACGAGACGGACAATCACTTGGATGGATCTGCAAAACAGTTGCTGACGGAGTTTTTCGAACAGCGGACCAGACTTATTAATCAGTTGGAATCCGGGATGATTTCAAAGCGCTATTATTTGGAACAGTGTCACGACTATTTTGAAAATAGGGGGATCAGCCCCTTCAAGCCGCAGGCTTCGACATTTGAAGAAGGCCTGATGAATTATCAGTATCACAATACTTACGCCAAATACTACAAAATGATGATTGATGAGAGTTATACGGCAGCTTATGCAGAATTAAAAGCTTTTGAGAAAAAAATGGATGACCATTATCTCCAAAAAGATCGTGCAACTCAGGAAATGCTGGAGATTGTCGACTATATCAATGTTGAAGCTTATTATCTTGAAATGAGATCAGAGCGGCTTTCCGGCAAGCTCTTTGAAGTAGTCTTCACTGACCGTCCAATGGCGATTCTGCATTCTATGGATGTCAGAATTCAGCGTAAACTCAAAATGCAAGGCTGTTTTTTGGAGAACCCAAAGAGATCTTTGATTGATGATTATGTAAACACTAAGTATTAATATGCGAAAGATAATGTCAAAAATGAAAAATAAGCGTAAGTCCTCAACTTTTGGTTATCAATATATTAGAAGTCGAAAGGAGGAATCAATATGATCAATGTTCCTGTTTTTGAACCAGGAGAATTCCTGACAATCCAAAAAATTGTTACCGAGGATGACACAGCAATCCATTACGGCTCCGGCGCACTCGACACTCTGCTCGCAACACCTAGTCTCGTTGCTCTGATGATTGAAGCAGCCACCAGACTGATCGACAGTCGACTTCCGGAAGGTTATGTTTCAGTCGGCAAGTCTTTGTCTGTTACCCATGAAAAACCGACTGTTTTAGGTGAAACAGTAACCATCAAGGTTTCTGTCGTCAATCAGGAAAGCAACTATATCCAGCTTGAGACGGAAGCGTTTGATGAAGAAGGGGTAATTGGACACGGCAAACTGGATCGTTTTGTTGTCAATAAAACCAGACTAATGGAAAAAGCTACAGAAGACGCGCTGTCAAGTCAAATTGGAGTAAATGTCTGATTCGACTTCTGCTTAAGGAAAACAGTCAAATAAATCTTTTGGCCTTCCATTGATCTCAATGGAAGGCTTTTTACTTGATCCTGACTAAGCCTCTTTTGACTGGGTAAAGATGTAGAAAAGCATTGAGGAGGGCTGGCTTTGAAGATTGATACCGGAAAATACAGAGTGGATGAAGGCCAAAAGGTAGACCTCAAGGATTGGCCTACTAAGGTAAAGCCATATTATGACTCAAATAAAACATACAAAGAGCAGCTTGGACTGTACAAAGAAAAAATGACTGAAGATCAGAATAGGTTCTACGCCCAGGACCGCTATTCTCTCCTATTGATTTTTCAAGCCATGGATGCCGCCGGCAAGGATGGCGCAATCAAACATGTAATGTCCGGCGTGAATCCACAGGGCTGTCAGGTCTATAGTTTTAAGCAGCCTAGCGCTGAGGAACTGGATCATGATTTTTTGTGGCGTACCACCTGCCGCCTGCCTGAACGCGGACGGATCGGAATTTTCAACCGTTCTTATTATGAAGAGGTGCTGGTGGCCAAAGTGCATCCGCAGTTGCTTTCAAATCAACGGCTTCCAAGAGAAATTGAAAATGGTAAGAACTTTTGGGAGAAACGGTATGAGTCCATTGCGGATTTTGAAAAGCATCTTATCCGGAATGGCACACGGGTGATCAAATTCTTTTTGCATGTCTCTTCAGAGGAACAGGCTAGAAGGTTTCTGGACCGGATTGATGAGCCTGAGAAGAACTGGAAGATGAGTCTGGGAGATATTGAAGAACGAAAATATTGGGATGATTATATGAAGGCGTACGAAGACTGCCTTGAAGCCACCAGCAAAAAACAAGCGCCATGGTTTGTGATCCCGGCGGACGACAAGAAAAATGCGCGTTTGATAATCTCTCAAGTAATTCTTGAGGCCTTCGATGATATGGAACTCCAATATCCGGAGGTCTCTGACGCCCACAGAGACGAACTTTTGAGAATCAAAAAGGACCTTGAGGCCATTCTAAAAAAGACAGAATAGAAAAATACTGTTTATAATGAAAAGAGAAAGGATCAGGTGAAGAGATGGCAAGAGTTTCAATGACTGAACTTTACACTTCTGCAAAGGATGCTTTGGATCGCAGAGGGGTTAAAATTGAGGATATCGCGCTTTTGGTGATGCATCTTCAGAAGAAATACAATGAGGATCTCACACTTGAGGCATGCATGGAAAGTGTGGATGCAGTTCTTAACAAGCGTGAGGTGGCTCACGCCATTATCACGGGTGTTGCTCTGGATGAGCTGGCAGAGCGAAAGGCTTTGCCGGAACCCCTTCAGCAGATTGTTGAATCTGATGAGCCCCTGTACGGGATAGATGAAATTCTGCCGTTATCTATCTCAAATCTTTATGGGACTATTGGCCTTACAAACTATGGCTATTTGGACAAAGAAAAAATTGGCATCATCAAAGAACTCGACGCCATGAAAGGTACTCATGTGCATACCTTCATGGATGATCTGGCAGCTGCGATCGCTGCGGCTGCCGCCAGTAGAATTGCACACGCGGATTAACCTCGTTATTGCCCGCGAAAAGGCATGACGAACAAGCGCGACTGCTGGTGCTGTTCTGATGCCGGGTTTTGCGCTATAATAAAACATAAGATAAAATCCGGCTTTGAATAATCGGGCTGATCGAAAGGGCTTACAAATGAAAAAAAATCAAATAGTAAATTTTTGGATAGAAAAAATGGCGACGCTGCAAGAAGGAGTGGGTGTTGTTGATCAGAAGCCTGTTCATGTCAAAGGCGCACTTCCTGGTCAAAAGGTAGAGGTGAGAATTTCCAGGAACAGGGATCACTATGTCGAGGGTAAGTTGTTAAGCGTATTGGAAAAATCAGAGATCGAGATTCCATCATTCTGCAATCATTACGGTGAGTGTGGAGGCTGCTCGCTTCAGACGGTGCCGTACAGCGCGCAGCTGGAAATGAAAAAGAATTGGATTTCCGGCCTCCTCGAAACCCATCTTCCTGAAGAGGTTTTCAAGGGCATAGAGTTCACGGGGGTGCTGCCAAGTCCCAAACAGTTGGCGTACAGAAACAAAATGGAGTTTACCTTTGGCAACGCGTTCAAAGGCGGAGAGACAAATCTGGGTCTTCACAAAAAAGGTCAGTTTGGTGCAGTGATTACTACAGACCACTGCCAGATCTGCGACTCGGATTTTACTGAAATTTTAAGTGCGGTTTTAGATTTTTTTAAGAAGCGTGGTGTCGATCACTACAATAAATTCAGCCATGAGGGGATCTTAAGGCACTTGGTCATACGCAAAGGGGAACAAACCGGTGAGATTCTTGTGGCGCTGTCGGCTGCAAGACCATCGTCAGAAGATCTGAGAGGCTTTGTCGATTTGGTGACCGGATTAAAACTGCAAGGTGAGGTCGTAGGTGTTTTGTATGTTGAAAACACCGGAAAAGCAGACGCGGTAAATGGAGAACCGGTCGTCCTGTTTGGCAGGGACCATTACTTTGACGAGATACTGGGGTTAAGGTTTCGAATCTCCCTTTATTCGTTTTTTCAGACCAATACGCTGGGCGCCGAGCTGCTTTATCAGACGGCTTTTGACGGCCTTGAGGATATTGGCGGGAAATATGTTTTTGATTTGTTCAGCGGAACCGGAACGATCGCTCAGTTATTGGCACGACGAGCGAAACGCGTTGTCGGCATAGAAATTGTGGCGGACGCGGTCGAAGCAGCCATTGCCAACGCAGCTGAGAACAAGCTTTCCCACTGTGAATTCCGGGTCGGTGACGTGCTGGAAATACTGGATCATTATGAAGGCCACAAGCCAGAAGTTATCGTGGTTGATCCGCCAAGAATGGGTATTTCACAGAAAGCCCTGGAGAAAATTGTCGCTTTTGGTGCACCGGACATCCTTTACATTTCATGCAATCCCAAAACGCTCGCGGAAAACCTTTCAATGATGGCTCTGGCTGGATATCAACCTGTAAAGGTGACTGGCGTGGACATGTTCCCGCATACGAGCAATTGCGAAACTATCTGCTGGCTGAAACGTCGAGGAGGAAATGAAGAATGAACACTGTCATGGAGGCTATTTTGAGCCGCAGAAGCATCAGAAAATATAAAGTTGACGACATAGCTGAAGAGGACCTCGAGCAGATTGTCGAGGCGGCAAAATACGCGCCCAGCGGCATGAATGCACAGAGCTGGCACTTCAGTGTGATTCAGAATCGCGAAAAGATTGAGGCCCTGGAAGCTGTTGTTTATGAAGCGCTAAAAGGATCTGAAGATCCCTATTTGAAAAAAATGGGCGAACTCGCTGAGTTTCACTATTTTTATGGCGCCCCCGTATTGGTGATCATAAGCAATGCAGCAAATTCAATTTCCCTTTCACCGGTCTCTGACGCTGCGCTGGCTGCAGGCAATATGATGCTCGCAGCTCAATCCCTTGGCCTCGGCAGCTGCTGGGTTCACATTCTGACGCGTCTCAGGGACGAACCGGAGGTGAAGACCGCGCTGGCGGCGCTTGGCGTTCCTAAGGGTTATGTCGTTTGCTCAGCGCTGACGCTGGGCCATCCGGACGGTCCATCGCCGAAGGCCGCAGACCGTCGCGAAGGTACAGTCAATGTTGTGTTGTAAAGCTGTGGATGTCGTCATATAGACACACGGTACTTGCAGAAAATTTTAGGAGGTGATGGCACTTGAATCAGAAAACTTATAAAGATGAGGTCGAGGAAAAACTGGCCAAGTCGCTGACGGCACAGACCCCGGAACTGATCCCGTATTTGCCGTATCTGTTGATGGATATTTGGGACCTCGGCTCATCGCCTGAGGATATGAGGACTTTAATAGAAGAACATTTACCGTCACCGCACAAACTGCATCTGATAGATATGGGCTGTGCCAAAGGGGCTGCGCCGGTATACCTTGCACGTGCGTTTGGGTGTCATGTGAAAGGCATCGACATCATTCCCGAATTTATTGAAGCGGCCGTCAAGCATGCAGAAGCGAATGGCGTTGGCGACCTTTGCGAATTTGTTGTCGGTGACATCAATGAAGCCGTTCTGATCGAGCGCAATTACGATATCGCGATCCTGGACGCCATCATGGATGTTCTGGGTACGCCGGCAGAAACCATTCGAATGATTCGTCACGTTATTAAGGAAAGCGGTTATCTTTTAATCAACGACGCTTACAAATTCAGCCCTGAAGATCAGCACTCCAAAGACAGCGGGGAAGAGGCCAAGACAACCGGCTCTAAATACAGTTCTCCCAAGATGTCTTTGGAAGAAATTCCGGAATTCCCTCCTGAGGTGCTCGAAGCCCCTTATCTGACCTATGATGAATGGCTGGCCCTTTTTAGAGCGGAAGGTCTGGAAGTGGTCGCGACCATAGTGACCGAAGGTCAGGCCCTCTTTTCTTTTAATGACGCTCAGAAATCGTTGATCCGGGTTCGTGCGGAGGAACTTAAAAAGCTTCATCCTGAGAAGCAAGAGCTCTTTGATGAATTTATCAGAGCACAGGGCATCAAGCAGGCGGCACCGGATATGCCGCTGCAAGGAATTACCTGGCTGGTCAGAAAAATTCAGTTCATGCCGTCGAGGTATCGTTAAGGCTGAAATTTTAAGGACTGAGATTATGTCAAAAAATGATTCCAAAACAGAAGAAGGCAATGTCCTGAACATGGATTCAACCCGTCGTGAGACTTTCATTCAAAATTGGGTTTTTGAAGCGTGGTCTGATCTTTCGCTAAAACCATTGAATGTATTGGCGGAAGAAATCACTCATGTACGTACCGTGGCAGCGTTAATGGCTGTTTTGGCGCCGGGCAGAGGCCTTGACCCAGAGCTCGCGAAAATCATTGGTCTGTTGCATGATGCTGGCCGCCTGAGACCTGGAGGTGTTTCTGAGGAACATGCCAAACAGGGCGCTGCAGAGGTATTGGTGTTCTTAAAAGAAAACCGGCTTTTGCCTGAGTCATCCCAACGGATTGCAGCAAACGCGATCCGTCATCACAGTGCAAAGGGAAAACTGCAGGATGCCTATGACGAGCTGCTGAAGGACGCGGATGTTTTTCAGCGTTTAATTGAAGGGGAACCTATACTTTTAAGACCGTCCTGGCGAAAGCGCGCAGCGCTTGTCCTTGAAGAACTGAGACACATCGCCATGAAAGCAGTAGATCATACGCTGATTCTCTCACCCAAGGATCGAACGGTCGCCCAAGGGTACTTCGGATTTCTTTCTGAGGTGGAATCCTGGCTGATGCTTCGCAGATACCATGACCTGGATGAGGAGAGTGTCCATGATTTCAGAGTCTTTATCCGACAGATCAAGGCACTCCAGTCGTTTTTCAAGCCTCTGTTTAAGTCACGCCGCTATAAACGCGGGCAGAAGCAGCTTCGAAAAGCCTTGCACACCTTTGAGGATGCCAGAGAAAGTGCAGTTGAACTGAGGGCTTTGGAAGCCTACGCCGCGAGTCTGGAAGAATGCCCTGACAACAGGGCGCAGTTGGAGTGGATCGCTTTGAGATCCGGGGTTTTGAATGAGCGCGCTGATGCTGCAGTTTCAGATTCAGCTGGAGTCTATTCTTGGGCAGAAGCCCTTCAAACATGGCACAGTGACATGTCAAAAGTGGCTCTCTCACGACGAGTTTCAGAAATACCTCTGGACACATTCGCTTTTAAGAGTATTAGCCGATGGTTGCGTCAATGGAACAAGCATTATGGCTTCATGGATTTTAATAATGACACTTTAGTTCACAAGAGTCGAATAGAAGTTAAAAAAATCAGATATGTTCTCAGAGCCATTGAAAAGACTATTTCCGTGGATTCTGCTGCTTTGCTTGACGCCCTTGAAGCATATCAGTCGTTGTCCGGTGCACTGCATGATGTAGCGGTGTCAAAGGTTCTGCATACTGCAGAAGGGGATGTCCTATTTGATTCCCCGGCTGATTCCGAACAGTATGCGAGAGATCTCTCGGGTTATCTCAGCTTTCGGGAGTTGCAGGGATGTGACTACCGTGCTCAGTTAAAAATTGCTCATGCCGGGCTGGTGGAACAGATCGAGTCTTGGCTCAAGCGAGATGCAGTCTTTTGACTTCTGTCTGAAATGAGTGACAAAAACATGAGACCGCTTTAAAAAGCGGTCTCATTCTTTCAACGGATCAATATTATGAAATTTGTGCTGTAACCTTGAGCCGCACTGTCTGTTAATTGGTGAGCGATAGAAAAACCGGACTAAATTAACCCTTGAAGGAAATAAAGTATGGGCAGTACGACAGCCAGCAATCCGGTGTTAAACAGCCACAAGGAGTTGGCCAAATCTGCGTCCAAACCATAGAGCTGTGGCGGAATCAGAGAATGAAAAGCCGGGGGCATAGCCGACATGATCAGTACAACCTTGACGACGAGACCATCCTGCAGTGCGTCCAGTCCCAGGGCGAATGCTGCAGACACGGCAATGACAGGTACCGCTATGAATTTTATGGCTGAGATTGCCAGGCATTCTTTCAGAAAACGCCGGATCGCACTGAATCTGATGCGATATCCAATTGAGGTCACCAGCAGGAAAGATGAAAATGGGATAATGACGGCACTGACGGACGAGAAAAACGACGGTCGATCTACACTGAGGAAGTTGAGGAGCAGACCGGCTGAAATGCTGGTGATGTAAATCTGAAAAACAGGATCTTTCAAAATCTTCATGAGCGCAGATTGCTTGTCTTCCTCGCCGGCAGTTGTACCGTGAAGTCGAGCGATTGGATATCCCACCAGAAGGTAGAGAAATTCCTCCAGCAGACGGTACATGGAAGCTAGAGCATAACTGGCTTCTCCTAAAAAAATATAGCAAAAAAGACTGCCAAAGCTTCCCAGGTTCATAAAGGCGCCAGAGCAAATAAACGCGCCGGTTTGGTGCCGCTCATGCCTCATGGCTTTAGAAGTTATGTAAGCCAGGATTCCGCCGGATAGGATGGCAAGGGCGCCAATCAACGGAAGCGCAACGTAGCGGAGGTCATCCAGCCGAACGACCCAGAAAGCCCCAAAAGTGACGATTGGGTTTAACCCAAACATGGCGAAAAGCTGCATTCTGCGCACTGTAGTTTCTGCGCGGCCCAGATATTGTGAAGCCTTTTCAGCCTCCAAACGGGCTGCTTTGCTAAACAGGATTCTATTCAAGATCTGGCCTGTCAGAAGTCCTAAAAAGATTATGCTTATAGACAGTATAAATCTGCTCATAGGCCAAGTGGTTTTTCAATAGTTGGCATGAGTGCGGGATACACAAAAAACAACCTGATCACCTCGTATTCATATAGTTTATTGTAGACGCAATTTCATTTCAACGCAACCGTACAACAATTTTTCGGCGGAAAGGCTGCAAAGCTCTCCGGAGGTATGGAGTGACTCAAGTATGAGACTAAATGTATATATCAGCAGTACAGGCCTTTGCTCAAGGCGGGAAGCGGATCGACTCATCCTCGAGGGAAAAGTAAGGGTGAACGGAAAAGTGGCTGCACTTGGAACCCAGGCTGACCAAGGGGATATCGTCGAAGTCGAAGGGAAAGTCCTGCGCAAAAAAGTTCCAAGTATCTATATTGCGTTAAATAAACCCGCAGGCATTACCTGTACCACAGAGCGCCATATTAAGGGCAATATAATTGATTTTGTGAATCACCCCCACCGAATCTTTCCGGTGGGCAGACTCGACAAAGATTCGGAAGGTCTGATTATCTTAACCAATGACGGCGGAATCGTAAATGAAATCCTGAGAGAAGAGAACGATCACGAGAAAGAGTATCTTGTTCAGGTAGACCGGCCTGTTACCCCTGAATTTGTCAAAGCTATGTCTGGTGGCGTCAGAATCTATAATCCGGTCAAAAGGCAACATACTAAGACTAAGCCTTGTAAAGTTGTACGGGTTTCGGAGTATGGCTTCAGAATTGTTCTGTCTCAAGGACTCAATCGCCAGATTCGGCGCATGTGTGAGGCTCTGGGTTATGAGGTGGTCAAACTTAAGCGCACCAGGATCATGGATCTGCGCTTGGGAGATTTAAAGAGCGGCCACTGGAGACCACTCAGCAAAGAAGAGGTCGCAGGCCTCAGACACAAACGCATTGACGAAAAGGACGTGCGCAAAGGAGGCGGTAAAAAATGAGGATGCCAGCATTGTTTGTCGGTCACGGCTCTCCGATGAATGCAATAGAGGAAAATGTGTTTACGAAGGGCTGGGTGCGCATAGCTGAGAAATTGCCGAGACCAAAGGTAATTTTATCAATTTCCGCGCATTGGTATACAGACGGCACACGGGTCAGCAATGATCCTGCCCCCAGAGCGATCTACGACATGTACGGATTTCCGAAAGAGCTCTACGAGATTGTTTATGACGCGCCGGGATCGCCTGAAGTCGCGGAGGCAGTACTTACCCAACTTTCTCACCATTCACACCCATGTGTGGTGGACAATTCATGGGGTCTTGATCATGGCACTTGGTCGGTTCTTCACAGGATGTACCCTGACCGGCGCATCCCCGTTCTACAGTTGAGTATTGACGGCAGTGCGAACGCGAAAACGCACTTTGACATTGGTCGTTCACTGTCTGAACTCAGAGATCGGGGTGTGATGATTTTTGGAAGCGGCAATGTCGTTCACAATCTGAGGCGCGTTCAAATGCAGCGTGCCGATGGTTTCGATTGGGCCTATGAATTTGATGGCTACATTCGGGATCACATGGTCAAGCGCGAAGCAGAGGCTATTCTGGATCACAGTCAGGCGGGGGACTGCGCTAAGCTTGCATTCCCAACACCAGAGCATTATGATCCGCTTCTGTACGTCCTGGGGGCCAGCAGAGAGGAAGATAAGCTTACAGTGTTCAATGAAGCTTGCGTCATGGGCTCAGTTTCAATGACGAGCTATGCGTTTCATAACGTCGAGATTAAGTGACAAGCCAGCAGGTGTTAAGCGGCTGCTAAAGTTTGAAGGAATGAGAGGGGGAGGGGTCGTGCGACCATCGGCTAAACATAGAGAACGGGTTGTGCGGCCAACGCCTGAAAAGGGTTCGGGAAGAGGACGCCACCGCTTTGGGCGCCTTTCACTCTGTCTGCTTCTCAGTCTCCTGATCCAGTGGCTGCCTGCCTTTGCCAACAGCGGCCCGCCTCGAATTCTTCCGGATCAAAATAAGGTGATTTTCATGGAGAACCCAGGAGTTGCGCTGGTTCGTGAACACCTCAGAATGGTGTGGGTTCCGGAGAACTATAGTGCTGAGTTTACAGCCACCTATATTTTTGAGAATACGGAAGATAGTCCCCAGGCGCTGACGCTGTGGTTTATGAGTGGTGATTATGAGGATCAGAGTTTTGAGATCCGAAGTTCGAGTGAATTGATCCCTTCAAAAGACATTGCGCCAGGGGCTTACCAACTTGAAAACTGGGCGCCTTTAGAGGATCCTCCGTTTGTCACAACCTATAATGAGCTGCCTGAGATGCCACTTGATTATTACGGCCAGACTCAGACGCCGGCCAGAATTACAGAGTGGCTTCTGGAACTGGCGCCAAAGGAAAGGACAGAAGTCGTGGTTTCCTATGAGGCCAAAAGCGGGTATCTGAGTCAGTCGGACTACTTTACCAACTACCGGACTTTGTACTATGCACTTTCTCCTGCCCAATTTTTTAATGGAGAGGCGATCGTCGACCTCGAGCTGATAGTTCCGGATAATTGGTCGGCCGCAGCTAATCTGCCGCTGGAGCTCGAAGCGCCGGGACGGTACATTCTGAAGGATTACGTCATAGGTTCAGAAGATCTGTATTTGAGCCTGCTCAATACAGATAAGCTGATGTTCGGACTCAATTCGAGATCTGCTTTGTTTGGCTGGACCTGGCCGGCTGCGGCAATCTGTTTTATTGGGGCTTTATTTATGGTTCGGCGAAGAAAGCGTTTGGCTGCCGGCCTCGTGATATCTGGGGCTTTAATCATGTCACTCAACATAATCAGGCCCTCCTATGGGATGATCTTTATGATAATGCTATTTTTGCCGATTGTCGTGGTGACTTCAGCCTTTATTGCCGCAGTATTGATTGTTTGCAGAAGACGCAGGCGGATAAGAGAAAGGGTAATGGACATCCAACTTGACGAAAAGAAACCAATGGATTAGGAGCGCTTAAAATGAAGCGGGAAAACAGGAAAACACATTGCTTTATCGATTACGAAAATGTCCATGAATCCGGATTTGAAGGCGTTGAAGCGCTGTCAGACGGAGACTCGGTCACCATATTTATCAGCAGTGTCTCCCACAAGATCAGCCTTGTGGTGTTGGAGACGCTGCTCAGAAAGAAGTGTGAATTGAATATCATTCACACTATAGGCACAGGAAAAAACAATCTGGATTTTCAGCTGATAGCTGAGGTGGGGTATCAGATTGGGCGTCATACCTATGAGTCGAAGTCTATACAGTTCGCAATTATCAGCAAAGACCGGGGCTATGAAAATGTTGTGACCGCCTTTTTGAATCGCGGATTTCAAATTATCCAGTGTGAAACAATTGAGAAAATCGGTCAGAGCGTCGACTCGGTCAGCGTCGAGCCAATACCGGACGAGCCGGTTGAAGAGTGGGAGTTCGCAGCATCCATCCAAAAGTGTTTGGTGAGCTTAAAATTAAGTGCTTCCGACTTGAAGAAAGTGGATGCCATTTTTAAAGAGTCACTTACATTGAATACGCTTCATGACCGTTTAGTGAAATCTTTCGGGAAGAAGGGCAATCACCCCATCTATGGAAAATTGAAGGCGCTTCACAAACAATATCAAAAGACGCTTCCCCAAGTAGAACAGTATTTTGATGAAGCAGTGCCCCAGATGCATGATGCGTTAGCGCCAGTCGTGGAAAAAGCTGAAGAAATGCGGGCAGGGGGCGAATCACAGAGCCGGGAGTTTAATGAGAATCAACTTATTGACATCACCGTCAGCGGGGGTATACCGGCCGAAGACACCCCGGTGCCTGCAGCAGCGGCCATACTGCCTGCTGAGTCGGTGTCTCATCCGGATCAACCGTTGGCTGAGACCAAGAAAAAGACGCGTGGCCGCAAAAGAAAACAACCGTCTTCCAAGCCTAAGACGGAACATGAGACAATTCAAGCAGTGTTGCCGGAATCAGCGGCAGTCCTTCAGGCAGAGAATCTGGATGAAACTGAGGTAAAGCCTAAGCAGGAAATAAAGCCAAAGCTGGAGCAAGAGGCACTTTCGGAGTCGATTCCGGTCGAGACCTCTGCAGAACCGACAGATCAACAGGTTGAGAAAAAGAAACGAAGACCGGGAAGGCCCAGAAAGAAAAATGGGTCAAACAAGTCGGCGGAAACTCTGAATGTCAAGGAGGAGAAAGAATCCATAATTAAAGAGGGGTCGAAAACTCCGGAGTCTGAATAGGACTGAATGCGTGAGTTTATGAAATAAAAGGTCAAAACTTGAATAAAGTGGATTTAATCGGTAAAATGCACTTAGGCTAAAAATATAATCATCATAAGGCACATTTCATCAGACAGTGCCGCGAGGGAGGCTTCAGCTTGAAAGTCAACAAACTGGCTATGCTGACAGATTTCTATGAATTAACCATGGGTAATGGCTATCTGCTGTCGGGAAAGATGGATCAAATTGTCTGTTTCGATATGTTTTTCAGGAAGGTGCCGGATGATGGCGGGTTTGCCATCATGGCGGGTCTCGATCAGATTATGCGCTATTTAAAGGATTTAAAATTCGAGAAGGAAGATATCGATTTTCTCAGGGAAAAAGCTATTTTTGATGAGAGATTCTATGACTATCTCGAGAACTTTAAATTCAGCTGTGATGTTTGGGCTATGCCGGAAGGGACGCCGATCTTCCCTAACGAGCCCATCTTTGTCGTGACAGGCCCGGTCATACAGGCTCAACTTATTGAAACGGTGGTACTCTTGACTCTGAATCATCAGAGCCTGATAGCCACTAAAGCAAATCGTATAGTCAGAGCGGCTCAGGGAAGAGCCGTCATGGAGTTTGGATCCAGACGCGCCCATGGGTATGATGGCGCAGTATTGGGCGCAAGGGCGGCCTTTATAGGCGGCTGTATAGGAACGTCCTGTACTGTTGTTGAGCAGATCTTCGGCATTCCTGCCATGGGGACAATGGCTCACAGCTGGATTCAGATGTATGATTCGGAGTATGAGGCTTTTAAGACATATGCAGAGGTTTACCCCGACAATTGTACGCTGCTTGTGGATACCTATAATGTTTTGAAGTCCGGTGTGCCGAATGCCATCAAAGTCTTCAACGAAGTGGTTGTAGCTGGGGGCTTCAGGCCCAAGGGCATCCGCATTGACAGCGGCGACATTACCTATCTGTCAAAAGAAGCCCGCAGGATGTTGGACGAAGCTGGTTTCGAAGACTGTAAAATCGTCGCTTCAAATTCGCTGGACGAATACATCATTCGTGATATCATCATTCAAGGTGCCAAGGTGGATACTTTTGGGGTCGGCGAGCGCTTGATCACCTCCAAGTCTGAACCTGTATTTGGTGGGGTGTACAAACTTTCGGCCGTACAAAAAGACGGCGAGTGGGTACCTAAGATGAAACTGAGCGAAAACATCAGCAAAACGACTATCCCTGGCTTTAAGCAGGTTTGGCGGCTTTTTGACAGAACGACCGGTAAAGCTATTTCCGACCTTATAACCCATCATGAAGAGGTCGTAGATGATTCTGGATCGTACACGATCTTTGACCCTGAGCAGACCTGGAAACAAAAAACTATTGAAAACTTTGTCGCCAAGCCACTTTTGATTCCTATCTTCAAGAGTGGGGTCTGTGTTTATGAAACGCCGTCACTTCATGAGATTCAGGCCTTTTGCATGAAACAGATAGAAACATTATGGGAAGAAGCACTTCGCTTTGAAAATCCTCACGGTTATTATGTGGATTTGTCCCAAAAACTATGGGATTGCAGAGATCGCCTGAGAAAAAGCATGAGTTCAATTTAACAAAGAAAAAGAAGTCGGTGTCACCAGCCTTAGGCTTGGTGACACCGACTTCCTCTTTTGTTGTGGAATTATCTGAAGCTGTGGACAAAAAGTCCGCTTCTCAATTTTGGTTCAAACCAGGTCGACTTAGGAGGCATAACTTCACCTGCATCCGCGATATCGAGCAAGTCGTCCATTGTAGTTGGGTACATGGAAAATGCGACCTTCATGTCAAGTGCACAACGTCTTTCGAGCTCTTCAAGTCCACGGATCCCGCCGACAAAGTCAATGCGCTTGTCTGTTCTAGGATCTTGAATGCCAAGGACTGGTCCCAAAAGATTTTTTTGAAGAATGGAAACATCCAGACGATCGACAGGATCCTTTTCGTCATAGATGCCCTCTTTTGCTTTTAGGATATACCATTTGCCGTCGAGCAGCATTCCGAAAGTATGCTTGGACATTGGCTTATATGGTGTTCCGACAGGTGCGTCAGTAACATCGAATTTTTCAGCAACCTTTGTGAGGAAGTCTGCTTCGCTGTAGCCGTTCAGATCTGTAAGAACACGATTGTAATCCATGATGAAGAGATCATCATCCGGGAATATAACTGCCATGAAGAAGTTGAACTCTTCATTGCCTGTAAACCCAGGATTCTCTTCGCGCTTCTTGAGACCAACCTTGACAGAAGAGGCTGAACGGTGATGACCATCCGCAATGTAGAGGAAGTCAATATCAGCAAATTCCTTTTCGATTTCGCTGACGACACTGAGATCGCCAATTGGCCAGAAGATGTGGGTAATGCCGTCATCTGTAGTGAAATTATAAGCAGGCATATGGAATTTGATCCAGTCGTTCATGATCGTGGTCAGTGACTTGCGGTTGCGATAAGTGAGGAACACTGGCTCAGTGTGCGCCTCGCAGAAGCTGAAGTTTTGAATGCGGTCAACTTCTTTGACCGGACGTGTAAACTCATGCTTCTTGATGATGTCATTAAGGTAATCATCAATGGAGGTGCAGCCGACAATGCCGGTTTGTACGCGACCGTTCATCAACTGTCTGTAGATATAGAAGAGTGGAACTGCTTCTTCTTTCATGTAGCCTTTTTCGACAAAAGCGTCCAGATTCTTTCTGGCAGTCTCGTAGACGACATCTGCATAGGGATCTTGATCAGCCGCGAGGTTGATCTCCGGCCGTACAACGTGCAGGAAAGAATATGGATTTCCTTGTGCCATTTCCCGAGCTTCTTCGGTATTCATAACATCATAGGGAAGACATGCAACTTTTTCTACCAGATCAGTCGCAGGGCGGATCGCTTTAAAGGGTTTTACAATTGCCATTATTTACCTCCTAGTATGGTTTGAGTCTCGTATTTTACGCAAAGAATTTTTCGATAACGTCACAGACCTCAGCGCCAATGCGAAGCTGAGCTTCTTCTGTGGACGCACCGATGTGCGGTGTCATGGAAATTTTAGGATGCTTCATCAGACGCTCGTCCTTGAGTGGCTCTTCGATGAAAACATCAAGACCGGCACCGGCGACTTTGCCGGAGTCAAGGGCTTCAAGCAGTGCGTCAGGGTCGATCAGGCCACCGCGGGAAGTATTGATGATGTAGACGCCATCCTTCATTTTTGCGAATGCTGCCGCATCCAGAAGTGGATTGTTGTCAGCAGTCGCCGGAATATGCAGAGTGATGTAGTCGGCATGTTCCAGGATCGTCTCAAAGTCAGCGTAGTGGTACTCGTCAAGACCTGCTCTAGGTCCGAGAAGATCTTGATAAAGAACCTTCATGCCGAGGGCCATGGCACGCTTAGCTGCCTCTTGACCAATTCTGCCAAAACCGATAACACCCAATGTTTTGCCGCTAATTTCAGTGCCGACGTAATGCTTCTTGTTCCATTCACCATGCCTCATGGTGTGATTGGAAATGTGGATAAAGCGCGCCAGGCTGAACATGTGGCCAATGACAAGCTCTGCTACGGAAGCACTGCTGGAGTTAGGCGTATTTCTAACAGCAATGCCTTTGGATTCCGCGTACTCAACGTCGATATTATCGATGCCGACACCGGCACGGATCATCAACTTAAGCCTGGAGCCTTCTACAGCATCAATGATGTCTTTGCGCAGTTTTGTGGCGGAACGGATAACTATGACATCATAGTCGCGCAGGGCAGTTTTCAACGTTTCCTGATCGTAATTGTTGGTATCAACCTCGTGACCAAGGTTCGTCAAATGCGCTACTGCGCTTTGTTCCATACCGTCATTTGCGAGAATTTTAAGCATATAAAACTCCTTTTCCAATTGTTTTTTAAGAACGGGGTGAGGCTGTGATTCAAGTGCCGGGGATTACAGTCCGAGAATATCTTCGATGTTTGTAAGAAGTTCATTGACTTCTTCCATGGTCATATCAGCCATGTGCGCGATGCGGAATGTCTTTTCCTTCAAATCGCCATAGCCATTGGAGATCTCGAATCCGCGCTCTCCGAGCTTCTTGTTGAGATCAGCGACGCTGATGCCTTTGGTGTTGACGATAGTTGTGAGCGTGTTGGAAGCATACTTTTCTTCAGGATAAAGAGCAAAGTGCTTTTTAGCCCACTCGCGGACGACTTTCGCCATTTCAGTATGACGCGCGAATCTGTTTTCAAAGCCTTCCTCGATAATGCGGTCAAGCTGGTAATCCAGTGCGAACATATGGGAAAGCGTTGGCGTAGAAGGATATTGATCGTCCTTAATGACATTGTCATAAAGAGCAAGGAGATCCAGATAGAGACCGCGGTACTTGACTTTCTTCGCAGCTTCAACAGCCTTTTGTGAAAAACTGCAAAGCGCGATTCCCGGAGGGAGCCCGAGGCACTTTTGGCTGGAAGTAATACAAATGTCGATGCCGAGCTTGTCGACTTCGATTTTCGCACCGCCCAGGGAGCTGACTGCGTCAACGCAGAAAATGACTTCCGGATACTTTTTCATGACTTCCGCGATTTCTTCAACCGGGTTTTGAATACCGGAAGAGGTTTCATTATGTGTGACGGTAACTAAGTCGTACTCACCAGTAGCCAGAGCTTTCTCAACCATTTCAGCTGAGGTGTGCTTGCCTGGCTCTGATTTGAAAAGATCAGCAGGGACACCGTTTGAAGTGGCCATTTTGTACCATCTGTCGCCAAAAGCGCCAACAGAGAATACAGCTGCCTTTTTATTTGTGCAAGAACGAACTGCACCTTCCATGACGCCGCTTCCGGATGAAGTGGAAAGCAGGATGGTGTTTTCTGTGTACATCATCTGTCTAAGCTTGTCGGAAATACCTTTTTGCAGCGCGGAAGCCGCTTTTGACCGGTGGCCGATCATTGGGGTTGCCATTTTCTGGAGGACGTCCTCTCTGACGTCCACTGGACCTGGGATGAAAAGTTTTTTATGCATAGTGACCCTCCTTGACATGTTTGTAGTTGGCTTATTCAATCTTATGCCTAACATTCTTATTTTACCCTTTTTTGCGCAAAATCAAATAAATTAATTTTTTAACAAGAAAGATTATGTTATTGATTTTGCATTTTTATACCCATCACTGTTCACTCAACCTATTTCCTGCAGTAGAGAAGCCCACGGCACAACTGGTCTTTTACCTGAAAATCCAGTATAATAAAGAGTAGAATAGTTGATACACTACAACGGGAATTTTAAGCAATTGGGTATTTTGAAAGGTATAAGAAGTGCTTTTACTATTTTACAGTTTTGTATGATGATTTAATTGGTATAAACTCACAAAAATTCAGCTATGGAGGAGGGGAGGGCGGATGCCCAACACGCCAGTGTGTGTTGTTGTGGTGAGCTGCCCGTTAGGATGATCGATTTTTCAAAGGATGCTTTATTTGTACTGGAACCATTCGATTTTAAAACCGCACTGAAGAGAGTCACTCCAATGCTGATCGAAGGCGAAGAAGTTTTTGCTACTTTTTGTTTTGCGAGGGATTATGTGATTTTTACTACAAAACGCGTTATCATTATTAAGGAGCGCGGGGCCAACGGAATGAAAAAGGATTATACTTCATTGCCTTACATCAAAGTCAAGGCGTTCTCAGTAGAGACAGCGGGGGAACCCGGACTTGACTGCGAGCTGGATCTTTGGTTTTCCGGGCTGGGCAAGATTAGATTTGAGTTTAAAGGAAACTTTGATATTCTCGGGTTCAATAAAATGATCGGAGAATATATTCTGTAATTTACTTGACCGACAATTGTAGGAGATGCATGACCTATGGAAAGAAACGAATTAATTAAAGCCAGCAAGCAAAAAATGTATTCCATCAGAGAAGACATTGCCAATAGTATTTCTCATGGCATAGGGATTGTCTTTAGTATAGTTGCCATGACCATACTTTTAGTCTATGGCATTTGGATGAAAAGTCCGACAGCTATCACGGGCTTCGCGATCTACGGGATCAGTTCCATTCTTCTCTATACCGCTTCAACGCTCTATCACAGCTTCAGAAAAGAAAAAATCAAGCGAATTATGAGGGTACTGGACCACTCGGCGATTTTTTTGTTGATTGCAGGAACGTATACACCTGTAACGCTGATCGCCATGAGCGGTTATTGGCGTGTCGGGATCCTGAGTACCGTCTGGGTGATCGCGATTTCCGGGATCGTCTTCAAAGTGCTGACTTATAAAAAAATGGACAGATATAAAGGGGTCTCCCTGGTGCTCTATATCCTGATGGGATGGATTGCAGTGATCGCGATTAAGCCAATGACTCAGACGGTTCCGGTTGGATTCCTGATTTGGCTTCTTGCGGGGGGCGCGGCTTATACCATCGGCACAATTTTTTATGCAGTTCGCAAGATCCCTTATCATCACGCTATCTGGCATTTATTTGTCCTTGCTGGCAGCGTCCTTCATTTTCTGGGCATCTTCAGATATCTCGCAATGAAATAATGGCACGGCTGATTTAATGGCAAGTCAGTATTCGCGAAAGGATGGAAGGCATGCTGGAAGTTCAATTTTCCCGTTATACCGTTCAGGGTGTGATGTCCAACAACGTGCTGAAGCTGGAGCCGAATGTGAAACTGTCCTTTGCAGTGGAAATGATGCTTAAGGAGAATATTCCTGAAGTATTGGTAGTCAGAAGTCTCAAGGAAGAAGAGCTCCTTTTGGGTATACTGACTTTCAGAGATATTTCAGAGTTGATCAAACTCGGGAAAAGTTTTGATGCTCCGCTGTCGCAGTTTGCTCTGAAAAAAGTCGTCACCGGCACAGAGGAGATGCTTCTGAGTGAGGTGCGGCATATTCTTATTGAGCGGAAAATCGGTTGCCTGCCTATATTCAACGGGGGCAGAATCACAGGCATTATACGCAGCGAAAATCTGAGAGACAGTTATTATCGATTTTTAGAGATTGTCAACAAACAATATATGGCGGTGATCCATCAGATGCATGAAGCTGTCACGGTTACTGACCGGGATGGCAATGTGCTGCTTTGGAACAAGAATGCGGAGCGTATATATAACCTGAAGGCGTCTGAAATCCTTTACAAAAAACTTGAGGACTATTTTCCGAATGCCCTCAGTCTTTCGGTTATGAAAACTGGGATTCCAATCGAAAATGTTTATCATGCGCCTAAACCAAACTACTACGTCATAATCAGCGCTTTACCTATCGTCGTGGATGGCGAATATCTCGGCGTCGTTGCTACGGAACGGGACGTCACGGAGTACAACCAATTGACCAACGAGCTCGTCAACGCCAACGTCGAAATTGATTTGCTCAAAAAAGAAGTTGAAAAAATGTCAAAGGGCAGTTTCACTTTTAACGGCATTCTGGGCAATAATCCAGTGATCCAGAACCGTATAGAGTTGGCAACCCATGTCGCTGCCACGGATACGAATGTTATGCTCACAGGTGAAAGCGGTACCGGCAAGGAAGTCTTCGCCAGGGCTATTCACGAAGGGAGCCGCAGGGCGGGATTATTTGTTCCTGTCAATTGCAGTGCAGTGCCTGCGGCACTTTTTGAAAGTGAGTTTTTTGGTTATGTCGGCGGGTCATTCACGGGTGCGCTTAAAACCGGGAAAATCGGATTTTTTGAGCTGGCCCATGAGGGGACCTTGTTTCTGGATGAGATTGGCGATCTGACACTGGAACATCAGGCAAAACTTCTGAGAGTGCTGCAGGACGGCATGGTATCCAAGGTAGGGGCAGAACGCAGAATTCCGGTAGATGTCAGAGTGATTTGCGCAACCAATAAAAACCTTTTGGACATGGTTAAAGCGGGCTCCTTCAGAGAAGATTTATTCTATCGTTTGAATGTTGTGGAAATCAGCCTTCCACCCTTACGAGAAAGGCGTGAAGACATTGCCCTGCTTTTCAACAGATTCCTGGAAGAGGGCTGTAAAAAGAATCATAGAAAAATGCCGCATATTGACAATACTGTCTTCAACGTATTGCTTCAATATAACTGGCCGGGAAATATTCGCGAGCTGCGAAACGTTGTAGAATATATGCTGGTGGTCGGACGAACGGACCAACTCACTATAGAGACCATGCCGCCCAATTTGGCAAGCAGCGAAATCAGACCGCCGTGTTCGGATGATCGGTCAAAGATTAAAAATGATGCAGAAACGCTGGCCGAAATTGACAAAACGATTCGGGACAGGGAGGCGGAGATGATTTCCAGGGCTCTGGTCTCTTGCAATGGCAATAAGAAAAAAGCTGCAGAAGCATTAAATATTCCAAGAAGCACACTCTATTACAAAATCAATCAATATGGGATTTGAGTAAAGGGGTGTCAAAAAACCGACATGTGTCATATATTCGACAATGTCGGTTTTTTTCTTAACTCTATAAATTTGAACACACAGGTGGAATTTTGTATTTAAAGGGGATAATATTAGCTGCTTTTGTGTCGGAAAACCGACACAAAAAGCGAGGGGGTAATACGACTGTCATAATTGGAGACTCCGAAAGCGTTGAAATAGGCGCAACTAATTTCCTTTGGAGAATATTTCAGTTTGCAATACATTTGGCACGGTGCTTGCGTTATAAGTCAACGAAATGTCCTTTTGCCAACACAAGTGCTGTCACAAGTATACCTGACCTTACAAAAGTAGTATGAGATTGGCCCGTCACGCTTGCTCAGTGTGACGTTCACTTATAAGTAAACTCGGCCAAGAAGGAGGATCGTCGTTCGTACTAAAAAATCAAAGGGGGACTATGTGAATGAGCAAAAACACCGAACAATGGGGAAGTCGTTGGGGATTTATACTGGCTTCGATTGGCATGGCCATCGGAACAGGTAATATCTGGAGATTTCCGCGAGTCGCAGCAGCAAATGGCGGCGGACCGTTCATTATCGCTTGGACAATCGCTTTATTCGTATGGGCTATACCGCTGCTTATGGGTGAAATGGTCATGGGCAGAAAGACAGGATTGGGAACCGTCGGTGCCTTCAGAGACTTCATCGGTAAAAAATATACATGGATGGGCACTTGGATCATGGTCGTTTGTCTGGCGATCGCATTCTACTATTCTGTCGTCATGGGGTGGTGCGTCAAGTACTTTACTCTGGCTATTTCAGGTACTTTCAAGCCAGGCATGGGGACGGAGCAGACCGCCGAAATCTGGAATGTTTTCACGACAACACCGTCGCAGACCATTCTTTTCCACTTTATCTCTATGGCTATTGCAGGCATTATAATTTATCAAGGTGTCACAAAAGGAATTGAAAAAGCTTCAAAAATCATGATTCCTACCCTATTTGTCCTTTTAATCACCGCTATGCTGAGAGCAGTTACACTTCCGGGTGCGGCTCAAGGCCTGGAATATCTTTTCAGCCCGAAATTTCACATGCTGGCAGAGCCAAAAATCTGGTTGGCGGCTTTTACTCAAGCAGCCTGGTCGACTGGCGCCGGATGGGGCTTCATCATTACATATGCTGTATATACTAAACGAAAAGAAGACGTTGCCGGCAACTGTCTGATCATGGGTGTCGGTGACAACGTCGGTGCACTCATTGCAGGTATGACAGTGCTTCCGGCAATTTTCGCTCTGTCGCCAAGCATTGAATTCGCAAATGAAGCGCTGGCTCAGGGCAACACCGGCATTACCTTTATCTATCTCGCACAGCTCTTTACTAGAATGCCGCTGGGCAATCTCGCCGCAGCTATTTTCTTCCTCGCAATGTCAATCGCAGCGCTTTCATCACTGCTTCCAATGATTGAAGTTGGCGTCAGAAATATGATGGATATGGGCTTTGAGCGTAAAAAGGCAACCTTGGTCGTCGTGATCGGCAGCTTTATCCTTGGCATACCATCGGCTTACAGCCTTAATTTCCTGGACAACCAGGACTGGGTATGGGGAATTGGTTTGCTTGTGAGCGGTTTGTTTGTCGCATTTGCTATGGTTAAATATGGCGTTGAAAAAGCACGTACACAGGATATCAATATGCCTTGGTCCGATTATCAAATTGGAAAATGGTGGTCGACTTGCATCAGACTCTTCCCGGTTTTCTTTGTTTCGATCACCGCATGGTGGTTCTGGCAAGCCGTTGGCTGGTATCCGGACAACTGGTGGGCGCCGTTTGAAGTCTTTACGCCGGGCACTATTATTTTCCAATGCGTAATCGTTTTGATCGCAGCTTACCTGACGAACAACTGGTTTGCCAAAAAAATTGGCCCGGGACGAGATATTACTGCTGAAGAAGAAACTATTGCGGTAGCAGAGGAGCGTGCATAAGATGTCGACAACTTCAATGATTATGATGATTATCGTGGCAGGTTCGTATTTCATTGGTTTTGCATACTTGCTTTATAAAGCTAGTAAGCCTAAACCGGAATAAGATATTTCGAAGCGGAATCTTAACGCTGGCAATGCTCATAATGACAAAAACTGTCATTATGAGCATTGTACCGGCGGTTTATTGAAATGTAGGTTAAAACCGCAAGAACCGCAGGAACTGTGGGGATCGCTTGGTATATTTCGCATGCTAAAAGTGAGGACCCAAGAAGCCCGCGACATTAGTTGCGGATGGTTCAATTAGACAGTCTTCAGTCCCGGCGCAAGAGGAAGGTTGTCGACTAGGGGGGTATGTCAAAATGTCATCCAGAATCGATCAGCATCCAGTATTGAAGTTTAATCGAGGGAAAAAAATAAATTTTAATTTCGACGGCTCAGAGATCTCAGGGTATGAAGGGGAAACCATTGCTGCTGCCCTGCACGCCGCAGGAGTGAGGGTTCTCAGCCACAGTATAGAACGGAACAGGCCGAGAGGTTTTTATTGCGCAATTGGAAATTGTTCCTCCTGCATGATGGAGGTCAACGGTGAAGCCAATGTAAAGGTTTGCGTCACTATGCTTGAAGAAGGCATGACGGTCAGGACTCAGGAAGGAAAGGGTGAGCTTCTGTGAAGAAAGTGGAAACACTCATCATAGGCGGAGGTCCTGCCGGCTTGTGCGCCGCGCTGA
Source organism: uncultured Acidaminobacter sp. (assembly GCA_964416305.1). Taxonomy (GTDB): domain Bacteria; phylum Bacillota; class Clostridia; order Peptostreptococcales; family Acidaminobacteraceae; genus Acidaminobacter. The sequence continues at coordinate 3,328 of CAYQDM010000006.1, read as the reverse complement.
GCGCTGCAGAAATGGGATGTCAGGTACTGCTGATTGAGCGAGATGGTGCTCTGGGTGGTCAGCTCGTCAAGCAAACACATATGTTTTTTGGATCAGAAAAACAGTATGCATCTACAAGAGGCATTGACATCGGCAAGCTTTTGCTTGAAAAAATAGATCGATCACCAAATATTGAAGTCTGGAAGAATACGACCGTAATGGGTCTTTACGAAGATCGTGTCGTGACTCTCGAACGGGAAGGGACTTACTTAAAAGTAAAACCGGATGCCATTGTCATGGCAACCGGCGCCAGTGAAAAAAGCATTCCGTTTCCAAACAATGACTTGCCGGGCATCTATGGTGCCGGCGCAGTTCAGACCTTGATGAACGTCTATGGCGTCAAACCCGGAGACAATGTATTGATGATTGGAGCCGGAAATATTGGCTTGATCGTCAGTTACCAGCTGATGCAGTCAGGGATCAATGTAAAGGCCATTGTCGAAGGAGGTCCGAAGATAGGGGGGTATCTGGTTCATGCCTCTAAGATAAGACGCCTTGGGATTCCAATTTATACGCGTTATACCGTCAAAGAAGCCCGTGGCAAAAACGCTTTGGAAAGCGCGACAATTTGGCAGCTGGATGAGAATTGGACGCCTGTTCCAGGAACTGAAATAGAGTTGGATGTTGACGTCATGTGCATCGCTGTCGGGCTGTCACCACTTTCAGAGCTGCTTTGGCAAGCAGGCTGTGAAATGAAATATCTGGCCGCTCTTGGAGGTTATGTGCCAATTCGAAACTCTGACATGATGACCTCGATTGAAGGGCTCTTTATTGCAGGCGACGTAGCGGGTATCGAAGAAGCCAGCAGCGCCATGGTTGAAGGTTATTTGGCCGGATTGTCTGCGGCGGCTTTTACAGGGCGGCAGTCAGAACGACTGGAAGCACTGAAATCAGATTACATAAGCCAGCTCGACTCATTGAGGGCAGGTCCTGAAGGTACGAGAATCAGACAAGGGATCTCAGAAGTCTCAACAGCATAGAGCCTTGTCCCAAAAGCCTGTGATTTGCATATCATGAATTGGAGGTGCGAAGCGTAATGCTCGAAAATACAGGAATACCAACACCTGAGGACATCGACAGCGTCTTTCCGTCTGAAGAGCGTCTGAATCGGGGGGCGATTATTGTCGTCGAATGCTACAAAAAAATCCCATGTAATCCATGTTATACCGCTTGCCACCGCGGGGGCATTCTGCCGTTTGAAGATATTAACGATCGTCCTATCGTTGCAGAGGACAACTGCAACGGCTGCGGCCTTTGTATTGGAAAGTGTCCGGGGCTTGCAATCATGGCAGTGGATATGACCTATTCCGAAACGGAAGCCTTGGTTAAATTGCCGTACGAATTTTTGCCTATGCCTGAACCTGGGATGATTATAAAAGGGTTAGATCGTGAAGGTAATTTTATAACGCCTGTCAAAGTCATAAAAGTTTTGAATACCAAAGCCATGGATAGGACAGCAGTGGTCTCCGTCTCCGTGGGCAAACCTTTTGTCCGTCAAATCAGGAACATAAAGGTTGAACCGGTTGAGGTGAGGCAAGCGGATGATGACGTGATTGTGTGCAGATGCTCTGATGTCAGCCTGGGAATGATCCGAGGCCTGATCAGAAAGGGCTACACGACCTTTGATGAAATTAAGAGGCTCAGCAGGGTTGGAATGGGACCTTGCCAGTCTAAAAATTGTGGCCCGATAGTTCTTAAAGAAATCTCAGTCATGACGGGCAAGTCCATGGAGGAACTGACGCTGGGAACTTACAGACAGCCTGTAAAATCACTCAAACTCGGTGAAATTGCTGATGAAGCTTTAAGGGGGCACATCAAATGATGAAGACAGCAGATGTGGTCATTATTGGCGGCGGGATCTCCGGGTGCGCTACAGCCTATTTTCTGGCGAAAAAAGGTGTAAAAAATGTACTGCTGATTGAAAAAGGCTATCTGGCCAGCGGCTCTACGGGTCGCTGTGGCGCCGGCATCCGCCAGCAATGGGGTACAGAGCTAAACTGTATGATTTCTAAGCATTCGTGTGATTTCTTTGAAACGGCGAACGAAGAGCTTCAATACGACGGCGACATTGAATTTAAGCAGGGCGGTTATTTGCTGGTGACCAGCACTGAAAAAGAACATGAACAATTTATTAAAAATATTGAAGTCCAAAATCGAATGGGGATCCATTCAAAATTGCTGAATTTAGAAGAAGCTAAGGAGATCGTTCCGTTCCTTAACACGGACGGTTTGATTTCGGCTGCATTTCATCAAAAAGATGGTCACCTGAATCCTTTTCATACTACCCAAGCCTTTGCAGATGCTGCAAAGAGGCTGGGTGCTACAATTATGACCCACACTGAAGTAACGGGGATCGACGTAGAAAACGGAAAAATCAAGGGTGTCAGGACAAATAAAGGAGACGTAGCCACGAACGTAGTTTTAAATGCCGCAGGGGGTTATTCTCAAAAAATTGCTCAAATGGCAGGTGTGGATCTTCCGGTTTATTCTGAAAGGCATCAGATTCTTGTCACTGAGCCAATAGAAGAGATTCTTGGGCCTATGGTCATGTCTTTTTCGCTGAATATTTATTGTCAGCAGGTGCCGCATGGCGGCATCATCATGGGACGCGGCGACGAGAATGAGCCGCGGGATCTCAGGACGACGAGCAGCTGGCAATTCCTTGAGGAAATGGCACTCTGCGCAACAAAACTTCTGCCGCCGCTCAGAAATGCGAAAGTGCTCAGACAATGGGCAGGCCTGTACAACATGTCTCCGGACCGTCAACCCATATACGGGCCGGTTGAAGAGGTGGAGGGATTCTATGTCGCCGCTGGATTCAGTGGTCATGGCTTTATGTTCGGCCCTTCGACTGGTCTGATCATGTCAGAATACATATTGGGAGAAAAACTGACATTACCTGTTGAGACTCTGACGCTGAGTCGAGTCAAAGAAAACAAACTGGTCTTTGAGCCTTCAGTGGTTTAGTGCCATGTAAACTCTAAAACCAGACATCCTACAGACTAAAATTCCGAAACACTGCGTTGTCGTCAATCGCAATACTGCTTAGTATTGCTCATTCCTCCGCCTTTTATTTCGAAAATTTTATCGCTGTATTATGTTATGGTTTTAGAATTTACAAGGCACTTGTGCCATGTAAACACTAATTTACAATAGCATCTGTCATAATAAAGAACTGGCTTTGGCGGACGCCTGAGCTCAATTTCGACTATGGAGGTGAAGGGTTTGAAAATCCTGCAAAAGATAGAAGAGCGGTGCATTGCCTGCAGCGCTTGTGAGATGGCTTGCT
>CAYQDM010000005.1:149702-154930 GCA_964416305.1 uncultured Acidaminobacter sp. | reverse complement strand
GGTGTGAGAGGACGGCTACTCAACTAATGGGTAGCCTCCTACTCGATTTCAGTTTAGTCATCGTCACGATCACTGTCATTGTTGTCATCATCGTCATAGTCGTCATCGTTATTGTGATCATCGTCATCATCGTCATGATCGTCGTCATCATCGCTGTCATCATCCTCGTTGTCATCGCGATCATTCAAAACAGCATCATCATCGTCGAAATTATTGAGTCCATCGCTGTCATCATCCAGCACAGATTCGGACTCCACTTTTAGAATCTGGCCAGTGACGGCGTCAATTTCGATTTCATAGTTCAGGCTGCCGGAAAGGATTTTGATCTCATATTCCGGTTGGTCATCATCATAATCGAGTTCCAGCTTGATAATATCGCCATTGACTCTGTTGAGAGCGATTGCTTTGGCTTTGTCTGAAGAAATCACGTTGTCGGAAACGGGTACGTTGACGGAGGCAGAGGATACGCTGTCTGAGCTGTTGGAAACAGAAATTCGGTCGTCGTCGCTGTCATCGTTCATGTCAGCGGCATCATCTGAATCGTCATCCTCAAATTCGTCGTCGTTGACGGCATTGTCATCGTCATCGCGGTCATCTATAGCGTCATCACGGTCGTCATCATCCCAGTCATCGTCGAGGTCAGAATCATTGTCGAAGTCAGAATCATCGTCCAGATCAAAATCATCATTCAAATCAAAATTATCATCATCAAAGTCGTTGTCAAAAACTGTGTCAAAGAGAGCGGATGGCTTAAGATCAAGCGCTTTCGCGAGTGCCACGAGCTCGGAGACTTTCATATCAGAGAGTTCTTCTTTTGAAAGGTGATCATCATCAGCCATCAATGTCTCAATAACAGCCAGCTTACCGGAGGAAATGCCATCTTTATTGAGCTCCTCCCATGCCAGGTCCAGCTTTTGGTTGACTACAGTAGCCTCAATCTGCTTGTTTTCAAGGTAAGCTGCGATCGTCTTATTCACTCTGTCCACCAGCGCTTCATTGGCCTGGCTGTCCTGAACGGTGATCATGACAAGGTTGTCCTGTCCGCCACTGATGTAGCCTGTCAGGATCATGCGGTCCACGAGGTCATTGACCACGTCTTCAAGATCCCTGTTGATAGGGCTGTAATCCTTCAGCAGCACCTCGGCGTCGTCATTCAGCGGATTGATCTCAATGACATCGTCCAGTCGATTGGTAGTGAGCTCAATGCTAGGGTTCACATCAAAGGTTATTTTGTTAGCGGGCGCGTTCAAGAAGGCAAAAGTGAATGCTGACACAGCCAGCAGGCTGGGTATAGCGAGCAGGGCTATCTTTTTTCGAATTGTCATTTTAAGTCACTCCTTTTCATTAGGTTGTAGCGTTATATCTGATTAACGCGTCAGGCGTGACTTTTATTGCATCTTTTCAAAAACTTTTTTTAGCCGATGGTCACTTAAAAACCAACAAACCAGGAAGTTAAGATCAGTTTAGTTAAGACAAAAGGTCAGTCATCTACTTCTGAATCCTCCTCTGCATCTTCAATGTGATCTGATTCGTCATCCGATTTGTCATCCGAATCGTCATCTGTATCGTTGTCAACATCTGACTCATTTTCTAAATCATCGTCTGCGTCGTAATTTGAATCCTCATTGGTGTCATGGTCGTCATCGATTTCGACTTCGTCATCTTCGTCGATCTTATCCATGTCATCCTCCGAATCGTCGTCGATATCATGTTCATCAGTATCATCATCTAATTTTTCGTCATCGTCATGATCGTTATCATCATCAAAGTCATCCCCGGATTTGATTCTATCCATATCCGAACTTTGGATAATCTTATCCAGATCCAGCTTGACCTTGGAAGAAACCTGGATCAGCTGCTCCAGAGTCAGTTTGGCGAGGTCCTCCGCTTTGAGTTCCGGGTCGAGGAGAATCATATTGCGGATCAGAGTCATTTTGCTGACGGAGATCTGGTTCGCCTCAGCATAGTCTGTGAGGGTCTGGGTTGGATCGAGGGGCTGGGTTAAGACTATCGGCTGAATCTCTAAGCTCTGGAGATAGGCATGAATGGCTTGGTCCAGCTCGCTGAGCTGCCGGTCGCGCTTCTCGGGATCCTCATTGTAGACAGAAAGAAGGATGGCCGGTTCGCTGCTGCTGACGTAGTCTCCAAGGACGAGTCGGTCCAGGAGCTCTGCTGCGACGACTTCCAGGTCTTTGCCTTTATAGTCTAAGTCCGCAATCAAGGCATTGCTGACCCCGTCTAGTCCACTGAGGCGGATGACTTGGTCCCGGCGGTTGGTTTCAATTTGAAGGCTCGGATTGACGTCCAAATAGACCATGCTGTCAACCCAGCGCGTGTTCATCTGCCAGTTGATGAAGGCGAAAAGGAATACGGCGGCAGCGGATAAGAGTGCCAGCGCTGGCTTTAGACGGTTCGACCGGAGCGTAAATGCTTTCTCGTCAGACTGTCTGGTAATCTCGTCATGGGCAGCCATTTTTTCGTAGGGTTGTTGCTTTATTGTCTCGAGAAGATTGATTGGGGACTGGTCCACAGCCCGTTTCAAGCAATCTTTGAGTTGGTCTTCGTTCATGAGTTCAGCCCCCTTTCTTCAAGAAAGCGGCGCAGTTTTTTAAGCGCGCGGTTGTATTTGGACAAGGTCGTAGAAAGTCCTATGCCGATGGTCTCGGCAATCTCCTTATGCTTCATGCCGGAGACGGCGTGGAGCAGAACGATTTGCTGCTCCTCCGAATTTAGGATGGTGAGCGCAGCTTCCAGGACCATGCGGTCTTCAGGATCTTCCACGTAAGAAAAATGCGAGTTGTTTTCAATGTCAGAGGTGTCCAGCGGTACAATCCGGCTGGATTTTCTGAGCTTACTCAGGTGGAGATTCTTCTGGATAGTGAACATCCAGGCCAGTGGTTTGCCCATAGGCTGGTAGAGATGGGCCGCGGAAAGGACTTTGACATAGGCTTCCTGGACCAGGTCCAGGGCTTCGTCGTGGCTTCTCGTCAGAGAGAGGGCGTAGGTGTACATGGCCCGCTCGGTTTCCCTGTAGAGCAAGTCAAAGGCAGACATGTCACCTGAACCAATGCGCTCAAACAAGCCCTCGTCCAAGTTGGCCACAGTGCCCGTCATAAGCGGTTCTATGGAGTTGTCGATTACAAAACTGAAAACAATCATAGAAATGGCCCCTTCTATTTAAGTAACGCGTGGGAGGTAGGTTTTATTGCATTGCGGCTTAAATTCTTTCCTTGATTATACCACCCTGGATGACGAATGAATCGGTTTTAGGTGCAGGGGGTTGGGTAAAAGGTGAAGGTCGATTGTGTGAAGGTGTTGTTTGATGACCATCGGCAGAAAAAATTTTTGGAGGCTGGAGAATGAACGCATTTTGGAGCTTGTTTGGACTTTTTAACGTTGCGGTTGTGATTGGATTTTTGGTGCTGACGGTTTACCTTTACTACCTGATGTTCAAGCTGGCCCACCGGGGGATCCGGGCGCTGGATCTGTATATCCGGGAGAAGGAGCGCGGCGGGCATTCAATGTAAGAGGAGACCTGCGCTGCCGGTGAAAACAATTTTATGTCAACCCGGTGGCGGCCTTGACCTCAACCCTGCTCTCGACATATAATGGTTGAGGTGAGGGGGGATGCCCGTGTGAAGCGCGTATTGACGCTGCTGTTGGTAATAGTCTGGGTTGCGGTGATTTACTGGTTCTCGAGTCAGGCCATGCAGGAGACGACGCAGCAGACCTATGAGGTGCTGGTCCGGCTCGGGCTGGCGACGAAAGCGGAATTGATACGATCGACAGATCCGTCGGTTGTTTTGTTGAAATATTTGGCCCGAAAGGGCGCGCACCTGCTCTTGTTTACGGTGTTGGGCGGGTTTGTGACGGTGGCGTTTTTTACTTTGACGCGACGCGTAGGGCTGCGGCTGGTGTTGCCGGCATGGCTGATTGCGAGCTTGGTTGGAGTCGCGGACGAGGTGCATCAGCATTTTGTGCCGGGGCGAACCATGATGCTTTCCGACATGGCGCTGGATGCCGGAGGGGCGCTGCTGGGTGTGCTGGTTGCGTGGATGGCGATCTCGGTGATGCTGGCTGTCGGGCGGTTTGTCAGGAAAGATCGAAAGAAGTTGAAAGAGTTCCGTCGGGGGTAATGGCGCTGTGGAGTTGGCGGCGTGACCATCGGCGGAATTTTTTTGGGAGGAAGCGGGGGGCGGGGAGACCTGGCGCATTTAAGTGCTTTTTGCCGATGGTCATATAAAGGCATAATCACCCCGTGGGGAAAATGGTGTCAAAAAACTTTCTTGTTGAATGCGGAAAATAATTATTTTGGCACATATTGTGCCAGATTTAAAATTGTATATAATTAAATACAATATCTTGAATTGGTCGGTCTTAAATCCCTGAAAGCCGGTTTACATAAGGCTTTCGGGCGAAAAATTCATCTTGACAAGGTTGTTTTATCTTACTATTCTGAAAGTAGATTACTGTGTGTTTCTTTAAAAGTTTGAAGAGGAGGATCGTTGATACGAAAAAGGCAAACCAGCTGAAAGGCTGGGACGCAAAGCGTAGGAGCCTAAGACCTTTTATTGGGGTTATGGCCGTCCGGCTGCCGTGTCAAGTAATCATAGATAAATAACCTACTTGACAGGGGGAAATACCATGAAACGTTATTTTAAATCATGGGCACAATCCCTTATTTTTGTGCTCATAATCACGCTTGCAGTACCGTTTGGAATGATGGCAGCTTATGGTAGTGACGGACATACCAACGAGACCGGACAAGGCCATTTAAATCACAATGGCTATGGCTATGGCCATGATAAAGATAAAGATGATGAAAATGGTCATGGTGAAGGCGACGGCAAGATCAATAATAACGGGAAGAAGCCAGATCAAAATCCCGGCGGAGAAACTGGTGGAGAATCCGGCGGAACTAACAGCGGAACGCCAGGCGGAACTAACAGTGGAACGCCAGGCGGAACTAACAGTGGAACACCAGTCGGAACAGACAGTGGAACGCCAGGCGGAACTAACAGTGGAACGCCAGGCGGAACAAACAGTGGAACGCCAGGCGGAACAGACAGTGGAACGCCAGGCGGAACAGACAGTGGAACGCCAGGCGGAACAGACAGTGAAACGCCAGGCGGAACAGACAGTGGAACGCCAGGCGGAACAGACAGTGGAACGTCAGGCGGAACAAACAGTGGAACGCCAGGCGGAACAGACAGTGGAACGCCAGGCGG
>CAYQDM010000005.1:0-149602 GCA_964416305.1 uncultured Acidaminobacter sp. | reverse complement strand
GGAACAGACAGTGGAACGCCAGGCGGAACAGACAGTGGAACGCCAGGCGGAACAGATAGTGGAACGCCAGGTGGAACAGACAGTGGAACGCCAGGTGGAACAGACAGTGGAACGCCAGGCGGAACAAACAATGGAACGCCAGGCGGAACAAACAATGGAACGCCGGACACAACAACCGAAACAACGCCAGGTGGAACAACCGAAACGACACCAGTTACAGAAACGAAAACGCCCGAAACCGTTTCTAAATCAACTCAGTCAAACACCCCATCCGGTTTAGAAACTGTTAAGGAAGAAGTCGCACCGCTTGCTAATGCAACAATGACTGAAACAACTCAGGAAACTCCGGATGTCATTGAAGAAGTTCAAGAAAATATGACACCACTTGCGGCGCCAATTCCTGAAAAGCTTCCTCAAACAGGTGAAGTGCCGCCGACAGCAATTTACTCAATAGGCATACTTCTTATGGGATTGGGAATTGGATTAAGAAAAAAGTTCTAAAAGTATTGAAACGATCCGACGAACATGAACTTTAAAGATCGACACAGTAAGGCGTCTCTGTTGATGGAGGCGCTTTTTTTTATGTGTTGAATGGCAAAATCAAAGACCGTTAAAGAAATAATTATGATCCTAAGTTTTCAGAATTCGTGCTATATTATACAGAATACATAATACACAATGTGTGTATTTAATAAATTCTAATTCTGAAAGCAGGAGGTTGTTATAGATGGGACTGCATGTGATCGATGAGGCAAAACGCTGCTTAAAGTGCAAGACGCCGAGGTGTGTCAAAGGGTGTCCGGTGGGAACGGCAATTCCGGAGATGATTGGGATGTTGCTGGAGGGCCGGATTGGCGATGCCGGCAAGATGCTGTTTGACAACAATCCGTTGTCGCTGGTGTGTTCGCTGGTCTGCCCCCATGAGGCTCAGTGCGAAGGACACTGTGTGCTTGCGGCCAGGGGGACGCCGGTTCACATCAGCAGTATTGAGAACTACATCTCCAATTATAGTTTGGATATGTTGCCTTTGGCTGCGGGGGTGGGGGACTTGGGAACCATCGGCATAGTGGGCTCTGGGCCGGCGGGGATCACGCTGGCGTTCATTATGGCGCTGAAAGGGTATAAGGTCACTATTTTTGACATGAATGACAAGATTGGGGGCATTTTGCACTACGGGATTCCGGAGTTCAGGCTGCCCAAGGAGATTATTGCGCGGCTGGAGCGGAAGCTGATCGAGCTGGGGGTGGTGATTCGGCCGAACGTGCTGATTGGGCCGGTGCTGACAGTGGACGACCTGTTTCGGGACGGGTATGACGCGCTGTTCATTGGGACGGGGGTCTGGAACCCGCGAAAGCTGGGGATCAAAGGGGAGACCCTCGGGCATGTGCATTTTGGCATCGATTATCTGAGGAATCCGGGTGCCTACAGGCTTGGGGACCGGGTCGTCGTGATTGGAGCCGGCAATGTGGCCATGGATGTGGCGCGTACCATTTTGAGGCAAGGTGTGCGGGAGGTGACGATTATGGCGCGGTCGGGGCGGGAAAGACTCTCGGCCAGAAAGCATGAAATTGACTACGCGGAGATCGACGGGGTCAAGTTCGAGTACTACAAGGCGCCAGTTGAAATTAATGTGGGATGCGTGGTTTATAACGAGACGGTCCTGACGCCTGATGGGATCGCGCTGGTCGAGGGAGGCCGCGGGCTGCTTGAGGCAAGTGCCGTGATCATCGCAGTGAGCCAGGGGCCAAAGTCGAACATTGTCAATTATACGAAGGGCATTCAGATTGATCACCGTGGTCTGATTATGGCGGATGAAGAAGGAAAGACGACACGGCCGGGGGTTTTCGCGTCCGGGGATGTGGTGACCGGGGCGCGTACGGTGGTTGAGGCGGTGAAGTACACGAAGCAGGTGGCGGAGAGGATGGATGCGTATGTTCAGGGGGCGCGGCGTGGCACTGAAACAGAGGCTGAGGGATAGGGTGCGGATAAATGCGAGTGCTGTGGGCGGTTGCGGGCAGACGCATCGGTTGAGAACCGTTATCGCAAGCTCTGGCACCAAAAAAATAGTTGTCCGCGTCCCCAATTCTAAACTGGGGACGCGGACGGAAATGAAATTTCCATTAAAATACCATTAAATGCCTCGATTCAGGTTTATAACTCCTAATAAAGGGCATACTGGGAATGTGTGGCTGCGACAGGTCACCCCACTCTAGTTCTATTCATGTCATAGTCATTAACAGGAGGTCTTTGGATGTTTGACTTTTTTGTGGTGGTAGTCGCCTGGGGCATACTTGGAGGCACATTTGGCTCTGCCTGCAAATCAATGGCACTTCGCAGCGGTCGAGGTCAGGAGGCCGACCGTTGGTTCTGGATTGGCTTCTTTTTCGGCCTCAACGCGCTGCTTATTTTATGGATCTTGGGCTGGAATCAGCCTGTCTCAAGCGGTGGCAGCGACCAATCCTCGGCAAAACAACTCAGCACCTCCAGCTTCCCGTATGATCAGTTCCGCCTATAGGAGGTAGTCAGATGAAGAAAAAATTGAAAAAAGCCATTCGGTTCCTGATGGTGTTTTCTGCCGTCGAGCTTGGCACGTATCTGTTCTTGTCACGCAGAACTATGGACGCCTTCAATTTCGAATTCTTTTTCTTCGTCTGGGCTTTTCTGGCCCTGATCACGCCACTCGTGCTGTTCTTTGGGGTTGAGAGCCGGGGCAACCTTCTTGCCATGGGACGGGTGTATGATCACAACAATGTCAACACCATGGATCAGATGGCGCCCAAGTCGCCTCCTTCGCAGGCGGCACCGCTCCTGGCCCTTCTGAGTGCCTACGCCGCGCCGTTTGTGGTGAATCTGGTGCTTTACATAATCATCATGTCGTGAATTTTATGGAGGTGAGGTTGGTGGCTTTGTGACCATCGGCAGCACCTCTTTTTTCTTTTTTGTGCCGATGGTCAGATGCGGACAACGTGGATGCCCATTGGTGTCCAGGCCTCTCAAATGTTATACTGAAAAAAAGGTTTACAGGAGGTCAACATGGAGCTGCGCGTGCTGGGGCCGGGCGAAACCGGCGACTATATAAAGTTTGTGAAGCAGCTGAATAAGATGGACCCCCTGAGAAGAGACATCATGAGTCCGACCCTGGAGATGATCCTCGCGGGTAAGGGTGTCTTGGCGAAGTCGGCGTTTCTTGAACCGGTGCTGGTCGTGGATGGGGGAAGGCCTGTGGCAGCTTGTGTTTTTGCCCAGGTGGACCGTATGCCCGAAGTCCTTCAGCTGGCCTGTTTTGAAGCCTTGGAGGGTCAGGAAGAGGCTGTCGGCCTGTTGGTGGCCCGCGGGCGGGCACTTGCCCGGGAACGAGGTGCAAAAAAGCTCCTGATTGGCCTCAATTTCCACGTGAACTATGGGCTTGGCATTTTGGCGGATCACTTTGATGAGGCGCCGACTTTTGGCAGCGCCTACCACCCGGCCTACATAAAAGATTATTTTGAGGGGATCGCCACGGAGACGGTCTCTATGCTGACTTATGAAGCGGACCTCGACGCCTTCGAGGTGCCGGTGTCTGAGCGCCTAAAGCGCAGGATTTCCAAGGACTACAGGGTTGTTCCCGCGGATTTCAAGCAACTTGAGCAGACCGCGCGGATATATACGGAGATCAACAACGCGGCCTTTGGGAAGCACCGCTTTTACTATAAACGCCGAATGGATGAGGACTTGGAGCTCTTCAGTGAGTTCAAGGCTTTCCTGAAGCCTGAAAATCTTCTGTTTTTGTATTTTGGCGATGAACCGGTGGGCTTTATGCTCTGGTATCCTGACTTTAATCAGGTGATGAAGCCGGGGGAGACTATTGGCCTAAGGACCTGGCTGAGGTGGAAGCTTTGGCCGGGGCGGATCGACACTATGAAGATCGTGGAGCTGGGCGTGATCCCGGAGCACCAGAGCCGAGGCGGCGTGGTCCGGCTCTTCGAGGCGTGTCGGGAGCGGGTTCGCGGTCGCTTCAAGCGGTGCGAGGCGGGCTGGATCCTGAGCGAAAACACGGCCTCCCGGGGCTTCGGCGAGCGCTGGGCGGACCGGGAAGGTCATCATTACAAGGTGTTTCTGATTGAGGTGGACGGTGAGGACGGTGGGCTATGACAGGACCGGAAAAATCAAAGAGCCTCAAAGCGGAAGTTTCAGCCAACGTCCCAGTAATGGATTTCCGGTGTTTCGAGCGGGCTTCGGAATTGCCGCCCGCCTGGGACGCCTGCCTGGCAGAGTGGCGGCTTGGGACGCCCGGTGGCGGGGCGATTTATCTGGAAAAGGCATTTCTTGAGTTTCTGGATGCTGTCAATCCCTGCGGCCAGCGCTACTGGTTTTCGGAAGACGCTGGGGTTTTGTTTGTGACTTATGAATTGAAGCTGAATCTGCTTAACTTTGCCAGGTTTGGGCGCCTGGCTGTGCCTGCAACTGTCATAGGTGTGCCGTTGTCCGTGGCTGCGCCGGGCTTCGCGACTCGGGAGGCTGAGGGACGGATGTTTATGGCGCGTTGGATCCGGCGCCATTTGAAGGGCTTGACCGTCATTCTGAATGTGCCTGAAGGCGAAGGGTTTGAGCTGCCGGAGGGGCTTACTCTCTCCAGTTATGTGCTGCCGCTGAAATTTATGGCTTTTGAAGACTATGTCGCGGCCCTGCGAAGCCCCTATAGACGGCAGGTAAAAAAAGCCCTTGAAGCTTTTGCGGGGGTGGAGGTTTTTGAGTTGGTGACGCGGACAGATTCTACTTTGGTGACGCGGACAAAAACGGAGTTGGGGACGCGGACGAAAACAAATCCGGTGCCAGAGCTGAACAGTGTTAATCAGTCTGAATCCAAGTTCCCACAAGCCTTTGAGCCGGATCTCTATCCGCTTTATGTGGACGTCTTCGACCATTCCAAAGACCAGCTTGAAAAGCTGGAACCCATCTATTTCGAACAGTTCCCGGGCCGCACGTTTAAATTCACCCACAACAGCCGTCCCCTGGCTTTCGTCCAAACCCTGGATGAGCCTACACCTGCGGGGGTCCTCCGGCATTTTGTTCTGGGAGGTTTTGACCGGTCTCAACTCCAGAAATTTGATCTGTACCGCAACCTCCTTCTCCAACTGATCCAGGAAGCTCTTGCCGATGGCTGCACCGCCATCAACCTCGGCCAGACCGCTGCGGAAAGCAAGTCTAAGACCGGGGCTTCGGAACATCTGAAGTACCTCTATGTCGCCCATTCCAATCCGGCTTTGCATAAGCTGCTGGGAACCTTGGTCAAACATTTTTCGTATCAGCGATACAGGACGAAACATCACGTTTTTAAGTGAGGACGCGGGCTTCATAATAGGTTTGGAGGTGTCACATGCGAATTCTACTCATAAAATGCCATGGCAGGTCGCTGATGGCGCGCCTCAGGCCTATTGTGACAGAACCGCTGGAGCTGGAGATGATCGCGGCGGTGCTGAACGGCTTCTCAGAAAGTGGTCTTACCTACAGAATGTTCGATCCTTGGCTCGAGGGCGGCAGCGCGAAGCGAGTAATTGAAAGGGAATCCCCGGACGTCCTTATCCTCAGCGGGTATGTGACGGCGGTTGATGAGATCATTGATTTGGCAAACTATGCGAAAACACGGAAAGAAAACTTGGCTGTCTGGGTCGGTGGTGTTCACGCAGAAGGGTGTCCGGAGGACTTTTTCGTATCCTCTGTAGACGCTGTGTTTTACGCGGATGCCCTTTGGGGACTGACGGCCCTTCTGAACTCGCATTTTGAGTTGGGGTCAGATCTTCCTTCCCTCTGCAAAACAACGCCGGGACTGGCTAGCAAGAACCTCCGGGGAGAGTGGGGGAGGACGGAACCATCGGCAGAAACAAAAGCTTTTGAGATGCCCAGCCCGGACCGCAGGTATTTCGAGGCGCACAAACACAAAATCCGTTATGTGGAGAAGCGGAAGGTCGCCCTGCTGAAGACGGCGCTGTCCTGTCCGCACCAGTGCGAGTTTTGCTATTGCCGGCTGCTGAACGGGGGCGAGTACCGGGAGCGACCTATGGAAGACGTCATCAAAGAACTGCGCAGCGTCAACGCCGACACCATCTGGATCGTGGACGACTGCTTTTTGACGACGGCCGAGCGGGCGAAAGCCTGGATCGAGGCGCTGGAAGGACTGGCGGCTGAAGGCGTCAGGAAGAGGTTCATAGCCTATGCCAGGGCGGATTCCGTGGTGCGGCTGCAAAACTACGTGCAAAGGTTGAAAGCCTTGGGATTCGAGGAGTGGATCGTGGGCCTGGAGGCAGTGGAAGATGCCCAGCTCCGGCAGCTTGGGAAGGGTCTTGAGGCTGAAGACAACGCCGGGGCTGTGTCGGTTATCCGAGCCGCCGGGGCAAGGCTGACGGCTTTGTTTTTAGTATCGCCGGACGACAGCGCCGCGGATTTCAGGCGGCTCGCAGCGTGGATCAAAGCCCACGGGGTGCGGCGTTATACCGTGTCGATCCTGACACCGCTGAAGGGGACAACGGTTTACGAACAGTACGCGGACCGAATGATGGATCCTCGGTTGGCGCGGCCAGCCCGGTTCGATTTTCTGCATTTGGTGATGAGGCCGACTCGGATGCCGGCCTGGCTGTTCTATCTGAGGTTCTGGTGGTTGTCTTTGGGTGCACGGTTGAAGTGAGGAAATCGGCAATGTCTGAAAGAAGGAACTTGGTGTCAGACACCGAGTTTCCCGTTTGGAGGTGGCGTTCATGAATGTGGTTTGGGATTTTTGGTCGAAGTTTTATGAGCGCCTGTGGGTTCAAAAGGTGTCCCTGGGACCGACCCGCCGGGCGGTGGCGGCGAAGCTGGCTGGCCGTCTGAGGGCGGAGTCGAGGGTGCTGGATGTGGGCTGCGGCATTGGCGAGCTGTTGGGTGAGCTGGCACTGGAGGCTGGAAAGGCCCAAAAGACAAGTGCTGCTTTAGATGGATGTGAGGCCGCCATCGGCCAATTCACTGGCATTGATGCCTCACTGGGCATGATCGCGAAGGCGCGGCGCCGGCACCCTGAGCTGACCTTCGAAGTTAGGGACGCGTCGGCGCTGCGGGGACTTGTGCGAACGAACCAGGAGCACGAAAAGTTCGATGTGGTCCTGTGTACTCATTCGCTGCCGTACTATGCGGATCCGGACCAGGTCCTGGCGGACATGGCGGCGGTCATGGCGCCTGAGGGTGTGCTGGTTCTGGCGCAAGCGTCGGCGAATTCGACTTACGATGCGGCGGTGTTGTCCCTGGTGAAGCTGACGACCGGGACGGCAAGCTATTACAGTGTGGATGCCCTGAAGCAGATGGCGGCAGGGCTATTTGTCGTGGAGTCCGTGGAGAAGGTGAAGACCGCGTGGTTCATGCCGTCGATCATATTGATGGTGCTGCGTTTGAAAGCAGGGGAGGCGCAGATTTTGGGAAATATTACGGGAAATGCTCTGGCACCAAATCAACTTTGGGGACGCGGACAAAAACAAAACGGGGGACGCGGACAGGAATTGAACCAGGGACGCGGACGGGATATTCAATCCCCAAATCCGCTCAAAATCCTGCTCCTGCGGGTGATGCCGGATCCGGAAACCATTGGCCTCCAGCACGTCATGGTCTGTGAGCCGCTGGAGCTGGAATGCCTGGCCTCAAACCTGGGTGCGGACGGCCACGAAACCCTAATCGTCGACATGATTCTGGAGCATCGCCCGCTGATAGCCTTCCTGGACGAGTTCCAGCCGGAGGTCGTTCTCATGAGCGGCTACATCACGCATGTTGGCACCCTCAAGGATACCGCAGCGGCCATCAAAGCCTGGAATCCCGAAACTCAGATTGGTGTCGGCGGCGTCCATGCTGAGGTGGTGCCGGAGGACTTTCAAACAGAGCAAAGCGAGCCGCCTGTCTTCGACCGGGTCTTCACACAAAACGCCGTCATTGAAGCCCGGATCTGGCTGGGGGCTGCGCGGGAAACCGAAGGGCTCCTGCCTCCGGACCGAAGCAGCACCGCCCGCTACAGGGACAGATACTACTACATGTTCCACAACCCCTGCGCCCTCATCAAAACCTCCTACGGCTGCCCCTACGACTGCAGCTTCTGCTTCTGCCGGGAGATCACCGGCGGCGTTTACAGCGAGCGGCCCATCCGTGAGGTCATTGAGGAGCTGAAAACCATCCCTGAGGAAGAGGTCTACATTGTGGACGACGACTTCCTGGTATCGGCAGAAAGGGTCCAAAACTTCTGCGAAGCCCTGGATACTGCAGGCCTCAGCAAAAAGTTCCTGATCTATGGCCGGGCGGACTTTGTCGCCCGCCACGAGCACATTATTGAACGCTTTAAAAAATCTGGCCTAAGGGCCGTGATCATAGGTCTCGAATCCGTACGGGCTCAGGACCTGGACACCTACAGCAAGCGGACCAGCCTCGAAGAAAATGAAAAAGCCGCCGCCATTCTGAGGCGCCACGGCATCGAGCTCTATGGCACGCTGATCCTGGGCATGGACTTCGACAAAGAGGACTTCAATACCCTGAATCGCTGGCTGAAAGCCAACCGTGTCCACTTTGTCAACCTCCAGCCCCTGACGCCCCTGCCGGGCACCGCGATCTTCGACGACTACAAAGATCGACTCTTGGTCCCACGGGAGGACTATCCTAAGTGGGATTTGGCACATCTGGTCCTAAGGCCGGAAAAACTCAGCGTCCGCGGCTTCTATTGGGAGATGCTGAAGCTCTATCATAAGCGCGTGGCCGGCCCTGCCCATGTGGTCGAGTTGATCCGTCGCTATGGCCTGATGCCGGTGCTCAGGCTGTCCGTGGGTTCGGCGCGGGTGAGCCTTCAATATCTGAAGAAAATTCGCCAAGGCTAGCCGCTTCCAAGGCGTCTGGCCAAAGATGAGAACCGAAAGGGGCACAGCACCATGGAGAAGAGGTTGGCGGATGAGCGACCATCGGCAGAAGCACTGGAAGCACTGGAATCAATGGAATCACTGGAAGCACTGGAAGCACTGGAATCACCGAAAAAGAAGAAGGTCCTGCTGATCCAGTCGTCACCCTACGCGGGCAGCGGGCAAAATAAAAAGCCCATCAAGAAGGGCCGGCTCTTCTTCGTGGGCCTGGGGCTGCCGCTGCTGGCGGCGCTGACGCCGCCCGACTGGGAGGTGGAGATCATCCTGGAGACGATCGAGGAGATCCCCTGGGACACGGACGCGGCGCTGATCGGGATTGGCAGCATGGGCCACGCGGTGGTGCGGACCCTGGACATTGCGCGGGAGTTCCGGGCCCGGGGCAAGACCGTGGTCCTGGGCGGCTACATGGTGAGTCTGATGCCCGAGGAGGCCGGGAAGCACGCGGACGCGGTGGTGGTGGGCGACGCGGAAGACTTGTGGCCCCAGCTTATCCGGGACTTTGAGGCGGGGACGCTGAAGCCGCTTTACAGGGCGGCGAGTCCGGGGACCGGTTCAAAGACGGTTTTAGCCGATGGTCACATTTCCGCCCCCCACGCCGATTTGGAGAAGGCGGGGGAACCAACACCGCCTGACAACCTCTACCACACACCGCCCCCTCGGTTCGACCTGATCGTGAACAAACGCATTGGCGACTTCCTGCCGGTCCAGGCGGGCCGGGGATGTCCCAACACCTGCAGCTTCTGCTCGGTGTACTGCCTCTACCGGGGGCGCTACCTGAAGCGGCCGCTGGAGGAGGTGCTGCGGGACGTACGGCAGGTGCGGGAGCTTGGCTTTAAAAAGTTCTTGCTGCTGGACGACAACATAGGCGCGGACCGCAGGTATCTGCTCGCGCTGTGCGAGGGGCTGAGGCCCCTTGGGATGCAGTGGCTGTCCCAGTGCGACATTTCTGTGGGGCGGGATCCGAAGCTGCTGGAGGCTATGGCCGGGGCGGGGTGCATAGCCCTGAGCTTTGGGCTGGAAAGCCTCTCGGAGCAGAGCCTTCAGGGGATGGACAAAGCCTGGGCGGTGCCGGGGGATTATCCGGCGCTGCTTGCGGCGGTGCGCCGGGCGGGGATCGACCTGTCCACGGAGATGGTGGTGGGCGGTGAAGGGGACACCCTGGAGTCCATCCGGGCGACGGCGCGGTTCATTGAGGAGAACCGGATTGTGGTGCCGCGGTTCTATATTTTGACGCCGATCCCCGGGACGGATTATTTTGAGGCGATGCAGCGCGAGGGCCGGATCGTGAACTCGGATATTTACGCTTATAACGGCAGTGAAGCCGTGCATCAGCCCCGGCATATGAGCCCGGAGGCGCTGACGGTGGCGTACTGGTCGCTGTACGAAGAGGTGTTTTCGCTTCGGAGCATTGTGCGGCGATCCCTGCTTCGGCGGGAGGTTCTGGGGTCGCCGGGGGCGCTGGGCCGGGCGCTGTTTTATCTGGGCGTGAATTTGTATTACAGGCGGCAGATCCGGCAGCGGATTACGCCGAATATTATTTGAGTTTCAGCCGATGGTCTGTTAAGTCACCATCGGCATAAGCACTGGGTTTAGTCTTTGAGTTACATTTGGGTCGATGAGGGAGGGACTGTGATGCGCGTTTTACTTGTGAGGCCGGCTCGGACACCGCAGTCCGTGACCCTGGGGGAGATCATGTTTTCTGAGCCCCTGGGCCTGGAGATGGTTGTTGCGGCTCTGAAAGAGCTGTATGAGATTGAGGTTTTGGATTTAATGGCGGTGGAGGCGTCCGGGAAGAAGGGCGCGTCGGATCAGGCGCTGGCTCGGAAACTGGAAGGGTTTAGGCCCCATGTGGTGGGGCTGACCTCGTTATGTGTGGATGTGCCGGCCGTTCGGCGTCTGGCGGCGATGGTCAAGGCCTGGGCACCCGAGACCGTGGTAGTCGTGGGTGGGACTCAGGCGTTTCTGAATCCGGAGGCGTTTTCCGTCCCTGAGGTGGACGCGGTTTTGCGGATTTCAACTCAGGAGCGGCTGAAGGGGCTGTTTCGGGAGATTGAGAAGTTCTTAGGTGAAGGAGATGGAAATGGAGATGGAGATAGAGAAGGAGATGAAAGGTGTAAATTTACACTAAGCTCTGGTACAGAATTGGAGTTGGTGCCTGACACCAACTCCAACTTGGTGACAGGCACCAACCTTGAACTGGTGACAGGCACCAACCTCCAAATTTCCTCAGAGCCCCGCATCAACGACTACTGGCTACCGGACCGGACCGCCACCCAAGCCTGGCGCCACCAATACGCCTATTTTGGCTTCCGGCCCTGCGCCATCATGCAGACCTCCCAAGGCTGCTCCGCTCACTGCGACTTTTGCCTTAGATGGCGCATGGAAGGCCCCTGCGAGCGGGACTTCCCCATGGACTTCGTCATGGCGGACCTGAAGGCCATTGAAGAGCCCTCGGTCATGATCTTCGACAACGACTTCCTGAATAGTGGCGAGCGACTGCTTGAATTCTGCAATGCCCTCGACCAAGAGGGGATAAAGAAAAACTTCATCTGCTACGCCAGTGTCCACAGCATTCTTAAGAATCCGGAAGCCATTCTCAACTTTCGGGACCTCGGCCTGAAAGCCGTTCTCGTCGGTTATGAATCCTTCAGCGACGCGGAGCTCGCGGTCTATAAAAAACCCTCCCGGGCACAGGACGCCGTCAAAGCCGCCAAGTGGCTAAAAGAAGCCGACATCGACGTCTGGGCCTCCTTCATGCTCCACCCGGACTGGACCCCCGCGGACTTTAAAGCCCTCCGCAGGCACATCAAAAGGCTGGCCCCCGAGATCGCTACCTTCTCACCACTCACACCATTCCCGGGTCTCCCCCTTTACCAGCATTACCAGAATGAGGGGCGGCTCCTGTTTGAGAAAGAGGATTACAGCGCCTGGAGTTTCGGCCAGGTGATCGTCCGTCCGGTGAACATGTCCCTGCGCGCCTACTACTTCGAAGTCTTGAAAACCATCCTCTACCTCAACTTCGTCTCCAACCACATGAGCTACATCACGAAGAAATTTGGCGCCGCCACCCTCCTCAGGATGTCCGGAGGCGCCATAAAGGTCTTCCTCCGCTATGTGAGACTCATGCTGGGGGCTGGGAAAGAGAAGCCGCGTGAACCAAAATAAGAGTGATGTCAAATGACCATCGGCAGCGTTTTAGGGCTTTAATAAACCCAAAGACATCTGCCGATGGTCATTCAACGTTCCCCCCACCCTTGCATGTTATACTTGTAACAATCAGCATTTTCCTGTAAAATATCCGTATTGAGAAACAATCTCAAATAACATCCGGAACTTTAAAGAAGGAGTGATCGGTTGAGTGATTGAAAACGTCGAGAAGCGGTGGGCCATCCACCACAAAGTCATCTCCGAAGACACCAAATACAAGGTCATAGCCCTGTACGCGTTGGCGGTCCTGCTGGCGGGCTTTCTCTTCAACACCCCCCTCGAGATTCTGAAGGGCATGGGGAAAATTCTGACATCATCGAGCATCCTGTTGACGGATTACATGAAAATCGCCAATATTGGCAGCGCCTTTTTCAACAGCGGCCTGATGATGCTGATCGCCATAGGGGTGGCCAGAAAAAGCAAGGCCCATATGAATGGCTATATCATCGCGGCGGTGTTTACCATTGGCGGGTTCGCGATGTTCGGTAAAAACTTGTATAATGTCGTGAGCATCACAACCGGCGTGTACCTTTTCTCAAGAATACAGCGGGAAAAGTTTGGAAAATTTATTCTGATTGCCTTGTTTGGGACGGCGTTGGGGCCGCTGGTCAGCCAGATCACATTTGGATTTGGACTTCCAATTTGGATGGGCATCCTCATCGGCAACGCAGCGGGCCTGGCTACTGGGATCTTGTTGCCGCCCTTGGCCACCAGCTTCGTAAAATTTCACCAAGGCTTCAACTTATATAACATAGGCTTCACCGCCGGGATAGTGGGCACTTTTTTCATGGCAATTTTCAGGTCTTTCGGCCTCGAAACCCCTTCAGTTTATGAGGTTTCACAGGGCAATAACCAGACCTTCGCCATCCTCCTGGGGGTTTTCTTTGCCTCTATGATTCTGGTGGGCTATATCATGAATGACAAAAGTTTTAAGCACCTGAGAAAGCTGATGAGACAGCCGGGTCGTCTGGTTTCGGATTTTGTTACGACGGAGGGCTTTGGCGTAACAATGATCAATATGGGCTTGCTCGGCGTCTTCGGTGTGATCTACGTTTTCGTGGTCAAGGGCCAGTTGAACGGGCCGACTATCGGCGGCATTTTCACCATGATGGGCTTTGGCGCATTTGGGAAGCACTTGAAGAATGCCCTGCCAATCATGCTGGGAGTTTTTCTGGCAACACAGCTGAAACTTTGGGACGTCAATTCGACGGGGGCGATCCTGGCGGCGTTGTTCGGTACCACGCTGGCACCCATAGCAGGGCAGTTTGGATGGAAGGCTGGAATTCTCGCCGGTTTCCTGCATATGTCCATTGTCATGAACGTGGGGTATCTCCACGGCGGGCTCAATCTCTACAACAATGGATTGTCCGGGGGCATTGTCGCGGCCACGCTGGTGCCAATTCTGGACGCGTTTAGGGAGGAAGATAGCTTTGAGTAAGGAACAGGCAAAAGTCGTCTATATCATGAGTGAGCTGGTTCGCGTGTTTTTCAAGATGGGCATCACGGACATTCGGGTGGATGTCACCAACAATGCCCTCGAATCCACGGTGGAGCTGACAGGGGATGTCAAGCTGATCCCTATTTCGAAGATCGTGCACCTCAAGGAGGCCATTCACGGCGCGCGGCAGCTGGAGCTGGAGGAGTACTGGAAACTGGCTGGGGGCAATCTGCACTCTGAGCTGGATCTGGTGGGCGCTTTGGTGGATGAAGCTGAGGTCGAGCACGAAGGCGATACTTTGCGAGTGAAAGTGACGCGGAAAGTTTAGGGTCATGCATTGCGAGTGATTTTGATTTTGGCAGGTTGAATGTGAAATGACCATCGGCAGGGTCTTTAAGGCTTATGAAAAGCCCCAAAACCCTGCCGATGGTCATTCTTTTTGTTCCCCCCACGGGAAGTGTCTTATTGATAACAATTCTCGCAAGCTCTGGTACCGTTTTGAAAACAGTCCGCGTCACCAACTCAAAAGTTGTCCGCGTCACTCACTTAAATTAAGGTCGCTTTTCAAATATCAGCATCTCCACCACTTCCCCGGTCAGGGTGGTATCCTCGAAAGTGCCCGCCAGGGTGAAGCCGGCGCGCTCGAGCACTTTGACGGAGGCGGCATTTTCCGGGTGGACAGCCGCTTCAACAGCGCTGAGGCCGATGGTTCCAAAACCATACGCCAAAACCGCCTCTACAGCTTCGCCCATCAGGCCTCTGCCTTGACGCGCGGCACTGAGCTCATAGCCCAGTTCGGCTTTGTCGTCGGTGGGCACAAAGTTCCACAGGCAGATCGTGCCGATCAACCTGTCTTCCTGGCTGGCCGCTTCCGTAATAGCCCAATACAGCCAGTGGTTGTCCCGGATTCCCTTGTCAATTTTCTCAATAAAACGCAGGGCGTCCTCGGGCTCAGTCGTGGGCAGGCGGTCGATGTAGCGGTTGATGACGGGGTCGGTCCTAAGTTCGAACAGGGCTGGGGCATCCTCCTGTGTCATAGGCCGGAGGACCAGCCGCTCTGTCTTCAGAATGGGAAAACTTGAGAAATCAAGGGCTAGCATAGACAATGCCTCCTTGTGGGTTGGCGTTATGAGCCTCGTCGTGCAGAATTACTTCTTGCCGCTGAAGTTGGCGCTGGCCAAAATGTTGATGTCGTGGGTGAAGGTCAGCTTGCTGCGGCGGCGCTTCTTGCGCAGGCCAAGCTCCACCAGGTCGTCCAGGAGTTCGGGGAATGGCTTGCCGGTGGCTTCCCAAAGGTAGAAACTCAGGGAGCCGGGGATGGTGTTGAACTCATTGACATAGATCTGCTTGCACTTGAAGGTTTCCGGGGTGCCGTTCGGATCCTCGGGCTCCAGGATGAAGTCGATCCGGGTGACGCCGGAGCAGTCCAGGGTCGCGAATGCTCTGCGGGCGTAGTCCTCAATGGTCTCCCTGACTTCGGTTGGCAACTCCGCAGGGATGCGGCGCTTGGCACTCTGCATGCCGGCACTCGAGGCGCCTGAGCCGCCGCTGTTGCCAGTCGTGGCGCTGGATTTGGAACCGGAACCATCGGCAGAAGCCCCGCCTGCGTACTTGTCCTGGTAAGTCAGAAATTCGCTGGCGGTGATGGGCTCCTCGCAGACAGACAGCTTCAGCCCTTCCGCGTCGCCCAGGACGCTGATGTTGATCTCCTTGAGGCCCTTGACATAGCGCTCCACCAGGACGCGCTCGGAATAGCGCCGCACGGTGGAAACCGCCTGCTCAAATTCGTCGCGGTCATGAGCAATGGAAACGCCAACGCTGCTGCCAATATCCGCGGGCTTGACGACGACAGGGTAGCCGAAGCGCTGCTCGCTCTCTTTTATGTAGTCTTCATCCTTGGCAAACCAGGTCTCCGTGTGGAACCAGAAATAGTCCACGACGGGGATGCCAGCGGCGCTGAGGACCTGTTTGGTGGCGATTTTGTCCATGGTCAGCGCTGCGCTTAAGACACTGCAGCCGGTGTAAGGCAGCTGAAGCTGCTCCAGCATGCCCTGCAGAGTGCCGTCTTCGCCGTAGGAGCCGTGGAGGATGGGAAAGGCGAGGTCGATTTCCGTTACGACGTTATTCTTGAACTTGGAAAGCGGTGATTTCAGAAGGGCAACCCGGCCGTTCTGACGAATGGGCGTGACCTTCTGAGCACCTTGCATGGCGCTGTTCAGGTTCTTGTAAGTCTCGATCTGGTCCAGGGCGCCGCCGGTGTACCAGTCCCCCTCCTTGGAGATATAGAGCGGGATGACGTTATATTTGCCTGAGGACTTCAGGTGCTGAATGGCCTGCAGCGCGGTGATGATTGAGATTTCATGCTCAACCGAACGGCTGCCGAAGAGGACGCCGACTTGAATCATAGGGAGCACTTCCTTCCTTGTATAATAGGTGCCCGGTGGGCGTCTGTTGAATTACAGTTAAAGTGTAAAATTACACTAAGCTCTGGTGCAAAGTTGAGATTGGTGACAGGCACTCACTTCAAGTGAGTGCCTGTCACCAAAAAAATTTCTGTCCGCGTCACCAAAATCACAATGCGCTTATTTACTCATTATAGCTGTCAGGCAGGTCGTTTTCGATCAGAAGGACATCTTCAGGACCCGCGAGCTGCTGAACCTTTTCAAAGCCATCCTTCAGGTTTTTAACAATGTGGAGCCGGTCTTCCGGAAAACCTTGTCGTCGAATGCCTTCCGCAATTGGGACGGTTCGCTTCGGCCCCACAAGAATAACCTCGTCACATGTTTCAGCGATTTTTTCACCAAAGAGGCCGTTGAGCCGCTCCTGTTCCTCGCCAAGTTCAATCATCCCCGGCGTCATGATGAGCTTCTTGCCGCCCTTCATGGCTTTCAGCACCTCCAGGGCATTGGATGCCCCCGTGGGATTCGAGTTGAAGGCGTCGTCCAGGACGAGCCAGCCGCCGCCGGCCCTATAGCTCGACAAGCGGTGCTGGACAGGTTTCATATCTTTTAATGCCCGCTGGAGTTCCTTTGCCGTGACGCCTAAATCCAGAGCAATGGCAATGGCCCCCAGCATGTTGTCAATGTTATGGGCACCCAAGAGCTGGGTGGAAAAAGTCTCAACGAGCTGCCCCTTGCGCGTATTGGCCGTTAAAGTAAAAGTGGTTCCCGAACCGGTGATTTCAACATCAGACACGACACAATCCGCACCTGGCGCGCCATAAGTCAGATAGCGTACATCCGAACGGCGGGGAAGTCCGGCAACCAGAGGATCCCCCAAATTTAATGCAATAACGCCGCCGGGTTTAACACCCCTGAAGAGCTCGCCCTTCGTCGACGCGACATTTTCAATGGAGCCAAAAGTCTCAAGATGCTGAGGTCCAATAGAGGTGATGATGCCGTAGTCCACCGGAACAATATCACAGATTTCCTTGATGTCGCCCATTTCCTTGGCACCCATTTCTACAATGAACAAGTCGTGGGTCGAATTCAGCTGTTCGTTGATGGTCCGAACGACACCCAGAGTTGTATTGAAGCTTCCCGGCGTCATCAGCACATTGAAGCGGCGCGACGTCAGCTCAGTCAGAATGTGCTTGACGCTGGTCTTGCCGTAGCTGCCGGTAATCCCCACCAGAACCCGGTCCGGCCTCTGAGACAGGCGGTCCCTGGCGCTCTGAATGAATTTGTTTCGGATATGGCCCTCCACCGGCGCGTTCACAATATTCGCCAGCAATACGAACAAAGAAGAATAGGTAATCATGAAGGCCATCAACACCAGGGAGAAGAGCGCCTTTTGCGCCCATAGACCAAGCCCGAAGGCTAAAAGTCCCAAAACAGCAGCACTGACGAACAGCCGCTTCACTCGGGCGGTCCAGACCAGTTTGATCTTTGCAGGCTGGTACGTGATGCTCACAAAAAACATGTAAACAGAAAGCGCCATAAATGGCAGCCCCAGCACGAATAGAGGTCCCTTAACCCAGTGGGAAAGCCCCGGGAAGAAGGAAGGCAGCAGCGCCGGAATAAGTCCCACCAAATACATGAGATCACTCTTTTGGATGATCCTATTCTGATCGTCATTCAGCCAGCGCATGTACCGGTCATTCCGATAGCTGTTCTGCTGCAGCATGTGCAGATCGTGGGGGAGCTTATAGATGAAGTAAGCCGCCGTTAAGAGAGTGCTCAACAACAGATAAGGATTCACGCGTGCGACACCTCCTGGCCAAGAAAATGCCGAATGGCCTTAAGGGTTTCAGGCGCTTTCTGCAGGAAGGCATAGTGTCCGAAGCCCTCGTAGACAATCAAGCCACCGCCGGGGGCCGCAGCGCCAGGAATCAGTGACGCCATAATGCGACCGTGTTCCACCGGCGTCGCCGTATCCTTGTCGCCCCAAATCAGCAGCGTTGGCGCTTTAATCCTGCTCATTACCCCGGTCAGATCCTCGTTGACCACGCTGGACAAAGTCTTCCGCATGACCTCAGAGGCCTTCTTGTAATCCGAAGATCCGTATTTCATCCGGTACTGCTCAATAAAGTCGGACAATAGCCACGAAAAACCGGGTATCTTGGCCAGCCCGCGGATGGACTTATAGCTGTACAGCTTCAGATAATACTTGCCTGAGCGCTTCGGTCGAACCCCGGCGCTCCCCATGAGGACCAACCCGCCGACCAAATCAGGTCTGCGGGCAGCCAGGTCCAGCGCCACGCGCCCTCCAAAGGAATGACAAACCAGGACGGGCTTCTCAAGCTTCTCAGCCGCAATAAAGTCCTCCACCAGCTCAGAAAACCGCCGGTTGTTCCAGGGCTCCGCCGGTTCCGGACTCTCCCCAAAGCCAGGGAAGTCCAGTGCCGCTACCTTATGGTCTTTCGACAAATCCGCCAAAATAAATTCAAGTGTCGTGTGATCCACGCCCCAGCCGTGCAGCAGGAGCAGATCCGGCCGGCTCGGCTTGTTTGTGCCGCCCGGGCTCGCGACTGTATAGGCCAGCGTGGCGCCGCCATACGTTTTGGTTTGCATAAAAGTATCCCACCATCTCAATAAGATTCGCAGTTTGAAGTCCGCGATAGCTTTCATTTTGTGTATAATCAGTCTCAGAATCACCCATTATCATACCATAGGTTAACCTAAAGGTAAATTAATCTCCGCCGCCGAATCGAGCCTCTAATCGAGCTGCGAATCGAATCCCGAATCGAACCCCGAATCGATTCCTCTCCGGCGCACAAACCCCTCCATCCAGACACTTTCTATGCTATAATCATCTCGAGAAGAAAAATGCAGGAATACATTCAGGAGGAATATCCATGTCCCATTCCGAAACCAAGACTGATTACGAGCACGGCCTCAAAAATGGAAGTGGGCGTCAGCAGCCGAACCTGTCCGCCCCCGCTTCCTCCCTTGGCCTTGACCCGGATCCCTTACATAGCAAGATCTCCCTTAGCGTCGTGGTCCCCGCCTATAACGAGGAAGCCAACATTCTGGCCCTCTACGAGCGCCTCAACCCGGTCCTTGAGTCCATCACCCCTGACCACGAAATTATCTTCGTCGATGACGGCAGTCATGACAAGACCGTGGAAAAGGTCCTGCTGCTCCGGGGCCTCCCTTCAAAGACGGTTTCTGCCGATGGTCACGGTTCCCCACCCACCGCAGGCATAGGCGACTCGCGGGTCAAACTCGTCAGCTTTTCCCGCAACTTCGGCCACGAAATGGCCAACACCGCGGGCTTCAGACACGCCTCGGGGGAAGCCGTCGTCATCATTGACGCAGACCTGCAGGATCCGCCGGAGCTCATAGCCGACATGTATCAAAAATTCACGGAAGGCTTCGATGTGGTCTACGCCAAGCGCATCTCAAGAAGACGGGAATCCTTCCTCAAAAAGACGACCTCCAAACTCTTTTACCGCGTTATGAACGCCCTGAGCGATCTGGAAGTCCCGCTGGACACGGGCGACTTCAGGCTTCTCAGCCGACGGGTCGTCGACGAGCTCAACAAGCTGGAGGAGCACAACCGTTACTTCCGGGGTCTGACCCACTGGGTCGGCTTCAACGTGGGTTACGTGGAGTTCCACCGGGACGAGCGCCACGCCGGCGAGACGAAATACAACTACATCAAGCTCTTCCGACTGGCTTTCGACGCCATTATTTCCTTTTCCTACAAGCCCCTCAAGATTTTCAGCCTGGTGGGCTTCATAGTCTCCGGCCTTAGCTTCCTCATGATGATCTACTGGATCCTGGACAAACTGCTCCTGAACAACGCCATTGAAGGCTGGACCTCCCTGGCGGCCATCATGCTGTTTTCTTTCGGCATCCTGATGATCCAGATCAGCATTGTGGGCGAATATGTGGGCAGAATCCACGACGAGGTCAAGCGCCGGCCGCTCTTCATAGTTCAGCGAAAAGAGGGTTTTGATCAGCGCCCGGACAACCAGGGGGATGAGCATGCCCGACGTTAAAGATAAGGAAATAGATGACACTCAGGTGACCATCGGCAAAAAACAAAAATCGCAAGGGGAGCAGGTCTCACAAGATCACCGCGAAAAGTCTCCAAACACCCACTTCGCCAAAGAGGTGTCCATGTATTTGGTCTTCGGGGTGCTGACCACGCTGATCAACCTCGCGACTTACTCGGTGCTGGTTATGCTGGGCGTCCACTACGGGATTGCCACCAGTGTGGCCTTCGTGCTGGCCGTGTTCTTCGCCTATGAGACCAACAAGCGCTTTGTCTTTAACAGCGTCAAGACCTCCAACCGGGAAGAAACCCGGCAAATCGCGGCCTTTTTCAGCTCCCGCCTCGCGACCTTTGGTGTGGAGACCGCAGGGCTGGTGCTGCTGATAGAAGTTTTCGGCGCAGGCGAGCAGCTCTCGAAGTACCTGATGACCGCAGTCGTGGTCGTCCTGAACTATGTGCTCAGCAAGCACCTCGTCTTCAAGAAATAAAAAATAGGCCCCACCTCTTCAGAAAAGGATGCGTACACAGCATGATAAAAAGAATGTTGAACTGCCTGAAAACTACATTTCGAAATAATCCCGCGGACCTTATTTTGCTGGCCGTGGTGCTGCCAGCGGCCTGGATGGTGCGCCAGTGGTGGATCACGACCATTCCTACGGAGCAGCTCTACGACTTTTCCACCTATTATGAGGTCGCTGTCAATATCTCACAGGGGATGGGTTACACCTTTTTAGGCCAGCCCATTGCCTTCCAGGGCATGGGGTATTCCATCCTTCTGGGCTATTTCATGAAGTTCATGGGCGACACCTCCGAGCTCACTGCGAAGCAGTTCAACGTGCTGCTCTCCATGTGGTCGATCCTCATGACCTACCTGATCGCGTGGCGCATGAGTCCGAAACGCTTCGTCCGCTGGGGTGCCCTGCTGTTCATGGCGTTTATGCCGCAGCAAATTGCTTATAACAACGCCATCGGCACAGAAATCCTTTCTGCGGCGCTGCTTTCGACTCTGATGCTGGTCCAGTGCTCGGGGGACCTCTTAAAAGGCAGGGTTCAGTGGCCTTTAGTCGGGGCACTCACTGCCGCGCTGGCGCTGACAAAGCCATTCTATCTGGCGTATCCGGTGGCGGTCCTGTTCTACGAATGGCTGAGCCGGAAGGACCTAAAGCGCGGCGTGGCGGGCATGCTCGTAGCGGCGGCGGTGATGGCGCTGATCGTGGCGCCGTGGACCTACCGGAATTACAGGCATTTCGGGCGGTTCATTCCGGTGTCTTACAACTCCGGCCTGGTACTATATCTCAACAACAACGCAGACAACACCCACGGGGGTTATATGCCGATCGACCAGATCAAGGCGACACCTGAGCTTGAAGCAAAGATTAACGCCCATCTCGAAAACGGCGCGAAAAGCATCAAACTGGCCAGTGATCTGGAGCTCGATCTGAAGCCGGCGGCTCAGGCCTGGATCAGGGAAAATCCGCTGGAGTTCGCGAAGCTGGCGATTATTCGGGTGCACTCGACGTTTTTCAACGGTTCTTGGGACATTGACGCCTGGACCATGAACAAATACAAGACGCTCGAAACCGAGCGGACTGAGGTGGAGACGCTGAGGTATCTCGCGTATTTCAGAAGCGTCAGCGATATTGTGCTCACGCTGCTCAGCGGGACGGCGTTCCTCTATTTTCTTGTGAATCTCCCGAGGTTTTTCCGGGCTCTGTTTTCCCTGAAGCGGATCATCAGCTGGCAGACTGCGCTGCTGATGCTGCCGGTGGGCTATAACGGTCTGGTGATCCTGATCTACGAAGGGCAGCCTCGTTACAATTTCAATCTGTTGTTTGCCTTTGTGCTGGTGGTCATGCTGGTGGTTCAGCATATGATGGAGGCAGCAGGCCGTGAGACAGCCTTTGCGGCGGATCTGCCGGAGGCGGGGATCAAGTCCAGGACAGTCCGGCCGGGGAAAAGACGATGAGAAAATTTATGGGAGATCTGATGGGCCGTACTTCTAAGCGGGCAATGAAGGACAAGCTTCGCCTCCTGTTCACAGAGGGACCGCCGACACTGCCCATGACTGGGCTGACGGCGCTGACCTTCGTGATAGGACTGACCATTTTGGAAATTGTGCTGATGCTGCCGGTGCTGGAGCTTTCAGAGCGGTTGAAGGCGTGGCCGGCGCGGGCGTCCATGGTCTATGTGGGCGGCTACCTCCTTTTTCGACTGATCATCATGCTCAGTGTCATGGCTGGCGACAGATATCTGCCGGAGCGCTCCGGGGCGGCGACGCGCGGCCGTGAGAATGGGCGAGAAGGCAGACGTGGAGGCGGGACCTGGGTTGAAGGTGAAGGTTTGGGCAAAGACGAAGGACTGGTTGTGTCAGAAGTGGCCCCGTCACAGTCGAAACCCATTTCCCGATGGTTTGCCGAAGCTGCCCTGGCAATAGTCATAATCGCCGGTTTCAGACTGCTCTACGATGCGACGCTGGGAGTCTGGCTGCTCTCAATCTTTCCAGAAAATGAGGCAATGCTCGAGGCGTTTGAGTTTCTGATGCAGTCGCCGATCGCAGCTGGATTTTACGTGCTGATCCTGGCGCCTGTGTTTGAAGAGTTCCTGTTCAGGGGCGTCCTGCTCAGGGGGATCCTCTTTAAGGGATTTTCCCCCGCGTACGCGGTCGTTTTTTCAGCTGCGCTGTTCGCGCTGGTGCACCTGAATATGCTGCAGGGCATTCACGCTTTTTTGCTGGGCGTGCTCCTTGGGGGCATCTATTTGAAAACCGGGAACTTTACCATTGTGGTGCTGGGGCACATGGTCAGCAATTTGATTGTGTGGCTGCAGGGGTGAGGGTAAAAAAACAGGGATGAAATTGGTTGAAAAAACGCCAATTTCATCCCTGTTTTTATTTCAAAAATCCAGCCTAAACACCCTCGTGCCGTCCACCAGGCCAAGATCCCTATAGCCAAGCTCAAGGTACATATTCAGGGTTCCGCGGTAATTTTTCATGGGTTCTGTTTCTGATTTGACCGGAAAAGCGAGCACGCCCTTCATGCCGGCGCGCTTAAAGGCTTCAACTGCCGTACTCAGCATTTTTCGGGCGAGCCCTTTGCCTCGATAATCCGGGTGGATGACGAAGCACAGGGTAGCGCCAAGCTGATCCGGGTCTTCATTTTCTGGCCACAAAGACTTCATCCGCTTATAAGCAGACAAGGTGTTGGCATTGCACCATCCCACACATTTGTCACCATCAAAGGCCAGATAGCCCTTCATGTCGCCGGCCTGGATGGCGGCCAGTGAGTCGTTCTTGTTCAATTCCGGTGCTCTGGCAATCCAGGTGTCCATGTCGAAGTCAGTGTGGTAGAAGCGGCAGAAGCAGCCCGACCAGTTGGGGCTGTGGGCGAACATGTCGCCGCTCATGTAGTCGATAAAAGTTTGGGCAAGATCGGGTGTAAGTGGGCGAATATTGATGGACATGATAAGACCTCCAATTTTCAGATATTTGACGCGTTTTTGACGCTGTGACTTTACAGTCGTTTATAACCGGTTGGTTTTGGTCAGTCGCTGGACCAATGTCAAGGTATCGCTGAAGATTCCGTAAGCGGTTTGCTGGATTTCCGGATGACGCTCCACCATGCAGATTTCCCCCATGAGATCTGTATGGAGGCATAAAATGGACGTGGTGGCGTCTATGGTGCTGAACAGATCCCGGCTGCTGACAATGACGGGTTCGACACGGCCTTTTGCGACTCCGTCTTCCAGGAAACCTTCGCAAATCAGCTTGAGCTTTCCGCCGCGATCCCGTGCTGCTGTGATGTCTTCAAGTGTGATGTCTGCAATGCCGGTTCTGTCAATGGTCAGAGGCGTTGTCGCACCTTGCATCAGGACGTTGATCAGTGCGCTGGTTTTGGCGGCGGCGTCCCATCCGTCGATATCCAGTGAAGGGTCAGCTTCGGCAAAGCCTTGTCGCTGTGCCTCCTGCAGGGCCTCGGCGTAGTCATCCCCAGCCTCCATGCGCTCCAGAACAAAATTGGTGGTGGAGTTTAGGATGCCCTTGAAGCCCAGAATTTTGCAGCCTGGGAGCGTCTCCTTCGCCAGATTGAATACCGGGGCGCCATCCATGACAGTGGTTTCATGCAGGAATTCCAGTCCTTTTAACTCTGCGGTTTGTTTGAGCCTTGAGTAAGCCCAGGCGAGAGGGCCCTTGTTGCCTGTGATGACATGCATGCCGCTGTCAAAGGCGGCCTCAATGTGGGAGATGGCCGGCTGCCCATCTTGGACCGACAACGTGCTGAGCTCGATCATGACCTTTGCGCCGCACTGGCGGATCAGAGTTAAAGGATCGACGTCTGAAAAAGCGGTTTGCCGATGGGAAAGGCGTTTGGACCCGAAACCATCGGCTAAAACTTCCCTCAAATTCAAGCCGGCTGGGTCAAAGAGCGTGCCTTTAGACCGGGTCGCAATGGCAACCACTTGAAGGTCAATGCCAAAGTTGGACTTCACCTGGTCGTGCTGCTCAAGAAGCATCCGGCAGAAGGCCTGGCCGGCACTGCCGAAACCGATCAGGCAGAGCGGGAGCTTCAAAGTCGGATCTGTGGTCGCGTTTATTTGAGTCATAGGAACACCTCGCTGTAATTTTTTCGGATTGTTGTCAGCACGGGTGGGGCAGTCGGCGGATTTAAACCTAACGCCGCTCGTTTACTTTCCTTAATAATATCAGATTTACTGAGGGATGTTTCGGGAGATTTCGAAAAGTGCGTGCTACTTTAAGGGGCTTTTGGGGTATCAATTAGTGACGGAGAAACCAAAGGCATAGAAAGGGGAGATGTGGACTTGGAGGATGCGCAAAAGGTGTTGCTATTTTTGCCAAACGGCTTTGAAGCCCTAGAAGCCAGTGCGTTTACGGACGTCTTCGGATGGAACCAGGTGGTGGGTGATAAGCGGACACCTTTGGTTACGGCTGGGATCAGGCCGCTTTTGAAGTGTACCTGGAATTTCATTGTTCAGCCGGAAAAACAGCTGGAAGACCTGGTTCTGGACGAATTTGCCGCCTTGGCCATGCCGGGAGGATTTCAGAGGGCTGGATTTTATGAGGATGGCTATGATGAACGGACGCTTTCGCTGATTCGGCACTTCGCCAGCCATGACAAGTGGATTGCAGCTGTGTGTGTGGGCGCGCTTCCCATAGCGAAAAGCGGTGTGCTCAGTGGTTTAAAATCGACGACCTATCATTTGGAGGACGGTCGCTGGCAGGCGCAGCTGGAGGCTATGGGGACCAAAGTCGAACGTGATCTCAGGCTGGTGGAGGATGGCAAGGTGATCACCTCTTCGTGTCCCTCAACGGCGGTTGAAGTGGCATTTCGATTGCTTGAACGTTTGACCTCGACAGAAAACGCTCGAAAGGTACGCGTTGAAATGGGTTATTCTGAGTCATCAATTTTTTAGTTAGTAATGGTCAAATTTTACCTATTGTTCAACGAATCTAAATTATTTTAATAAATGTAAAAATATATTTGAAAATTTTATAATCCTATGATATATTGATAAAAACAAACAGAGCAAAAGACAGCCTTAGTGAATGTGTCTCAAATTATAGCAATTTGTTTTGGTTTACGCAGTTACAGGTCAACGAAATTTAGGTCAGGTATTTACTTGGAACTCAATCTTAAAACATTTTAAGGAGGCCATCTGCAACATGAAAACAGACGTTCAAATTGCACAGGAAGCACAAATGATTCACATCAAGGAAGTTGCCGCCAAAGTCGGACTTTCCGAGAACGACCTCGAACTCTATGGCAACTACAAAGCGAAGATCCACCTGGATGTCATGGACCGTATGGCTGACAAGCCGGACGGCAAATTGATCCTCGTGACGGCAATCAACCCGACTGCAGCAGGCGAAGGCAAAACGACAACCAACGTCGGTCTCAGCATGGGTCTGAACAAAATTGGCAAAGCGACCTTCACAGCGCTTCGTGAGCCATCCCTTGGTCCATGCTTCGGCGTCAAAGGCGGCGCGGCTGGCGGCGGATACGCTCAGGTCGTTCCTATGGAAGACATCAACCTTCACTTTACAGGCGACATTCACGCAGTCACCACAGCAAACAACCTGCTGGCGGCACTGATTGACAACCATCTCCACCAGGGCAACGCGCTGAACATTGATGAGAAGCGCATCCTCTGGAGACGCGCTATCGACATGAACGACCGCGCGCTGAGAAATACAATTGTAGGCCTTGGCAACAAAGGTGACGGCGTGGTTCGTCAGGACGGCTTCGACATCGCGGTTGCCTCAGAGATCATGGCGATCCTTTGCCTCTCAACGAGCATGAAGGACCTCAAAGAAAGACTGTCCAAAATGATCGTGGCTTACTCCAAGGACAACAAGCCTGTCACAGCGGCTCAGCTTGAAGCGACGGGTTCCATGGCACTCCTTTTGAAGGATGCCCTCATGCCAAACCTGGTCCAAACTCTTGAGAACACGCCTGCCCTGATCCACGGCGGACCGTTCGCGAACATCGCACACGGCTGTAACTCAGTTGTGGCAACGAAGATGGCGCTCAAGCTCGCGGATTATGTGGTCACGGAAGCTGGCTTCGGTGCTGACCTTGGCGCAGAGAAGTTCTTCAACATCAAGTGCCGTCAAGCTGGCCTTAAGCCGGCAGCGGCAGTCATCGTCGCAACGGTGCGCGCGCTGAAGAACCACGGCGGCGTGAAGAAGGCAGACCTGAATACAGAAAACCTCGAAGCGCTGGCAAAAGGCTTCGCGAACCTCGAGAAGCAGATCGAAAACGTTCAGAAGCACGGTGTGCCTGCGGTTGTCGCGATCAACGCATTCCCACTGGATACGCCGGCAGAGCTGAAATTCGTCGAAGACCGCTGCAATGAGCTCGGCGTCAATGTCGTTCTGTCCGAAGTTTGGGCAAAAGGCGGAGACGGCGGCGTAGAGCTGGCGAAGAAAGTCGTCGAAGTGGCAGAGAGCGGCAAAGCGGCATACGCGCCTCTGTATGATCTGAGCCTGTCAGCAGTTGAAAAGATCGAAAAGATCGCTAAGGAAATCTACGGAGCAGACGGTGTGGAGTTTACATCGAAAGCGCTTAAGGATATTAAGAAGTTTGAAGAAGACGGCGTAGGCCACCTCCCAATCTGTATGGCTAAAACCCAGTACTCACTGACAGATGACCCAACAAAGCTTGGAAGACCAAGCGGCTTCAAGATTACGGTGCGCGAAGTCAAGGCGTCCGTAGGCGCGGGCTTCCTGGTAGCCCTTGCGGGGGAGATCATGAGAATGCCTGGTCTGCCTAAAGTGCCATCCGCGAACCACATCGACATTCTCGAAAGCGGAGAAATTGTAGGCTTGTTCTAAATCCTGAGTGGGGATGGTCTCTTAAAGGCTGTCCGCCAATCGAAAACTCCATAATGTTATCAACCGCTGCAGACTGGCTTCCCCTGGTTTGCGGCGGTTTTTTTATGTGGCGGGTTTGAGTGTGGGAGTCAAGGTGGAAGGCGGGCCCAATAGGCTTTAGCCATAGACATCACCCCGCACCTATCTGACAAATAATAAATCAAATTACATATATTGACATTTTAATGGGTTCATGAGACAATGCTTCTAGATGTAAAAATTAACCAATTCAATGGAGGTCGGTTTCATGCACAAATCACTCATTGCACTCGCCGCTGCCGCGACATTGCTGCTCACCCAGAGTCCCACTCTGTCACTGGGGGCAGAAACCAACGGGGTACAAAACGTATCGCTGGAAGAAAGCGCTTCGGTGTCGGCCTCATGGGCGCCATCAGTATGGCCAGCCACCCATTGGTCGCTGCCTTATGTCCGTGTCCTGGTCGAGGCTCAGATTCTGTCACTCTATGAAGTGGAAATGCTGAACCGCAGAATTGGACCTGATGGTTTGATCAGCAGTGCGTACTTTGAAACCTATGCCTCCAGAACTTTAAAAACAATACTTCCCGGAACCGTGCTAAGCTCCAATTCAATGACGAGGGAGCAGATGGCGGATACCTTGTATCGAATGATCACCTACAGCAGTTATGAAGCCATGCCGACGCCTGAACAGCTGGACCGAGACCAGCTGATTTGGAAGGATGCGGAACATTTCAGCGGAGTTGGCTATCAGGCGTCCCTTGCACTTAGGTGGACAGGCATTGCCTCCGGGAATGATGGATATTACCATCCGCAGCGACTGGTCACCGCGGCAGAGGTGTTGACAACATTGGCAAAGACAAAGGAGAATCGGTTGAGGACGCCGCTTCAGCCTGCGCCGGAGGAACCTGTCGTGCAGACGACTGAAACTTGCACCGAAGCGGCTGCGCCCGAACTTTCGACTTCAGATGTCAATGAAACCTCATCCGGACTCTGAGGCGACACTGCAATTCCCGAGGTTCGGGAAGGCTCCCCCAAATCCCTTAAGGGCGGTAAAAAATAATGCAGTTATCAAAGCCGTCCGGCAACTTTGCTGAGAAACTGAACACCTTTGCGGTATGTGGGTGCCCCCGCTTCCGGATCAAAGTGGTTCAGTCGCGACAATACCTCAAGGGAGCAGCCGCCATTTTAGGGCTGCTCTTTTTCATAATCACCAGCCTTGGAGTCGCCCCAAGTTTTGCTGCAAGCATCCGGGAAGGACAGTTGCCCTATTCAATCCCCCAGAACGTTGACAACACTTATTATGAAGGTCGTGAAGCCGCTTTCGAAAGCGTTGCGCCAAAACTCCCCACAGGCACGCCTGCGGTGATCAATCTGTCTTCAAACAGCGTAAGCGGCCGACTCAAACTGAATCCGGAGCTTTTCACAGATCTTCGGCTCCTGGTTTACGGAAGTCCCTTTGACCTTCAGAACAATGACTTCAAAGCCGTCGAGGGCGGCTATTACCGGCATGGAAATATTCCTGGTGAATACCGATACCATGGCTACTCGGTGGACGGCAACGTCTTTACCAATCAACGCTTCCCGAACGATGCCGAAAGCGGTACGCCCCTGAGTTTCAAGAAATGGATTCACCTCCCCTGGCAGTCTCTATCCGGCGTCTATGCCAGCGCTCTCAACAATGCGGCGCTATCCGGTGATCCGGTGGTTCAAAGCTGGTTTGACCGGGCTTTGCCATTTCCTCTCCTGAACTCATCGAACCCTGAGGCACCCATGCGAAGCGGCAACTTTTTACCGGAAGCGCATCTGGTGGTTCTGTCGACGCCCAGCGCCGGAATGCCCGGAGAAGGACGGTTGTGGCACTTTGTAAACGACCGCCGATGGTATCAGACGGTCTCCCTGCCAGACGACGTTCAGGACCGGCAGCAGACACCGCTGGCTCTCAAAGTGGAGATTCTGAATAAAGGAACCCACCGTTTTGGGCCTCAGGAAACGGTGCCTGTCAAAGTCAGGCTGACAGCGACGCTCATGGATGCGTCGGCCATGTCAAATCTCACCGGCAAATCACTCTATCAAACCCGAAATGAGATCCAATCCTGGCGCCTCAGCGAGGCTGCTCAAAATGCTAAAGGCCTGATGAGTCCTCAAATTTTTCAGACTTACAACGGCACTGACTCAACTCAAAATGCGACCTTGACTTCTGAGGTCACGCTCCGCGTGAGCAAGTCGGACCTAGACAGCCAGGGCAATTTTACTTTTACTGCTGAAACAGCGATCACGTATCTCACCGGTTCAGAGTCTCCTGCCACTGCGGCGTCGGATACCTGTCAGATTGGCTTGGAAACCGTGCCCCAGGCGGCCTTGTTATCGGCGTTCTCCGTGGCGGACTTTCACGTGACCTCCAGAACAGACTTGGTTCAGGCGTCCGTGAGTTACGCCAATCAGAGCCGCGGGTCTGTGACCCGGTACCACTTCTCTCTGAGAGCGCCGGAAACCGGGCAGACAGACACCTTTCAGCTGGATGCCATGTCAATGTCAGATCAGGCAGTTTCAACCAGGCTGACGGACTTCGTAAAAAGCGTCATGCCGGAGGGAATCATTCTCAGGCAGATCCAAGTGACTCAGCGCGTGGTGAATGCCGGGGGAGAAAATCACGAGATCACGAAAACCTTCAACGCTGTCATAGGTGGTGAGTCCAGGGCTGCAGACCTCGACCTCACCCTTCCGGACTGGTCCTTTGACATGCTGCCCTATGAGGCGGCGGATCACTCCAATCACAGCCGGACCGCCGAACTCAAGGTCACCGTCGACGGACAGGCGGTGGACAGTGGGCACTTCTTTTCAGGCCAGTTCAAATTCTCTGAGATTACGGGGCTGCTCGGGGCAGCCAACGACTATGTGAAGGTCGTTGTGGAAGCCACCACCAGCGACGGTGTGGTCAGCTTCGAAGAGCACTGGATTGAAGTTGTCAGCACCCAACCGAAAGCGCAACTCAGTTTCTCTGGCCACCAAAAGGTCAACCGCAAGCTCTCGGTGGTCAACGACTCCCCTGGGGAAGAGGATCCCAGGCTGGCAGCCGCCTTTCCCGCGACCTATACCTTTGCCTACAAAGCGGTAACGGGTTCAGATACTGCCAGAAGGCTTGTCGACGTTTCACTCCACGAGAAGCATTTGCTGTATAAGAGTCCGGGACACCACCGGGTGACGCTGACTGCCGTCAACAGTCTGGGCCGTCAAGCCGCGCCGGCAGTCCTCGACCTGGTGATTGTCCAGGATCAGAGACCTG
Source organism: uncultured Acidaminobacter sp. (assembly GCA_964416305.1). Lineage (GTDB taxonomy): Bacteria > Bacillota > Clostridia > Peptostreptococcales > Acidaminobacteraceae > Acidaminobacter. The sequence continues at coordinate 118,973 of CAYQDM010000005.1, read as the reverse complement.
CTGTCATTTTCAATTTTATGAAGGGCGTCGCGATCCGCGGCGAGCGGGTGGGTGCTGTTCTCGACGTGGCTTCAACAGATGGCGACCTGGTTGGAGAAACCGTCATAAAAATCTATTTTGATCCGGAAACTGATGGTACCTACCAGGCATTTGTAGGCCAGTACACTCAGGAGACCATTGCAGACTTCGCACCACAGGAGCTTGGTGCCTACAAGGCGATTCTGGAGGTGGCGGAAAGCTATGGCCAGCCAACCCTTGAAAGCTTCATAACGCCCTCCGACACCCGGAAGGTGACCCTCCAAAGGGAACTGCTGTGCGATAACCTCAGGCCGGTTCAAGCCGTGGACCTTGAGATGCCGAGAACACCCGAAAAAGTTGATGTTCTTTTGATGCTGTCGCCAAAGCTTTCGGAGGATCAGCGAATTCAAGCGGGAAAAGACAGGATCCAGCAGGCCAACACTTTGAGACTTTCAGGACTGGATGCGCTGGTTCATGTCTGGGACTTGGGTGAAATCACAGAACGCATGCCGGCTTCAACCACGCAGCTCTTTGGCACCCAATATCCGCCGCTGACCCTCCCGTATACTCAAGGGGGTTACAGTGGTGTGCTTCAGCGCGTCAGTGTCCAGGACAATGGGCGCTACGTGGATTATGGCGACTACGACACGGTTGAAACTTGTGAAACGAAGCAGGTTCTGGTGGGGCGGTACTGCCCGGCTGCGGATCCGTTTATTTGCTATGTCAATGGCGGCTATGTTAACGTCTACGAGACCCAGGAAGTGTGTACCACTGAACAAGTTTGGGATTCGGACCTCCGCTGGCGATCCAGCTACTATGGGACCTATGAAGGCGAAATTTCAAGAACCATTGAGCAGAGCTTTGACCCTGAGTGGCTGCGTCTGGGCGCCAGCCGGTATGTGGTCTATTCCGCCCTGCCGGGTGAAATCCTCCCAGAGCCTGAGGCTGCTGCGCTGAAGAAAACCGCGGACGCACAGTGGCTTATGGGCGGCGGTTCCGCGCAGCTTTCAACCGGTCTGGGCGCAGAGATTATTACCGCGGCCGGTCCGGCTGAAGCAATGACGGCGGCCATAGAACTGATCTCAGCGCGCCATGAAGTCAAACCTTACAAGCTGATGCTGCTGAATGAGTCGCTGACCTATCATACAGTCGACGTGGAAACCGAGGGCGACGGCCTTGAAGGTGAGGTCTGGGGATTGAGTCAGGACGCTGCTTTTGACAATCCTCTGCCGGTCCAGTCTTTTATCATTTTGGATGAAAACAGCGCAAATCAAACTGTACAGGCGACACCACCCGATCAGGAAACGCCCTTCTACACCATGACACCACCGCAGACTATGAGCTCTGTCGGTCACTTTGTCGTGCGCAGAAAACTGAAGGATGTAACGCCGAAGCCAGCCTTCGACATGGAATCCAATACTGCCAGCGCAGCGTTTACGGTGCACCGAAAACCCATAGCAAGTCTGACCCTCAAGGCCCGCTTTGACATTCTGCTCGACCGGTACCGCCTCTACTGGACGGACGCCTCTTACGATCCGGATCATGCGGTAAGCGACCCGAACCGCGGCATAGTCAAGCATGATTTTCGGATCCGAGAAATCGGGGGCAATTGGAGCTATGGATGGCCGGCAACGCTTCCGAAAGGCACTTACGAAGCGGATTACGTCGTTTGGGATCTGGAAGGTCAGCTCAGCGACCCTGTCCACTTCCTCTTTACCGTGGACAACTCCGCTCCTGAAGTCGAGTTTGTCTCTGTCATTCCCGACCCCGCACTGACAGGACAGCGGCCGATGGTCACGGTCCTCCCAAAAGACCACGAAGGCAGCCCTCTTACGCTCAAAGTCACCGCTGCCCACAAAGAGACCTCGCATACATTTACACAGTACTTCGCTGACTTGGTTTCAGGAAAATCCTTTGAATTTCAACTCAGTGAACCCTTGCTAAACGGAACATATACCTTGCGCGCCGAAGTTACAGATGATAGCGGTGCGTCAGAAGAGGCACTGAGACTTTTAACTGTCAGGCCGCCGGTGATCCTGGGCGCTTCACTCCTGGGTTCCTGGAACCACTGGCGTGGTCAGATCGACCGCCAGGGCAGGCCAATGGCGCTGAATCCCAACCGGTTTTTATCCTACGAAATGATGAAGCTGGAGCTTCAAGCAGAGGGCGACCCCCTCGGTGTCACCTGCAGGATGTCTCCTGAGCTGGAAGCCATGGTTTATGAGGATCCAAATGGCCGAGTGTACCGTTATGAGGAAGCCTTTGGGGAAGTGGTGGAATTTCCGCTCAGGCTCAGTGCGGCCGGGAATGGCTTATGGCGGGCGGATTACAAACTGCCGCTGGCGCCGAGTACTTTGGGGTGGACTGACCATCGGCTGAAATCACCGTACTGGATTGAGTTTACGGTCACCTGGCCGGACCTTGTGCGGCAGTACAGGTTTGACAATATCGAGATCACAGGGAATGTTTATGATTTAATCTTCTGAGGAGCGCGTTGCTGCGGGCTGTGAAAACCGCGGCAAAAAGAAAGGAAACCGGCTCGGTGGAAGTCAAATAACGGACTTCCTTCCGACGCCAGTTTCCTTGTAAGTGTCTTAGCTGTTGACTTCCGACCCGGATGAATCCTCCGCAGTGGACGCTGATTCGAGTTCGGCCTCAGGGCTGTGGCTGGATGACGCAGCCGAGTTCACCTTCAGAATAGGCAGTTTGACCTTGAAGGTCGTCCCCTCGCCAAGCTGGCTGCGGACGCTGATGGTGCCGCCGTGGGCTTCGACGATCTGTTTGCAGATGGCAAGACCAAGGCCCGTGCCCCGACTTGAGTAGGTCCGCGACTTGTCGACTTTGTAAAAGTGCTCAAAGATTCGGCTGAGGTCTTCCTGTGGAATGCCTATGCCGTCATCTTCGACGAACCATTCGAAAAAGTCCTGTGTTCTGCGGGTGTAGATGTGAATGTAGGTTTTCGTAAACTTTTCCGCATTGCTGATCAAGTTGTCCAGGACCTGGTGAAGCCTTGGCGCGTCCGCTTCAATGGGAACGCTTGGGATAGGCCGGTCGACCCGGAGTTCGAGGTTGCGATCCTGGAAGTCCATTTCCTTTTCACTCAGCATGAAGTCGAACAATTCGCGGGAATCCATGGGCGTCAGCTCAATGACGAACTCGTCCAGATTCATCTTAGTAAAGGTGAAGAGGTCGTCGATCAAGTGGTTCAGCTGAGCGCTTTTGGAGCGAATGATGTCGAGATATTGCTTTTGGGTTTCCGGGTCCTCGACAATATCGTCGCCGAGCAGCTCGACGTAGCCCTGGATGGAGGTCAGCGGCGTCTTCAGGTCGTGTGAGACGCTGGCGATCAGCTGCTGTCTGGAATGTTCGAACTCCACCTGCTTGGCGAGGGAGTCCTTGAGCCGCAGCCGCATGCGGTCGAACTCGTTGCAGAACTTGCCAATCTCGTCGTCTTTTTTGTATTTCATCTCGTACTCGAGATCCCCGGAGGCGATCATTTCAGCGGCGTGGTTGAGTTCCTTAAGAGGATTTAGAATCCCGTCCGACAGGATCTTGGACAGGATCAGGATCATGGTGACAACGGAAATGACGAAGATGGCCATTATGGCAAATGGCAGGTAGCTGAAGAACGTATAGGCGTCCTTGATGTCGATGTCCGGCAGGAACACCAGTCGTCCGTAGGTGATCCCGCCTTTGACGACGCTGCGTTCCATCATGCTCAGGCTGGACGGATCGATGCTGACGGTGACGTTGCCCTCTGAATTCGTCTCAAAAAAGGAGACCTTGTCGAAGGCGACACCGATCAACTTTCGCTCGCTGTCAAACTGGATGATGTTCTCCTGGTCGACAAACAGCAGGCGCCTGAAGTAAGTCGTGTAGTAGGGCCTGAGCAGTCCGTCCATATAGGGATAATTGTCTATACGGTCAAGATTGCCGACAAACTCTTCTGTCACCCGGTCCATGGAAGAGGAGATGGACACAAATTTGTCCACTGCCGGGATGTTGAAAAAGTTTGTGGTCAGCACCAGGAATGACAGCACGACGATCATCAGGGGGACGACCAGCAGGGAAAGAAAAGAGAGAATAATTTTTGAACGTATGTTCAAAGTTTATTTTCCCCCTTTGAACTTGTACCCGATCCCCCAGACGGTTTCGATGTATTTCGGATTCGAAGGGTCTTCCTCGATTTTTTCCCGGATCTTGCGAACGTGAACCGTCACGGTGTTGATGTCGCCATATTCATTGAAGCCCCACACGTGATCAAAAATCTTCTCTCTGGCCAGCGCCTGATTGAGATTGCTGGCGAGGTAATAGAGGATCTCAAACTCCTTGACGGAAAAAGGGACGTACTCGCCGCGCACCTTAACGGTATAGGCGCTAGGATCGATTTCCAGCTCGCCAATAATCAAGGCACTGGATGGCGTCTGCGTCGTAGAGAGCTCCTTGTAGCGCCTCAGCTGGGACTGGACGCGGGCCAACAGTTCTCTTGGACTGAAGGGCTTGGTGACATAGTCGTCCGCACCAAGACCCAGACCCAGGATCTTGTCCATGTCTTCCTTCCGTGCGCTGAGCATCAGAATGGGCACAGGTGATTTTGTACGGAGGGTTCTGCAGATTTCGAAGCCGTCAATTTTCGGAAGCATAATGTCGAGAATCACCAGATCCGGATTCTCCCTGTAAAAGGTGTTCAGCGCCTCTTCGCCGTCATAGGCGAGGATAACGTCATAATTTGATGCTTTCAGATAATCCCGAATCATCTGGGCGATTTCTTTTTCGTCTTCGACGACGAGAATTTTTTCGTTGGACATGAAGGTGACCCCCATAGTTTGGTATGAACAGGCGATAAAACTGGTTCGGTTATCGCCGTCTCTCTCCATTAATATACTTTTTTACGCTGGGCGAATCAAATTTTCGCCCCATATTTAATCCTTAATTAATGTTTTACCGATGGTCGCGCAATTCACAATCCGTAAACCATATTTCATCTCTGTAAACGTAAAGTTGAGGTGAAACGATTTTCGTAAAAAGTAATGTGAATATTTATGAATTTTTTAACAATGATTTAACGAGATTTAAATTTTATAAAATTAGCGTCGCGAAGTGTATAATTGTGTGAAAATTATAACGATTTCGACTTAAAATATTGGAAGTGTTGAAAATGCTGTATTCTAAAATTATTTGTTAAATAATCTTCAATTTCGATTATTTATTATTCACAAAACCAGAGGGTCAGTGATATAATGATTTTGTTCATTTATTCTATTAGAGTTCGAAATGTTGAAAGGAAGGTGCAATAATGGCGAAGGCATTGGCACAGATTCCAACTGTGAGTGTTAAAGATTTGCCAAAGGAATTGTTCGATCAACTTGACAGTTACATCCAGACACTCGAAGACAAGAAAGGCTCTTTGATTCACGTACTTCACCGGGCGCAGCATCTCTTCGGTTATCTGCCTAAGGAAGTCATGTTGTTCGTCGCAAGGCGGCTTGACATTCCTGCGGCCAACGTCTTTGGCGTCGTCAGCTTCTACTCGTTCTTCACCACCAATCCGGTCGGTGAACACGTCGTTGCAGTTTGCATGGGAACGGCATGCTTCGTTCGCGGCGCTGACAAAATCCTTGACGAATTCAAATCCAAGCTCGGGATCACTACTGGCGAAACGACTCCGGATATGCTCTTTACTTTAAAAGACGTCCGTTGTGTCGGCGCTTGCGGTCTCGCGCCTATTGTCCTAGTCGGCGACAAGGTCTATGGCCGTGTCAAGCTTGACGAAGTCGATGGCATCATTAACGCTTACGTGGTTAAGAACTTCGGAAAGGAGCAATAAAATGGCGATTAAATCTCTTGAAGATCTCAAACGCATCCGCGAGGAGTCCCAGAAAAAAGTTAACCTTCGCGAAACCGGCGAATCCACTGATGACATCGTAGAGCTTATGGTCGGCATGGCGACTTGCGGCATCGCTGCAGGCGCACGTGAAACCCTGAGCGCGCTTTTGGATGAAACTGAAAAGCAAGAGCTCACCAATATTCGTATTGTTCAGGTTGGCTGCCTCGGTTATTGCCACAGCGAACCTACTGTTCAGGTCAACCTTCCTGGTCATGAACCAATCATCTTCGGCAAAGTGGACGACAAGCGCGCCAGAGAAATCATCACGCGTTATGTCATGCACAATGAAATGCTCGAAGACAGCGTAGTTATCAACACATTCGTGAAAGCATAAATTAAAGGAACAGCGAAGGAGGGTAATTTGTGGCTAAGATCAGAACTCATCTCATGGTCTGCGGCGGAACGGGATGTATTTCATCCGGAGCGGACACGCTGATCACTGAGCTTGAAAACATCCTTGTCCAAAAGGGATATGATAAAGAAGTCAAGGTTGTCAAAACCGGCTGTTTCGGTTTCTGCGGCCAGGGTCCAATCGTCAAAGTCCACCCGGACAACGTTTTCTATGTTCAGGTTCAGGCAGCTGACGCAAAAGACATCATCGAGGAACACGTCATCAAAGGACGTCACGTTGACCGTTTGCTCTACGTTGAGCCAATTGAGAATCAGAAAATGGACCTTCACAGAGACATGCCGTTCTATAAAAAGCAGCTGCGCATAGCGCTCAGAAACTGCGGTATGATCGATCCGGAGAACATTACAGAATACATAGCGTTCAGAGGGTATGAAGCCCTTGCGAACGTTCTTACCATGAAGCGTGAAGACGCTGTTAAAGTTGTCAAGGACTCTGGTCTTCGTGGCCGGGGCGGCGGCGGCTTCTCCACTGGTATGAAGTGGGAGCTCACCATGAGATCCCCTGGCGACCAGAAATATATTATTTGTAACGCTGACGAGGGCGACCCGGGTGCCTTTATGGACCGTTCCATCCTCGAGGGCGACCCGCACTCCGTGCTTGAAGCCATGGCTATTGGCGGCTACATCATTGGCGCGACTAAGGGCATCATCTATATCCGCGCTGAGTATCCACTTGCAATTCACCGTTTGGAAGTTGCCATTGCTCAAGCGAGAGAGTACGGACTCCTCGGAAAAGACCTCTTTGGCAGCGGCTTTGACTTTGACATTGAGATTAAGCTCGGTGCCGGCGCGTTCGTCTGCGGCGAAGAGACGGCGCTTATCCACTCAGTTGAAGGCAAGCGCGGCGAGCCTACCAAAAAGCCTCCGTTCCCATCAGAGTCAGGCTATTTGAATAAGCCGACCTGCGTGAACAACGTTGAAACCTTTGCCAATATCGCTCCGATCTTCCTGAACGGCGCTGAGTGGTTCGCCAGCATTGGCACTGAAAAGTCCAAGGGCACCAAGGTATTCGCGCTTGCAGGCAAAGTCAATAACGTTGGTCTCGTTGAAGTTCCAATGGGCACCACGCTTCGCGAGATCATCTACGAGATCGGCGGCGGGATCCAGAATGACAGAGCCTTTAAGGCAGTTCAAACTGGCGGTCCTTCCGGCGGGGTTATTACCGTAGCCGACCTCGACACACCAATCGATTATGACAGTCTCAAAGCCATCGGCTCCATGATGGGCTCTGGCGGTATGATCGTTATGGACGAAGACAACTGTATGGTCGATATCGCGAAATTCTACCTCGACTTTACGAAAGACGAGTCTTGCGGCAAGTGTACGCCATGCCGCGTCGGCACGAAGCGTATGCTTGAGATCCTCGAGAGAATCACTGAGGGTCACGGCACTGCTGAAGACCTCGACAACCTCCAGGCTCTTGCTTACATGATCAAGGACTCAGCGCTCTGCGGCCTCGGTCAGACAGCGCCAAATCCGGTTCTGAGCACTATGAAATATTTCCGTGAAGAATACGAGAACCACGTCTTCAACAAGCGCTGCGCGACAGGTTCATGTAAAGCGCTCGCGAAATACTCGATTATCGCTGATAAGTGTATTGGCTGTACGGCTTGCGCCCGCGTTTGCCCGGTCAACTGCATCAGCGGCAAGGTCAAAGAGGTTCATGTCATTGATCAGGATAAGTGTATCGGCTGCGGCGCATGCTTCAATGCATGTAAGTTTAGCGCCGTCCTTAAGCCCTAGTTTGGAGGTGGAATGTAGATGATTAAACTGACGATTAACGATACCCCAATCGCGGTGCCAAAAGGAACGACCATCCTTGAAGCCGCTCGCACTCTGGGGATTCACATACCTACGCTCTGCCATATGGACCTTCATATGGATCAGTTCGGTGTTGTCAACCAGGCGTCTTCCTGCCGCGTGTGCACGGTAGAGGTACAAGGCCGTCCTGCGCTTGTCACAGCTTGCTCTGAGAAGGTCACTGACGGTATGCATGTTTCGACACATACGCCGCGCGCCATCACGGCTCGCCGTATGTCGGTGGAGCTCCTGCTCTCCAACCACCCTAAAGATTGCCTCATGTGCCCTAAAAACCTGGAGTGCGATCTCCAGAAGCTTGCCGCGGACCTCGGTGTTCGCGACATCAAATGGGCTGGCGAGCGCATCGACTTTGAAAAGGACGAGTCGTCCGGCGCAATCGTGAAGGACCCTAACAAGTGCGTCATGTGCCGCCGCTGCGAGACCATGTGCAACGAGGTACAGACCTGCGGAATTCTGTCTGCGGTCAACCGCGGCTTTAATACATTCGTAGGCCCTGCCTTCAACCTCGACATGAAAGAAACTTCATGTACGTACTGTGGTCAGTGCGTCGCGGTGTGTCCGACGGCTGCGCTCACTGAAAACAACGACATCCATAAGGTATGGCGCGAGATCAACAACCCTAACAAGCACGTTATCGTTCAGGTCGCTCCTGCGATCCGCGTTGCTGTAGGCGAGCTCTTCGATATGCCTCCTGGATCCATCTCCACCGGCAAACTTGCGACGTCCCTCAGACGCCTTGGCTTTGACGCGGTCTATGATACGGACTTCGCTGCGGACCTTACGATCCTCGAAGAAGCTTCTGAGCTCGTTCACCGCATTCAGCACGGCGGCACGCTTCCAATTCTGACGAGCTGCTGCCCGGCGTGGGTTCAGTTCTTTGAGCACCAATACCCTGACATGCTCGACATTCCGTCTACTTGTAAATCGCCTCAAATCATGTTTGGCGCGATCGCAAAGACATACTACGCTGAGAAAAAAGGTATTGACCCTAAAGACATTGTGGTCGTTTCTGTCATGCCTTGTATCGCGAAGAAAGCGGAAGCAAAGCGTACGGAGTTGTCCCACCAGGATCTCCAAAACGTGGACTACGTCCTCACTACCCGTGAGTATGGCCTCATGTTGAAGGAAGCTTGCATTGACTTCGCTAACCTTCCTGAGGGCGACTTCGACCATATGCTCGGCGAATCTACCGGCGCATCTGTCATCTTTGGTACTACCGGCGGCGTTATTGAAGCTGCTGCGCGTACGGCTTACGAGTGGCTTACCGGCGAAACTCTCGAGCAAGTGGAGCTGACTCAGCTTCGTGGCCTCGACGGCATCCGTTCCGGCAAAGTTCAAATTGGCGACCTCGAGCTCAATATTGGTATTGCTCACGGTCTCGGCAATGCGAGAAAGCTTCTTGACTGCATTAAGGCTGGCGAGTGCAACTTCCAGGCAATCGAAATCATGGCTTGCCCAGGCGGCTGTATTGGCGGCGGCGGACAGCCATATCACCATGGTGACATGGAAATTATCCGCAAGCGTCAGATCGCGATCTACCAGGAAGACCGCAATAAAACTAAGCGTAAATCTCATGAGAACCAGGAAGTTCTTGATCTCTATGAGAAGTACCTTGGCAAGCCTTATGGCGAAAAAGCGCACGAGCTGCTTCACACGCACTACGTGGCAAAACAGAAAATCTAATTTTAATGCCCGATGGGCATGGAACCCTGCGCTTCGAGAGATCGAAGCACAGGGTTTTCTTTAATTATGGAAAGAAATTTTTAATTTGTGCAGAATTGTGTGAAGCTCTGGTACCGAATTAAGTTTGGTGTCAGTCACCAAAGTGAAAATAAATTTGAAGAGACATGAATATGCCGCTCTCAATTTATGCAATTTTCATTTAATTTGAAGTCCAAAATGTAAATTTTTCGTGTTTTTGAATTGAATCAGCCTGTTTTACTGGATGAAACATCGCGATTTCACCGAAATAGAGAAGGAAAACCATATTTTATAATCTAGTAAATCATTTTAGCCTAAAATTTAAACGTGAAAGCGCACTATCATGATCGAATCGTTGAAATTTGCAGGTTTTCTGGCTTTTTGAAATCAGAGGACTATAATAGAGGTTATAGTATTTCTCAGGATCCCCAAGGAAAGTCCTCAGGTATTCGAATACCTGGCTTTGGGAGTCTTGAGAAATAAAGTTGAATCGGGAAAGGTGGCGCATCGAGTTGAAATCCAAAGCCATCGAAAGAACCCTGGCGAGAATTTTGGAAATCGATTACCAGGGCGTACGGCTTGAGAAACAAAAAGAGGAGCAACGCGAAGAAAAAGAAAATGAGCTGAAGAAACTTCAAAAAGACATGGAAGCAGATTACATGCGAGAGGCCAGAAAGGAAGCCAAAAAGCTTTATGATGAGATTGTTGGTCAAGCTGATGCAGAGGTTCATCGAATCAGAGAAGATGGTGTCCGCGAGAATCAGAGAATCAGAGCTTTGGTAGACCAGAACAGGGAAGCTTTGCTGAGAAAAGCGTTTGAATTGACTATCAGCAGTGCTAAAGAATGACGCAGAGGGGGACTCGAGCATGAGTAATGTACGCAAATTTGCTGCCGTCAACGCGAAGGTGCGTGCCCTTGAAGGTCAGCTTCTGAAGGATCAGGACTACTATAAACTGTTGCTGCTGAACCATGTGGACGAGGTAGTGGACTACCTTCGCCAGGAAACCTGGTATGCCTCAATTTTACCGGAGGCCAGGAAGGTAGATATCATTGAGCTCGAAGGCCGTTTTGAACGCAATGCCTTTGAAAAGCACGAAAAACTGTACCACTATTTTACGGACGCCTACAGAGAGTACTTCAAGGTTCTGTTGATGCGGTATGAAATTGAGAATTTGAAATTGTTTCTGCGCATGGTGATCCGACGCGAAAGTCTCATCAGCATCACGGATCACTTGATCATCCCACACATATATTCTGAACTGGACTATGGGAAGATCAGCCAGGCGACTTCCCTGGACGAGCTCTCCGCAGCGCTGGCCGGAACTGAATACCAGCAGCTGATTGAGTACTATAAGGACGAAGAGCCTACCAGAATGATGTTTTATGTCGAGATGAACCTGGACCGACTGTATTTCAAGAAGCTGTCCCAGCGTACAGAAAAGCTGGACGCTGCAGATCAAAAGGCTGTTGGTGAAGTCCTGAAGCGGAATATTGACATGCTGAACATCCAATGGGTGTACAGAGGCAGGCGCTATTATCAGCTGCTGCCTGAGGAGATCCTGAACTACACGCTGCTGAACGGCAAATACTTTTCTTACAAACGACTCAAAGAGCTGTGCTACCTGCCTTCCCTGGATGATATCAGCCGGGTGCTGCGGGCATCACCATATGGCTTCATGTTTGAGCAAACAGAACACTTTGAACTGAACTTAGAAATCCTGATGGACCGGTATCTTTACAAGCTGTTCGACAAATTGCGCATGGAATACCCCATGACTATTACAGAGCCTATGGTGTACCTTCACAGACTCGAGTATGAAATGCGGGACCTGTTCACTATTGTCGAATCCAAACGCTACAACATCAGCAGCGAAGCCTGCCGGAAATTCTTAATAAGGGAACTGAGGGGGTGAGGCTGAATGTCCGTTGAAAAAATGAGCATGGTGAATCTGGTAGCAGATTTAGCGCTGCTGGACGAAGTGCTTAAAGAGATCGCTCTGTTTGAGCGTATTCAGCTCGTCAACGCATATCACGAAATTGAAGAAAGCAACTTCAGGCTTAGCATGGTAGATGAGAATCGCGACGAAATCTTGAATATGTGCCGCATTGAGCCTTATAAAACTCAGGTGGATCCTAAGGCGCTGATGGAAAAAGCTGAGAAGCTGCTTATGATGCTGGACCTTGAGAAGAAAATTGACAGCGCTTATCTTGAAGATCCGGTCTGGGACTGGACACTTGAGCGGGTGGAGACGCAGATCGACCTCTTTACCGAAGAGGTCAGCGGTGCCTATAGTGTTTTATCAGCACTGCGGGAAGAACGCGTCCATCTCAAAGAACTTGAATGCCTTGGAAAGCTTCAGGAAACTGAGGTCGACCTTGAAGAGATCACCACTATGGAACATTTCTCAGCCAGACTGGGCGTACTCTCAAAGGAAAACAGATATAAGCTGTCATTGAATTACGAAAATATCACTGCGGTCGTCATGCATCTGGACACCATAGATCGTGGTGAAGCCGAGCTGATCATTTCGCCAAAGGAACTCGACGCAGAGACGGACCGAATTCTCAGATCGGTCTATTTTGAGGAAATTTCTATCCCGGATGCCTATAAAGTCAAAGCGCCAGAGGCGCTGCGAAGGATTCGAGCACGCCAGGAAGAAATTGAAATTGAAATAGCCGCGAAACTCAAGGAGCTGGAGGTCTTCAAACGCTCCTATGAGAATGAGATTCAAGCTAGTGTCAACGCTTTGGCCTTGGAGCGGGTCAAGGTAAAAATGCGACGCAGCATAGCGACGACGAGGAATTTCTTTTATCTGGCCGGATGGATTCCTGAACGGGACGAAGCGGTCTTCGAAGAGAGAATCAAAAAACTGGGCCCAGGTACGATTGTCCTGTTCAATGACACCAGCAACGCTATTGAAAAGCATACACCGCCGACGCTGCTAAAGAATCGCTGGTTGGTGAAACCCTTCGAAATGCTGGTCAACATGTACGGCACGCCCGCCTACAATGAAACTGACCCTACGGTCTTTTTTGGACTGACCTACATGACTTTGTTCGGTGCCATGTTTGGCGACCTCGGTCAAGGCATAGTGCTCTTTCTCACAGGTATGGTGCTGACGAAAAAAAATCCCGACAACTTGTATTTCCATATTTTGGCCAGACTAGGAATCAGCTCAGCCTTCTTCGGATTCTTTTATGACAGCTTTTTCGGTTATGAGCACCTGATTTCGAAATTATTTCCATTCATGCCTTTTCTCAGGCCTATTGAGAACATCAATACCATATTGGGCGTATCGGTAGGCGTTGGAGTCTTTTTATTGCTCATTAGTTTTGCCTACAGTATTCTCAACAAGCTGCGGATTGGAGATGTGCAGGAGGGCTGGCTTGGCCGCAATGGCGTCGCCGGACTTGTTCTCTATCTCACCTTGATTCAGGCGGTATTGAAAACAGCTTTCAAGTTACCAGGGCTGCCAACGTTCATGACAGTAATCCTCGTCCTGGCCAGTGTGGGTGTCATTATTGGGCGCGAACCCCTGGCCAACCTGATGAAGGGCGCACGGCCGCTCTATCACGAAAAAATGTCGGAATACTACGTGGAGAGTGGTTTTGACATCCTGGAAACTTTTTTGAGTTTTCTTTCCAACAGTATTTCGTTCATTCGTGTGGGTGCCTTCGCTCTTAACCATGTCGGTCTGTTCGTTGCGTTTCACACCATGGGTGCCCTGATCGGGAATCTGGGCGGAGAAATCTTGATGTTTTTCCTGGGCAACCTCATTGTCATTTTCCTTGAGGGACTGATCGTCATGATCCAGGGACTCCGATTGATGTATTACGAACTGTTCAGCAAATATTATTCCGGAGATGGCGAAGCCTTTGATCCGGTTAGATTTCAAGAAGTTTAAAATGTAGTTTCTTTTCACTTCGGGAAAAGACCGGTTTTTTGCTCCGCGGCTAATGCCCCGCATTCGCATAAAAAGCTAACAAGGAGGAGACTAGCATGCAAATTTTGCTTGGATTGAATGTTTTATTGGTGATTGGAACGGTATTGGCAGGTGTATATCATTATTTTGGTGAAGGCTTGAAGGAAAAGAAACAGTTAAAGCGCATCATGCGCTGGAATATTGCGATCTTTGCGCCAGTCATGATGATTGCCGTTGGAATGATCGTGCCTGATATCGCTTATGCGGCGGAAACCGGCGCAGCGTCCTCTGCCAGCGGCCTGGGGTTCATCGCAGCGGCGCTGTGTACGGGACTTGCGACCATCGGCGCGGGTTATGCTGTTGGCGCGGTTGGGTCCTCAGCCCTTGGCGCGGTTTCCGAAGACTCAAAAATCCTTGGTAAAACCTTGATCTTCGTCGGTCTTGCCGAGGGGATTGCCATTTACGGTCTGATCATTTCCATTCTGATACTTGGCCGATTGTAGTCCGAACTACAGCGCCATCAGAAGGGAGCGGTTCGTATGAAGTCATTTCTGATCAGTGATGATCTGGATACACTGATGGGTCTCAGGCTGTCCGGCATTGCCGGCGAGCTCGTCCAGGACAGGGATAAAGCTCTGGAACTGCTGGAGAGAAAACTGGCAGATCCTGAAATTGGGATCGTCGTCTTGTCCAGCGGGGTGCTTCACATGATTGAGAAGGAAGTCATGACAATCAAGTTAAAGGAAAAGAAAAAAATGATCGTTGAAGTGCCGGCGGTCGGGGGGAAATATGACAGCGGGTACATCACACGCTACATACGCGACTCGATCGGCATTAAACTGTAACAGAGAGTTGGTGACCAATGATTACAGTAGATGAAAAAATTGAAGTGTTTACAAAAATTGTGCTCGATCGCCTCGAAGAATCCTACGGTGTGAAAATTTCAGAACTGGATGAGGAAACTCTTGAAGCGGTCAAAATCTATAAAAAAAAGCTAATGGAAAAATCCAGAAAATTTGTTGAAGTTCACGAAGAGAATGCCAGGGATGACTCAAGGAAAAAGATTTCCAAAGTGCTCAGCGGCGTCAGGAATCAGATGTTGAGACTGAAGCACGATATTGTCCTGGAGCTATGTGATGCCCTGAAAGCGCGTGTCAATGAATTCAGAAAAACGCCGGACTATTTGGATTTTCTCAAACTGCGTATTCTAAAATCCGTTGAGGAGTTGAACCGGTTCACAAGCATTGAAGTGGAACTTCTGGAAGAGGATTATTCGCGTTTTGGGGAAAGCCTCGCCAGCGAAATGGTAATGCAGGGGTTTGACCCTGCAAAGATTAAGTGGGTGCCCGTCAAAAAAGGTATTATGGGCGGACTGATTTTTTACAACGGCGAGCGGACACTGAAGCTGGACGGTTCCTTTGATATCCTGCTTGAAGACGCTGAAGTCGTGATGGGGCAGCTGGTTGCAGAGCTCCTTGAGGAACGGGGTGAGGCAGATGCATGATCGAGGCCGAATTAAAATGGTCAATGGCCCGGTTGTCGGCGCCACTGATATGACGGGCTATAAAATGCGTGAAATGGTCATGGTGGGCCATCTCAAACTGATTGGGGAGATCATTGCCATAGAGGGCAATGACGCCACCATTCAGGTGTATGAGGAGACTGAGGGCTTGAAAATTGGCGAACCGGTGACGTCCACCGGAAAGCCGCTGTCGCTTAAGCTTGGCCCTGGACTGCTTGGCAACATCTTTGACGGCATAGAGAGGCCGTTGCTGGAAATCGAAAAAAACAATCCCGGTTTCATCAATGAAGGGATTGGCATGATTGCCATTGATGAGGAAGCTCGCTGGAAAGTGGACATGGATGTCGTTGTCGGGCAGCATCTCCTGCAAGGAATGTGCATGGCAAGCTTCCAGGAAACCCCTTTGATTGAGTTTCGCTGGATCGTACCGCCGGGCGTGGAGGGCGAAGTGACTTGGTGCGCGCCTTCCGGAGAATACAGCATCATTGAGCCGCTTGTAAAGATCAGGAACAGGGAAGGTGATGAGGAGTCGCTCTGCCTACTGCAGGAATGGCCGGTCAGATCGCCAAGACCGGTCTCTGAGCGTCTTGCGCTCTCAAAACCGCTGTTGACGGGACAGCGCGTACTGGATATCTTTTTCCCTATCGCCAAGGGCGGCACCGCAGCCATACCGGGCGGCTTCGGCACTGGCAAAACTATGACCCAGCATCAGCTCGCCAAATGGAGCGATGCGGATATTATCGTATACATCGGCTGCGGAGAGCGGGGCAATGAAATGACGGACGTCCTTGAGCAGTTTCCAAAGCTGATCGATCCGGCGTCCGGCCGTCCAATCATGGACCGGACTGTCCTGATCGCAAACACCTCAAACATGCCGGTCGCAGCCCGAGAGGCCAGTATTTATACCGGAATTACCATTGCGGAGTACTACCGGGACATGGGTTATGATGTCGCCATTATGGCAGACTCCACGTCCCGTTGGGCAGAGGCCTTGAGGGAGATCTCGGGTCGTCTGGAAGAAATGCCTGCAGAGGATGGCTACCCAGCTTACCTGCCTTCCAGACTTGCAGAGTTTTACGAGCGCGCCGGCTACGTTCGCACTATGGAGGGACGGGACGCCTCGGTGACGATCATAGGTGCAGTTTCCCCGGCCGGCGGTGACTTCTCCGAGCCTGTGACGGAAAATACCAAGCGCTTTGTAAATGCCTTTCTGGCCCTCGATAAAAAGCTGGCATATGCACGCCACTATCCTTCGATTCACTGGCTTAACAGCTACAGCGGTTATATCAAGATCCTCGCACCGTGGTACGCGGCGAATGTCAGTGCGGACCTTGTGGAGCTGCGGGCAGAAATGATCCGGCTGCTGTTTGAAGAAAACAAGCTGGCAGATATCGTTCAGCTTGTAGGCGAAGACGTCCTTCCAGATGATCAGCGCCTGATCCTGGAAGTATCTAAAGTTCTGAAAATTGGTTTTCTTCAGCAAAATGCCTTTCATAAGGACGATACCTATGTGCCTATTCAAAAGCAGTACCGTATGCTGACAATTATCGCGCACCTCTACGAGCGCGGCTTGGAAGCCGTAAAGAAAGGCATCCCAATCTCGGTGGTCCGCAATGAGTCGCTTTTTGACCGTGTGATCAAAATGAAATATGATATTCCGAATGATGATTTAAGCGGTCTGGATGCCCTCACGGAGCAGATCGACGATTACTTTGACACGCTGATTAAAAAATATGCCTAAGGGGGGACCTGTGTGGAAATTGCTAAAGAGTATCTAAAAATTGACATGCTCGAAGGTCCGCTGATGGTCCTCTCGGGCGTCGAAAATGCTTCTTATGGTGAAATTATCAAGATCCGAGTCAAGGGTGACAAGGACAGGCTGGGCAAGGTAATCCGCCTCGAAGATAAAACCGTGGTTGCCCAGGTGTTTGAGGGCACCTCCGGTCTTTCCGCCACCAACGCTTCTATTCGTTTTACCGGCAGGCCCTTTGAGCTGGCTATGTCCCCGGATATCCTTGGACGCTCCTTTGATGGCATAGGCAGGGCGATTGACGGCGGCGGCCCAATTTACGGAAACCTGCACTATAATATCAACGGCAGACCAATCAATCCCGTCGCCAGAAAGTATCCAAGAGATTATATTGAAACCGGCGTTTCCTCCATTGATACGCTGATGACGCTGATCCGAGGGCAAAAACTGCCTATCTTTTCAGGGAACGGCCTTCCGCACAATGAACTCGCCGCCCAGATTGTCCGTCAGGCCAAGCTTAGCGGTACGAGCAACGACAAGTTCGCTGTAGTTTTCGCAGCCATAGGTGTCAAGCACGATGACGCTGATTTTTTCAGACGCAGCTTCGAGGACTCCGGTGCCATTGACAAAGTCGTCATGTTTGTCAATCTGGCGGATGATCCTATTGTTGAACGCATCAGTACACCGCGGTGCGCTTTGACGACAGCCGAATACCTGGCTTTTGAACTGGGCTATCACGTCCTCGTCGTCATGACTGACTTGACCTCCTACTGCGAAGCCTTACGAGAGGTATCTTCAGCGCGGGAGGAAGTCCCTTCAAGAAAGGGCTATCCGGGGTATCTCTACTCTGACCTGGCTTCGCTGTATGAACGGGCGGGTATGCTCCACAGCCGCGAAGGCTCCATTACCTTCCTGCCAATTCTGACTATGCCCAATGATGACATCAGCCACCCAATTCCGGACCTGACGGGGTATATTACTGAAGGTCAGATCGTGCTCAGCCGCGAGCTGCATCAGGACAATGTCTATCCGCCCATCAACGTCCTGCCGAGTCTGTCCCGTCTGATGAAAGACGGCATTGGTGAAGGCTATACCACAAAAGAACATCCGGATGTTGCCAACCAGCTTTTTTCCAGTTATTCAAAGGTGCAGGACATCCGCTCCCTGGCTCAAATTATTGGCGAGAGCGACCTCACTGAGACCGATCAGCGCTATATGGCCTATGGCCGGGCTTTTGAGAGTCAGTTCGTGCGGCAGCATATGGACGAAAGCCGCGACATCAACAAGAGTCTGGGCATTGCCTGGGATGTACTTAGCCTTCTTCCGAGGACTGAACTCGACCGCCTCAGCACAGATATTATTGACGCTTTCTACAGAGGTTAGGAGGGGTGCGACATGTATAGCAACATAGCGCCGACCAAAGCCAATCTGATCCGTGCGAAAAGCATGCTCGCCTTTTCCATTCGAGGCTATGAGCTTCTGGACCGAAAGCGGAACGTTCTGATCCGTGACATGATGGGCATGATGAACCGGGCCAATCAGGTTCAGATTGAGATCCAGAATCGCTTCGAGGAAGCCTCCGAAGCCCTTAAAATCTCAAATATGCTGCTGGGCACACAAACTATTGAAGAGATTTCCATTTCCATTCCCAAAGATGAGGAATTTGAGCTGCTCAGCCGCAGCGTCATGGGTGTGGAGCTGCCGATGGTCCGAAACGTACCCCAGCCCATTGACCCCAGCTATGGCGTCTTCAGGACGAATTCTGCCCTGGACAACGCCGTTGAGGCCTATAACGATCTGCGCCGAAAACTTTATGAACTTGCTGAGATCGAA
Organism: uncultured Acidaminobacter sp.; assembly: GCA_964416305.1. Taxonomy (GTDB): domain Bacteria; phylum Bacillota; class Clostridia; order Peptostreptococcales; family Acidaminobacteraceae; genus Acidaminobacter. Next base: position 100,106 of record CAYQDM010000005.1, on the reverse strand, counting down.
ACTTCCATATATAAGCTGGCCATGGAAATCAAGAAGACACAAAAGCGAACCAACGCCCTGGACCGCATTCAAATACCGAGATACAGAGCTTTGGTCAAGGCCATTTCGGAGACTCTCGAAGAGAAAGAGCGCGAGGATTTCTTCCGGCTCAAAAAGGTCAAGAAAAATGCTTCGAAGAAAATGTAAATCAGCGGGCGAGGGGAAACGCACAGTGTCCTCCGCCCGTTTCGCACTTGTAGTTACCAAATAGTTTTGTATTCCCTCATTTTCTTTTTGCCTCTGAAAGGATATAATAGCCTTGGGTGCAAGAACAGGGTCGGGTTAACCTTTGGAGGTTATCACATGTCAAAAGCAATGATCAGAATCAGAATGAGCATGCACGACGCGCATTACGGCGGCAACCTTGTCGACGGCGCAAAAATGCTCAATTTATTTGGGGATGTCGCCACCGAGCTTCTCATCCGTCAGGACGGAGACGAAGGACTTTTCGCGGCTTATGAGTCCGTAGAGTTCCTCGCGCCGGTCTATGCCGGTGACTATATAGAAGCCGTCGGCGAGATCGTCAAAGTCGGCAATTCCTCTCGGAAAATGGTCTTTGAGGCCAGAAAAGTCATCATCCCCAGACCGGACATCAACGATTCCGCTTGTGACGTACTTGAAGAGCCTATTGTGGTCTGTCGCGCGACAGGCACCTGCGTGGTTCCTAAAGACAAGCAGCGCAAATAGGAGGTGGCCTGAATGGAAAAATTGATCATTACCGCTGCCCTGACCGGCGCAGAAGTGACCAAGGAAATTCAGCCAACCCTTCCGGTGACGCCGGATGAAATCGCTGAAGCAGCCTATGAATGCTGGAAAGCCGGCGCGTCCATTGTGCACGTGCACGCTCGGGACGCGGAAGGCAATCCGACGCAGTCGGGAGACGTTTACAAAGAAATCATAGAAAAAATCAGCGCCAAGTGTGACATCATTGTCCAGCCGTCCACGGGCGGCGCTACCTGGCATACGCCTGAGCAGCGGCTGCAGCCGGTTGAGCTGGCGCCTGAAATGGCGACCCTCAGCTGCGGAACCTGCAACTTTGGGGACGAAGTGTTCATGAATACCCAGGAGAATATTGAGATCTTCGCCAAGCGCATGCAGGAAATGGGCGTCAAACCTGAAATTGAAGTATTCGAGCGCGGCATGATTGACACAGCTAAGGGCCTCGTCAAGAAAGGCCTGATCAGCGCACCGCTCCATTTTGACTTTGTCCTCGGTGTACCGGGCGCTTGTCCGGGGAATCCGGAGGATCTCATGTACATGGTGCATCAAATCCCGTCAGACGCGACCTGGACGGTTGCGGGCATTGGCCGCTATGAGACGCCTCTCGCTGCCATGGCTATCATCATGGGCGGTCACGTCCGCGTCGGATTCGAAGACAACGTCTACTACAGCAAGGGCGTCAAGGCAGACTCCAACGCTCAACTCGTGGCAAGGGTCGTGAGACTGGCTGCGGAGCTTGGCAGAGAAGTCGCGACGCCTGCTGAGGCCAGACGCATCCTCGGCATTGCGAAATAGTTTTCAACTCAAACCAAAAGCAGCCCGACGCATTTGACGGGCTGCTTTTATCACGACCGGAGCCGACCCTCTTAAGGCCGGTACCCTGCTGAAAGGAGCGTTATGCCGATGGTTGCCAGCATCCGCTTTCACCACAATGACAAACCTTATGAGATCACCATCAAACGCGAACGACGCAAGGATTATCGCCTCAAGATCATGAAATCCGGCGATCTGGTCGCCTCTATTCCGCAGAAGGCCTCGCTGAAAACCCTCGAAGAATTCCTGGAGCGGCGTAGAGAGGAAATTGGGCAGTATCTCGACCGGATGACGGCATATGTGAATCAAATGCCAAAGTACAAGTTTTCTGAAGGTGAGATCATAACCTTTGCAGAACGCTCTTTCAGGGTGGTGAAGGCAGCGATTAAGCCGGGTCAGATTTTAAAGGCAGCCTTGGACGAGAAACGGCTGGAAATCCGCATCTATTCCGGAACTAAATTCAATGAAACACCTTCTGCAACTTACGAGCAGCAAGCGGCCAAGGCGGTGGAAGAGGCACTTATAACTTATTCTAAGATCTGGTTCACGAAGCGCGTACAACATTATAGCCAGAGAATGTCCCTTCAGCCAAGTGCAGTCAAGATCAGCCGCGCCAAGACCCGCTACGGAAGCTGCAGCAGCAGGGGGAGCCTCAATTTTTGCTGGCGGATCCTTCTGGCACCACAATTTATCGCGGATTATATTGTCGTTCACGAACTGGCACATTTAGCCCATCTCAATCACTCTAAAGCATTTTATTCGGTTGTGGAAAGTGTAATGCCGGATTATAAAGACGCTCAGAACTGGCTGAAAAATAATGCGGCTCTTTTGGAATGGCCGGATTGAATGGAAATGAGAAGAGGAAGCAGTGCGCAAAGTCTAAGTCAGACTTTTATGACGCTGCTTCCTCAATTATTTCATCATTCTTATTCATTTAAAGTGGTGATATTTTGATAATTTTCATAAAAGTTGGTTTGATTCAACCAAAAATATTTTAGTGGCGGACTTGAAGTGTTATTAGTATATTCGTGGTTGATATCCATAACACGCCATTCGCCGTTGATGAAGACCTCCACCCAGATATGTTGGTGTGCCAAGCCCGCGCCGGTCGCCATTCTGGCAGGAATCCCAATGGCTCTCAAAAAGGACGCGTAAAGAAGGCCTATCTCCTCTTCGGTACCAATTTCCTTATCAAAGACTTCCAGTGCAGTTCTCTTAAACGGCTCGTTTGAGTCATCCAGTTCAATATTTTCCAGGATCCAGAGATACAGTGCCCTGGCTTTACCGTATTGTGTCACTTCCTTATAGCTCAGTAAATTGGAGACGCTTGTAATTTGCTCGTGATCAGCAGGGATTCTGACAGTGGGTACCAAATATCTGATTTTGTCACTGCTCGTGTTGATCAGGCTGAATTGCATGACGTTATTGCGGTGGTAATTGATCCTAGGCTCAAAGTTAAGATCACGTTTGGCATCGAAGATAAACCCATTCTTATCCAATGTTTCAATCAAAACGTTGTGTTTGCCGAGACCAAATGGCAGGTAAATTCTGGTGCTGAATTTACCCGCTTCAACAGGAACGACAAATTCAAGTTTGTCAGTTCCTTTTGAAACTGTGATCAGAAATTGTTCTACGCCGTCAGGATTGAGAAGTGTACCTTCAAAGCGCTGAGTATTGAAGGCAAGTTGGTTCGAAAAGAGCTCGTCATCCAGGGTAACGCCGAATTCAAAGAAATTCCGGTATTCTATATAATGTTCCTCAGACTCCCGTATGGTCAGCATGTCGACCTGAAAACTCTCTGCGATATTTCGAATTATGCTTCTGGCATAGACCGGGTCAATGTAGTCGTTATAGGCGAAATGAAGATTATAGCCAATGTTTGCCTGCAGGAAAACGTAATTGACATTGTTAATTGTTTCAGGCCCTTGGCGGACCCGGTATTCCAGAGAATGAGAGTCAATTCGCGTGGTCGTCAATGTGTCAATCTCTATAGAACCTGTCAGACCAGGCGTGGCGGTTTCTAAAGTTTCAAGCACCGTCTCCTGCCAATCGTCAAGTTTGGTGCCTGGATCCTGCCGCTCAGCTCTGATATCAACGCTGAACTGCTCATAGCTGTCGATAAATCCAAAGCTTTGCCGCTCAGTGGTCAGGCGTTCCCAGTGCAGTGGAACAGAAATATTGACGCCGTAAGCATCCACAAATATTTTTTTGTAAAAGGAATCCTTAAATAAAGTATATTTATATCCAATTTCACCTGAAGTCATGCTGTACATACCAGTTGAGGGATCCCAACTGTCTTTAAAATCCAGCGCGTCTGAAATCAGGCTTACAGGCAGATATAGCCGGTTGTCTTCTTCTATGACCGGGCCTCGAAGGTTGATGGGAGCGCCATTGATGTAAGCAGTCTCGCTGTCTTTGACAATCTTTATGAACAGGTTATTTTTATATAGGACAGCATTATATTCGTTATGACGCTGGTAATAAAACCTTAGCTCGGAAGCGAGATCAATGACAGGCACATAGACGATTCCGCCCCGAACGACCGGCATGGTTTTGAAATCGAGCTTTCTATCATTCAAATAGATAGAAATCTCCCTGATTTCGTTAGTTCCGAAAGAAAAGCTGCCTGCGGCTTCGGTCAAAGTGATTAAGACGAACACTGAAATCAGCAGTGTACAAATCATTTTTTTCATAGCTTGAGTGAGTTGAATGGCAGACACCTCCCCTTAGGTCGATTGGATATTTCGATACAGGATAACTATATCATGCGGACTTGCATCAGGAAAGACCTTGTGCTATAATTTAATGGCTTGACAGAACGCTACCAATCTCATATTATTTATAAAGTGAACTCAGTACTAATCGGAAAGAGGTGAACGTAGGTGAAAGAGGGCATTCATCCTAACTACAATGAAGTTGAAGTGAAGTGCGCATGCGGAAACACTTTCAAGACAAAGTCGACTAACAAGGCAATTCATGTCGAAGTTTGTTCAGAGTGTCATCCTTATTATACCGGTACGCAGAAGCAAGTTGAGCGCGGCGGTAGAGCAGACAAATTCAAGCAGAAATATGGCTTATAGAATCACTTCAGTAATTGGGTTAGAGATGGAAATCTCTAACCTGTTTTACTATTCGGGAGGTTTCTAATAGAGCATGAGCAAACTGTATTTCAGATATGGGGCCATGAACTGCGGCAAGTCCACCAACTTGCTACAGGTCGCCTACAATTATGAAGAACGCGGCATGAGGGTCATGATCTTAAAACCACAGACAGACTTGAAAGGCGCGAATACTGTTGTTTCGAGGCTGGGATTCTCCAGAGAAGTCGATCTTTGGATCCCGCCGGAAGCTTCCATTATAAACGAAGTCGAAAATTGGATGGATCAGCATGGCAGGGTCGACTGTATCCTGGCGGATGAGGTTCAGTTTTTTAAAAAAGCACAGGTGGATGATCTCTTTGAAATAGCGGTCAAAGGAGGAATTCCGGTGATCTGCTATGGCCTGAGAACTGACTTCAGAATGGAGGGGTTTGAAGGCAGCGGGCGATTGCTGCTCTTGGCCCACAGCATCGAAGAACTCAAGACCATTTGTACCTGTGGAAAAAAAGCCTTATTAAATGGAAGAAAAATTAACGGCAGATTTGTTTTCGAAGGGGAACAGGTTGCCATCGACGGCTTGGATCAAGTCGAGTATCAGTCACTGTGTCCCAAATGTTACTTTGGTCTAAGGGATGCCTATGAGCATCAAAGAAGTGAGGCGTCATTATGAAAAAGAACTACACGGCAATTGGCGGTCAGGCATTGATTGAAGGCGTTATGATGAGAGGCCGCAAAACGATTGCCATCGCTGTTCGGAGACCGGATGGCGAAATTGACATCAAGGTTGAAACTTTAAAAACAAAACCATGGATGCAAAAAATTGGAAAGATACCAGTTCTAAGAGGTTTTTTTGGCTTGATCTCCTCAATGGCCGTTGGCGTTCGCGCGTTGACCTATTCTGCCGAGGTTTTTTCAGAGGCAGATGAAAGCTATGAGCCGAGCAAATTCGATCGCTGGATTATGGATAAATTTGGAGACAAAGCAGACAACATCATTGTTGGGATGTCCATGATTTTCGCTTTTATCATGGCTTTTGTTCTGTTTGCCGCCCTGCCAACACTGACTGCAAGATTTTTGGGAGGCTTTCTCGAGAGCACCACAGTCATGACAGTCGCAGAGGGCCTGATCAAGATTGGTGTATTTATAGCCTATCTCGCTTTAATTTCACAGATGCGCGACATCAAGCGGGTGTTTCAGTACCACGGCGCTGAGCATAAATCGATCAGCTGCCTTGAAAGTGGCCAGCCGCTGGACGTGGAGCATGCGAGAATGTTTACGACGCTGCACCCGCGATGCGGTACCAGCTTTCTCTTTATTGTGCTCACTGTCAGCATTATCGTATTTTCGTTTATCAGCTGGTCAAACCTCCTTATGCGCATTGCGCTCAAGGTGCTGTTATTGCCGGTCATAGCGGGCATTTCCTATGAAATTATCAAGTGGGCAGGCAAGAGTGACAGTTTTCTTGTAAGGGCGGTCAGCTATCCGGGCTTAATGATGCAGAAACTGACTACCAAAGAGCCGGACGACCGTCAGCTTGAAGTCGCGCTTGCGGCACTTCACAAAGTACTGGAAATAGAAGGAGCTGAGGCGAATGTCCTCAGTTCATAGCGCCATTGAAAATGCCAGGGCTGCCCTTTCGTCAGTCACGGACAACGCCATTCGGGAAGCGGAAGACCTGCTGTGTCATTTGCTCGGTTGGGATCGCCTGAAACTGTTCATGGAGAGTCAAACAGCTCTTGAAGAACCAATGTTTCGGGAGTTTGAAGCATTGATCGATCGAAGGGCAAAAGGTGAACCGCTCCAATATCTGCTGGGTCATGCGGGGTTCATGGGACTGGATTTTCTGGTGAGACCCGGTGTGCTGATTCCGAGGCAGGATACTGAGCTGCTGGTTGAAACGGCATTGTCGCATTTGAAGGGGTTGGGCCTTGCGCGACCATCGGCAGACTTCTTTAAGGCAGCGGATCTTGGAACCGGCAGCGGGGCAATCGCGCTGTCGATCGCGCATTACAATGAGGCGGCTTTAGTGACAGCGGTCGACCTTTCGCCTCAGGCGCTTGCCATAGCGGATGAAAATGTCAGGCGGCTTGGCCTTGAACGGCGCGTCAGGCTGATTGAAGCAGACATGTTCGAGTTTCTGGCAGATGAAGAGGCGGCGTCCTACGAGTTGATTGTCTCCAATCCCCCCTATATCCCGACCCAGGTCATAGAGGCGCTGCAAGTGGAGGTCAGAGTCCACGAGCCGCGGCTGGCCCTGGATGGCGGGCCGGATGGGCTCGGGCCGTATCGACGACTTGCGGTTATGGCGCACAGGCCATTGGTGAGCGGCGGGCGTTTGGTGATGGAGATTGGACACGACCAGGCGGAACCGGTTAAACAATTTTTACTTGACGCAGGGGTCTGGGAAAAGGTAGAATGCTTACGGGATTTACAGGGCCATGACCGTGTAGTGACGGCGGTGAAGAGTCAAACGGCTGTATAGAATAGGACCGGATCACTGAATTGGCGGTGATCCGCGCCTCGCAAAAGGTGTACGCTCAATGAAAATATCCGGTGAAAATGAAGGATCCGGTGCTTGGAAAGTTATGCAAAGTTCTTAGAAACTTTGGGAGAGGGTTTTAGAAACATGTTTGATAAACTCGAATTTTTGGAAGAAAAATATGAAGACTTGTCGGCCAAAGTGGCTGACCCGGAAGTCATCAACGATCAGAGGCTCTGGCAGCGCTATATGAAAGAGCACGCGGAGATTACACCGATCGTGGAAAAATACAGAGCCTATAAAGTGGCGAAGAATAGTATGGCTGAAGCCAAAACCATTCTTATGGAAGAGAATGATGAGGATCTGAGAGAGCTCGCTAAAATGGAGCTTTCCGAGCTGGAAGTTGAGATTGACGAGATTGAAGCCGAGATCCGCAAGCTGCTGATTCCAAAGGATCCCAATGATGACAAGAACGTCATCCTCGAGGTGCGCGCCGGAGCGGGCGGTGATGAAGCGGGCCTTTTTGCCGCTGAGCTTTTAAGGCTTTACATTCGCTTCGCGGAGAAAAAACGCTGGAAGGTAGAGATGATGAATACTTCCGAGAGCGGCGTCGGTGGCATTCGGGAGGCTTCTGTCATGATCAAGGGCAAGGGGGCTTACTCGCAGCTCAAGTATGAAAGCGGTGTTCACAGAGTTCAGCGCGTGCCGGCCACTGAGTCTGCCGGACGGATTCATACGTCAACGGCAACCGTCGCTGTACTGCCTGAGGTGGATGATGTCGAAGTCGATATCAATCCAAATGACCTCCGAATTGACGTTTTCCGCTCCTCCGGCAACGGCGGCCAGAGCGTCAACACGACCGACTCTGCGGTCAGGGTCACGCATTTGCCGACCGGCATGGTTGTTTCCTGCCAGGATGGCAAGTCACAGCTCTCCAATAAGGAAAAGGCTATTCAGATCCTGAAAGCGCGTCTTTATGAGGCGGAGCTTTCCAAACAAAACGCCGAAATTGCCGAGGAGCGCAAAAGTCAGGTCGGTACGGGTGACCGAAGCGGCAAAATCAGGACGTACAACTTCCCTCAGGGGCGGATTACGGATCACCGCATAGGTATGACCGTCTACAAAATAGACGCCTATATGGCGGGAGAAATAGAGGAAATGGTGGATGCTTTGATTACTCATTATCAGGCTGAAGCTATGAAAACCATGGAAGAATAATTTGAAACTGCGACAGCCGGGTGGTGGCGTTTTAACCAAAGCCATGACCCGCCTGTCGCATTTTTGCGGTAGGTCATGAAAGCAGGTGAAAGAAAATGAGAGAAATGTGGATGCCTTATGAGCAGGTTGAGGATGACTGGCAGCTGATTGATGTCAGATCGCCAGCTGAGTTCAGAGAAGGCACAATAGGAGAAGCTATCAATCTCCCAATATTTGGAGACGAATTGCGCGCAGAGGTGGGAACGGCTTACAAAAAGCAAAGCGTTTTAGACGCCAAGCGGCGTGCCATAAAAGCCGTGTCTGCCCAACTGCCGGAGCTTTACGAGCATTTTCTGTCCATTGAAGCGACCGGGCGCCCTGTAGCCATGTTCTGCGCCAGGGGCGGCATGCGCTCCCAAAGCTTCGCCAGTTTGCTGAGGGCGATCGGGCATAACGTCTGCGTCATTGAGGGCGGATATAAAGCATATCGCCAATATTTGCTGCAGGCGCTCCATGAGTTGAGTGAGACGCGGCGGTTTATTGTGCTCCACGGCAACACAGGCGTTGGCAAGACCCTGATTCTCAACCGGCTGGAGGAAGAAGGCCTGGATGTCGTTGACATAGAGGCCCTCGCACACCACAGAGGCTCGATGCTTGGACGTGTTGGGCTGGAGCCGCAGCCGTCTCAGAAGACCTTCGAGGACCGTCTGTACAGGGCTCTGAAGGGCTCGAGGAGCGGTGACGTGTTCGTCGAGGCGGAAAGCAAACGCCTTGGCCGGGTCAATATTGACGATGCGGTGCTGGCCGGAATGCGCCGCGGCAGACATATCTTCGTCGATGCCCCAATGTGGTTCAGAGAGCAGGAAATTGTCAGGGAATACACGCGGCTCGAGGGCTCCAAGCAAGAGCTTCTGGCGGTTATGGACAACTTCAGAAAGCATCTCGGCAATGAAACCGTGAACCAATTTGAGATGCTGATCCGGTCGGACGATTATGGCCCGGTGGCCAGGGTGCTGATGGAACGTTATTATGATCCGAAATATGAATACACCTCAGTCCAGTACGACTATGACCTCAAAGTCTGGGTTGAGTCCGTTCAGGACGCTGCGCAGGAAATCCGCCGGTGGTATGAGCAGCAGGCGGTGACGGACAAGTGAAGCAGGCAGATAAAAGCGCGCAGGACACGTTTTTTGCCGATGGTGACATGGCCTCCAATACGCTGATCCTGGGTTTGGACTGCGCCGTCATTTCTGACGCAGAGCTCCTTCTCGCCGCTGAGCTCCTTCGGGAGGGAGAAACGGTGGCTTTTCCCACGGAAACCGTCTATGGGCTGGGGGGGAATGCGCTGAAACCATCGGCTATCCTTAAAATTTTTGAGGCGAAAGGACGACCCTCAGACAACCCGTTGATTGTTCACATTGCAGACCTTGACGCACTGAAAGGTCTGGTTGAAGACGTGTCGCCGCTGGCGGAGACGCTGATGGCGGCCTTTTGGCCGGGTCCGTTGACCCTGGTCATGAAAAAGCGGCCTGAAGTACCGGCAGAGGTGACTGCCGGGCTGGACACCGTTGCGGTGCGTATGCCGGTTCACGAGTTGGCGAGGCGGCTGATCCGGCTGAGCGGGGTGCCAGTGGCGGCGCCCAGCGCAAATCTCTCAGGAAAGCCGAGTCCGACCCGGTGTGAAGATGTGATTCGGGACCTGGACGGCAGAGTGGCGTGCATCCTGTGCGGGGAGCTCAGTGAAATTGGGCTGGAATCCACGGTGGTGGATGTCACGGGCGAAGAGCCTGTCATACTCAGGCCGGGCGGAATCACCCTTGAAATGATTCGCGGTGCAGCAGGCTCGGGAAAGTATGATGAAGCGGTTGACCGAAAAATTCGCGAGGGTGAGGCAGCGCGTTCTCCCGGCATGAAATACACGCACTATTCGCCTGATGCGGAAGTGATCCTGTTTGAGGGCGATCCGGAAGCGGTCGCAGCTGAGATTTTGAAGCGGGCTGCTGAGTACACCCGAGAAGGCAGGCGCGTTGGCATCATGACTTTTGATGAGCGTGTGGGCGTCTATGCGGGCAGCGGCGAAGTCCTGTCTCTTGGCAGCATTCACCGGCTGGATCAGGTGGCTCAGAATTTGTTTCAGACGCTGCGCGCCTTTGATGCGGGCAAGATGAGTGTAGTGCTCTCCGAAACCGTTGATGACAGCGGCCTGGGAAAAGCAATCATGAACAGGCTGATCAAAGCGGCCGGGTATCGCATCATCCGAGTTCAAAAGTCATAGAAAAAACAGTCGTAAAATAGTGTATGATAGAATCGAAAGTGTTGTAATAAAAGTGATGAAAGGTTCAGGGGAGGCAAACATGAACATAGCTGTTGGCAGTGACCATGGCGGTTTTGAATTAAAAGAGGAAATCTTGAATTACCTGAAAGAAAAAGGCGTGAACGTGACGGATTTTGGCACACACTCCGAGTCGTCGGTAGACTATCCGGTTTATGGAGAGAAAGTGGCTGAAGCTGTCGTCACCGGCGCGGCAGATCTTGGCATAGTCGTTTGCGGCACGGGCCAGGGCATAGCCATGGCAGCCAACAAGGTGAAGGGAATTCGCGCGGCGGTAGTCGCAGATACCTACAGTGCTGAAATGACGAGACTCCACAACAATGCGAACATCCTCAGTCTTGGCGGCCGTGTCGTAGGTGTGGGGCTGGCGCTTAAAATTGTTGAAACTTTCATCTCCACACCTTTTGAAGGTGGGCGGCACGAACGCAGAGTGGATTTGCTGACCTCTATAGAGGCAAAATATACCAAGTAAGCAGTCCCGGTAAACAACGTGATTTAATTTTGTAAATTTGGAAGCCTTTGGCTGCGGCGACGCATAGCGAAATTGCCCAATTTGAGAGGAGAGTCTTAATGAATAAGGTATTTGAACTAAACCATCCACTGATTCAGCACAAGTTGACATTGATCCGGGACAAAAATACAGGTGCCAAGGAGTTCAGGGAGCTGATCAAGGAAGTATCCATGCTCATGGCTTACGAAGTTACCAGGGAGCTTCCTCTCGAGGACGTTGAAATTGAAACGCCCATCTGCGTCATGAAGGGAAAAGCGATCGCGGGCAGAAAGCTCGCCATTGTGCCTATTCTCAGAGCCGGCCTTGGCATGGTAGACGGTTTCCTGTCTCTGCTGCCAGCTGCAAAGGTGGGTCATGTTGGGCTATATAGAGATCCTGAAACATTAAACCCTGTCGAGTATTACTGCAAGCTGCCTTCGGACGTACCGGAGCGAGACCTGCTGGTTCTGGATCCCATGCTGGCAACAGGCGGCTCCGCGCGCGCAGCCATTCGCTTCATTAAGAACCGCGGCGCCAGAAACATCAAACTGATCTCAATCATCTCCTGCCCGGAAGGTATTGCGGCTGTTCGCAGCGAACATCCGGACGTCGATATTTTTGTCGCGGCTATTGACGAAAAACTCAATGACCATGCGTATATTGTCCCTGGACTTGGTGATGCCGGTGACCGACTCTTTGGCACAAAGTAGTTGAAGTCTGTTTAAAAATTAAGTTTCAGTCAGGACAGTCCGTTGCATAAATTCAACTGCTGTCCTTTTTTTCCATTGCGGGTTAAGCGTCCTTTGGGCACTTGGCAACAGTCACGCTTGAATTTAGCGGGCAAAATGCCTTTTCACCTGTGGATGGATGGATTTAAAAGGGGGAGTACCTGATGGCGACCAGACGAGATAAAACCAATTATTATTTGGATATTGCAGAGACTGTCCTTGCAAGAGGAACATGTCTCAGACGTAATTACGGTGCAATCCTGGTCAAGAATGATGAGATCATAGCGACAGGGTACACAGGGGCGCCCAGGGGAAGAGCCAACTGTATTGAACTTGGATACTGCGAACGGATGAGGCTGGGGATTCCAAGCGGGCAGATGTATGAGAAGTGCCGTTCTGTGCATGCTGAGGCGAACGCGATTATTTCGGCGGCAAGACGGGATATGATTGGGGCAGACCTCTATCTGGTGGGCACTGAGATGGAAGACGGACGGTACGTAGCAAACGCCACCTCCTGCAGCATGTGCAAACGTCTGGTCATCAACGCGGGAATCGCACGTGTCCTCATTCGGGATGACCGCGACCATTTCAGAGTAGTGGATGTAGAACGTGAATGGGTTGAAAATGATGATTCCCTGGGAAAAAATGAGTGATTTCCAAGTGGAGATCAAGTACTTGGATGAATAAGAGTGACTTAGTCACAATAGATTTACAATTACAAAGGAACTCATTGCAAGTCAGTCATTTCATGTTAAAATGAGACTGAATTTGAATGCTTAGCCTGTAATTTCAGGCGGCGTTCCCTTAAGAGGTGTTTTTATTGTCCATGTTGTTTCTGCCATTTGTTATATCGGTCATGATCAGTTATCTGATGACACCTATAGCAATCCGGGTTGCCCATGCAGTTGGGGCTATTGACGTACCCAAAGACGAACGGAGGGTGCATTCCAAGCCCATTCCCAGGTTGGGCGGCCTGGCTATTTTTATTGCGTTTATGGCAACCTATCTGGCATTCAACTCCATGTCCGGAATAAAAGAAATGGGACTGGTGGCCGGATCGTTGATTATTGTCGTGACGGGTGTATTTGATGATATGAAGCCTATTTCCGCTAAACTCAAACTGGCGGCTCAGATAGTGGCGGCTCTGATCCTGTTCTTCAGCGGTACGAGAATCGACTTTCTGACGAATTATTTTGGTGCGTCCGAGATGATTTATGTGGGTATGCTGAGCCTTCCAATTACGATCTTCTGGATTGTGGGCATTACAAATACGGTCAATCTGATTGACGGCCTGGATGGCCTTGCTGCAGGGATTTCAATTATTGCGGCATCTTCGCTGGCCTACGTCGCCATTGTCAACGGCCGCGTTGAGACGGCCCTTGTCACGGTGCTCATAGTAGGAAGCTGTATCGGATTTCTGCCTTATAACTTCAATCCGGCAAAGATTTTCATGGGGGACACGGGATCCCTGTTCCTGGGATTTATGCTGGCGGCCACATCCATTGACGGTTCGATCAAAGGCGCGACATTTCTAGTCTTTGCAGCGCCTATTCTGGCGCTCGGCTTACCAATTTTTGATACGACCTTTGCGATTCTCAGGCGATTTTTGAGCGGCAGGCCTATCATGGAGGCGGACAAAGGGCATTTGCACCATAGGTTGTTGTCGCTTGGGTACCATCAGAGGACAGTTGTCCTTGCCATGTACTTTATCAGCGTGCTGCTCGGTTTGTCCGGCATCTTTCTGATTCAGGGTGCCATTGGCTCTATGACGGTAGCGCTCGCAGCGGCAGTGCTGCTCATTCTCATTCCGATCAGGCGGTCGATCAGCAGAGAAAGGTTGTCTGTCGAAGAAAGCGAGGAAAATGTGTGGAAAGAATAAGAGTTCTCTCGGTCTTTGGGACGCGTCCTGAAGCCGTTAAAATGGCGCCGGTGGTTAAGGCTCTGGCCATGGATGATGCCTTTGATGCCCGCGTCTGTGTCACGGCGCAGCACAGGGAGATGCTGGACCAGGTACTGGAACTGTTTCAGATCGTTCCTGACTATGATTTGGATATCATGCAGGCGGGCCAGGGATTGTCGGATATAACCTGCCGCGTTTTAAAGGGCCTGGAGCCCGTCATTAAGGCATTTAACCCGGAGATGGTCCTGGTGCACGGCGACACGACAACGACGTTTTCGGCGGCTCTGGCGGCGTATTATCAGGGTGTCCGCGTCGGACACGTCGAGGCGGGTCTCAGAAGTTTCGACAAATTTTCTCCGTTTCCGGAAGAGATGAACCGTTGTTTGACGGGACGTCTGGCGGATCTGCATTTCTCGCCAACTTCGCAAAATGTTCAAAATCTTTTAAATGAAGGAATTGACTCGAAGGCCATTCTGAAAACAGGCAACACGGTGATTGACGCTTTGCTCAGCGTCATTCGTCCGGATTACGCATTTGATGTCCCGGAACTTCAGGGGATAGATTATGACAATAAAAAAGTAATACTGTTGACAGCGCATAGACGTGAAAATCTCGGAGCGCCAATGCATGCCATTTTCAGTGCCGTTCGACAGATTGTAGATCGCCACCCAGAAGTCGAACTGATTTTTCCGATGCACAAAAATCCGGCTGTAAGGGAGATCGCTGCTGCGCATTTTGAAGGCTGCAGCCGGATTCACAGAATTGAGCCGCTGGATTATGAACCTTTTGCGCATCTCATAGCCAAGTCCTGGCTGATCCTCACTGATTCCGGCGGCATCCAGGAAGAAGCACCTGCTCTCGGAAAGCCTGTTTTGGTGCTGAGGAGAGAGACGGAGCGACCTGAAGCGGTTGAAGCTGGTACAGTGAAGCTCGCCGGCGTTGACGCGCAGGAGATTATTTCCATGTGTGAAGCGCTGCTGACCCAGCCGGAAGCTTATCAAGCCATGGCGAATGCGGTTAACCCCTATGGAGACGGTCGGGCTTCCCAACGGATCGTCAATCGAATCAAAGCGGCACTGAGACCTGATATGAACGGAATTTAGAAAATTTGTGAGTTATTAATATAAAAACAGACCAAGTGAATGGTCTGTTTTTTTATTGACAATATCATTTTTAAAAATATTTAAATAATTTCATATTGGTCACAAACCTCATGGTATAATAACTGTATGCTTGTATTCGAGTACAATCGATTGACTAAATATTAAACTTGGGTTTATAATTGCGTTAAATCATTAACGATAATTGATGTTAAAACATTGTAAAATATAAACGAAAATATTAATAATATTCACTTTTTTGTCAACAAAAAAAGATTTATACAGCCTAATTATTACATTTGTTGGGAATCCGGCGATTACTTTCCTATCCACATCCGGTGAAAAATATGGTATTCTTAGGATGGCCTAACTTGCACCTAAATGAAGATTGAGAGCGGATTAAGATGTCAAAGCACAGTTATAAAATGTATGAGAACCTCGCGTTGTTGTCCCAGATCGCACTCATGATGATCACACCAATCTTTGGCGGCGTCCTGTTGGGACGTTACCTGGATGACAAGGTGGGGACCAACGGTATTTTTTTGCTTGTTTTCACGCTGATTGGCACTGCGACTGCTTTTATGGAGTTGTTTAAGCTTGCTATGAGGAAAACAAAAGACCATCCCCATGACAAAAGGAAGTGACGCCAGTGCAGAATTATCAGGCCTTGCTGAAAGCGGTGACTTTGAGATCTTTGATGCTGTCAGCAGTGTTTGCCATCATTTTTTTGATTCTTTTCAGAAGCGGCGCACCGCACTATCTTTTGGGGCTTCTCTTTGGCACGGCGTTGGGCATTTTGAACTTCAGACAGCTCGGTGCAACTATTGACAAAGCTGTGGCCATGTCGCCGGCTAAAGCTCAGACCTATGCCACCATTCACTATTTCATCCGTTTTTCACTGGTTGCGGTCGCCATACTGGTTTCCATCCTATCAGAGCAGATTCAGGTTCTGGGTACGGTGGCAGGCCTTTTGACCGTAAAACTGGTCATTTATATGACACAGTTGGTATCAGCAAGTTCAAAGTCAATGAACATTTCGAAAAGAAAGGAGGAATAGAAGTGGGTACTGAAGGATTTGGACCACGGATTGTAGAATTGCCCTTTGGCATTCAAGTCACAGAAACGGTGACGGTAACCTGGTGGATCATGGCAGGAATTATTTTGCTGGCATGGCTTGGAACCAGAAATTTGCAGATGGTGCCGGGGAAACGTCAGATCGTTGTTGAAACCATTGTTAAGATGATCAATAATCTGACAAAACAGACCATGGGCGAAAAGAACATGAAATTCGCGCCGTATATAGGCACGCTGATGATCTTTCTGGCTGTGGGAAACCTGGCCGGTTTGCTGGGACTCAGACCGCCTACTGCGGATATCAACACAACACTGGCGCTGGCTTTAATCACGTTTTTCATGATTCACAGTTTTGGCATCAGGACAAAAGGCATTGGAAAATACGTCAAGGGCTTCTTTGAACCATTTTTCCTGTTGTTCCCAATCAATATGCTTGGCGAAGTGGCGACACCGATCTCTCTGTCGTTCCGTCTCTTCGGCAACATCGTAGGCGGCTTGATTATCATGAGCCTTCTCTACGGCGCATTGGGCGGTTTTTCATCTGCATTGCTCAGCCTGAACATTCCGGTTCTGGCAGTTGGCGTCCCCGCAGTGTTTCACATTTATTTTGACCTCTTCTCGGGGCTGCTGCAGTCGTTCATTTTCACCATGCTGACTATGGTTTATGTCTCCATGGCTATGGATTAAATTAGTTGAACCAGTTCAAGAAATGAGGTGAAAAAGTGGAACTACCCAATCTGTTATATGATTTCATAAACTGGCTGCTGACTTTTGAGCGAAATGCGCTGATTTTAGGCGCCTCTGCAATTGGAATAGGCTTTGCTATGATCGCCGGCATTGGTCCGGGTGTCGGACAGGGCTATGCGGCAGGAAAAGCCGCAGAAGCGGTCGGGGACAACCTCAAAAACAGCAAGCAGATCACCATGACCATGCTTCTGGGCGCTGCAGTCGCTGAAACGTCCGGTATCCTTGCACTCGTCATTGGTTTGATTATGTTGTTTGGCAATCCATTTATCACAATGCAGGGTGACACGTTCATTATCATGGGCTCAGCCATAGGCGCAGGCCTGACTATGATTGCGGGCATAGGCCCCGGAATTGGTCAGGGCATGGCAGCCGGAAAAGCTGCTGAAGCAGTGGGCAGAAGCCCGAGAAACAACCGGCACATCACCATGGTCATGCTTCTGGGCCAAGCGGTAGCACAGACATCCGGCATCCTCGCATTGGTTATCGCGCTGATCCTGATGTACGGCAATCCTATGGTCACTATGGAAGGCAGTATCTATGTTCTGACCGCCTCTGCCATAGGTGCAGGCATCTCCATGATCACCGGCATTGGACCGGGCATTGGACAAGGCTATGCAGCCGGAAAGGGCGCAGAGGCGGTTGGAAAACGTCCTAAGCACAAGGCGCTCATCATCAGAACCATGCTGCTGGGACAAGCTGTCGCACAAACAACAGGGATCTACGCGCTGATCATATCGCTTGTCCTGATGTTCGCAAATCCGTTACTTGCATTAGTTTAAGACTCAGGCATTATAAAATCATATTTGAGGACTAGAGGAGGAAAAAACACATGATTACAGGTAAAGAGCTTATCTTGGCATGTTCTGCAATTGGTGCAGGTCTCGCAATGATCGCAGGTATTGGACCTGGTATTGGCCAGGGTTACGCAGCAGGTAAAGGCGCGGAGAGCGTCGGCCGTCAGCCTGAAGCACAGGGTGACATCACAAGAACCATGCTCCTCGGCGCGGCAGTCGCAGAGACAACTGGTATCTACGGTCTGATTATCGCTCTGATTCTTCTCTTTGCGAACCCGCTGATCCGCCTGATTTAGTATTATCTAGGTCCATCAGTGAAAATCCGCAAAAAGGAGGCAGAATAAATGAATGTGTATGTACTCGCTTCCGAATTGAGAATGGGTCTTGTCGCAATTGACTGGATGTTGGCGGTTCAGATCGCCAATACATTGATTTTGTTCCTGGTGCTTCGCAAAATCCTCTTCAAGCCGGTCACGGCGTTCATGGAGAAACGCGAAAACGAGGTCAAGAGCCAGTTTGATGCAGCAGCACTCAAAAAAAAGGAAGCAGATCAATTGATTTCAGAGTATTCTCACAAAATCAGAAATGCTGAGGACGAAGGCAAGGAGATTGTCAGATCAGCCGTACAACGCGCTGACAAACGCACGGCCGAGATCCTCAAGGAAGCTGAACACAAAGCTTCTGAGATAAAAGAAGCCACTCAGAAAGAAATCGAGCAGGAAAAGGTCAAAGCGATCAATACGCTCAAGAATGACATAGCAGACATGGCAATCCTTGCCGCTTCCAAAGTCATTCACAAAGACATTGACGGCGACCAGCACAAAGTTCTGATCGATCAGTTCATTCAGGAGGTAGGGGATACAGCATGGCACAACTAGTCGCGAAAGCCTATGCGGAAGCGCTGATGGAGGCCGCGGCAGAACTTGGCCAGATGGACGAAATCAGACGCGATCTCGGGTTGATCGCCGACACGTTGGCTGAAAACCCAGACTTCAAGGAACTGTTTGAATCGCCATCCATTGGCGAGAAGCAGAAGAAGTCTGCCATGGAGGAAGTGTTCGCTAAGAACGTCTCCAAGGATGTGTTGAATTTCATCAGAGTCCTGGTCGACAAGGGACGTGAAAGTGAACTCAATGACATCCGCAAGCTGTTTGACACCATGGTGGATGAACGCGAAGGTCTTGTAAAAGGCCGGGTTAGAACTTCGGTCGAAATGACAGAACAGCAGATGCAAATCCTTGAAGAGAAATTGTCAAAATTGGCCGGAATGAAAGTATCTCTGGCCAATGTTGTGGATGACACTATCATCGGCGGCGTCGTCCTTGAAATTGGCGACAAAATGATTGATGGTTCCGTACGCAAAAAATTGGCTCAAATCAAGGAAGATCTGCGGCAAGTAGTCGTTTAGAGCTTTCTAAATGAGAATTGGGAGTGATAAGGAAGATGAATCTGAGACCTGAAGAAATCAGTTCTGTGATTAAATCACAGATATTAAAATACGAAAATAAGCTTCAAGTCGAAGATACCGGTACCGTATTACAGGTCGGCGACGGCATCGCCAGAGTTCATGGACTTGAAAAGTGCATGGCAGGCGAGCTCCTCGAGTTTCCCGGCGACGTATACGGCATGGTATTGAACCTTGAGGAAGACAGTGTTGGTGCGGTTTTGTTCGGCTCTGACACCTTTATCCGAGAGGGCGACACAGTAAAAAGAACAGAGCGCATTGTTGAAGTTCCTACGGGTGACAGCCTGCTTGGCCGCGTTGTCAACGCCCTTGGCCAGCCTATTGATGGAAAAGGACCAATCATTTCTGAGAAATTCCGTCCTATCGAAAGTCCTGCCCCTGGTGTTATCGCGAGAAAATCAGTCCATCAACCGCTTCAGACGGGCATTAAGGCGATTGACTCCATGATTCCAATCGGCAGAGGACAGCGTGAGCTGATTATCGGCGACCGTCAGACTGGTAAAACGACTATCGCGATTGATACCATCATCAACCAGAAAAAAGAAAACGTCATCTGCATTTATGTTGCCATTGGCCAGAAAAACTCGACAGTGGCACAGCTGGTTAAGACATTGGAAGACAATGATGCCATGAAATATACCATCATAGTCGCTGCTTCTGCATCTGAACCTGCGCCGCTTCAGTACATCGCGCCATATGCGGGCTGCGCAATGGGTGAAACCTTCATGCTTGAGGGTAAAGACGTTCTGATCATCTATGATGACCTTTCCAAGCATGCGGTTGCCTACCGTGCCATGTCCCTGCTGCTCCGCAGACCGCCAGGCCGCGAAGCTTATCCGGGCGACGTCTTTTACATTCACTCAAGACTGCTTGAGAGAGCTGCAAAGCTCAACGATTCGCTGGGCGGGGGTTCCCTGACAGCGCTTCCTATAATTGAAACCCAAGCAGGTGACGTTTCGGCATATATCCCGACCAACGTTATTTCGATTACAGATGGTCAGATCTTCCTGGAGTCAGAGCTCTTCTTCTCGGGCCAGCGCCCTGCGGTTAACGCCGGCATCTCCGTTTCCCGCGTTGGCGGTGACGCTCAGATCAAGGCTATGAAGAAGGTTGCCTCCAAGATCAAGCTCGAACTCGCTCAGTATCGTGAACTTGCAGCGTTTGCCCAATTTGGATCAGAGCTCGACAAAGAAACCAAATCGACACTGGATCACGGCGTCCGTCTCATGGAGATTCTCAAGCAGAAGCAAAATGACACAATGTCCGTTGAAGACCAGATCATGATCATTTATGCCGTCACCAATAAGCACCTCATGGATATTCCGGTCGAGGCTGTCAAAAAGTTCGAGAAGGAATTCCTTGAGTACATGAGAGATCACCGTCCTGAAATCGGTGCGGCCATCCGCTCGACAAAAGAGCTCAAAGATGACGTCGTCGCAGGGCTCGAAGAAGCCATCAAGAACTTCAAGGCAGGATTTTCCTTCGAGGATCTCGATCAGGCTATCTGATCTGAAGACGTCACCTTAGGAGGGATCGATAGTGGCAGGAATGGGAACGCGCGACATAAAGCGCAAAATTAAGAGCGTCAACTCCACCATGCAGATCACGAAGGCCATGGAGCTGGTTTCAACTGCGAAACTTAAGCGCTCCAGGGATCGGATGGATATTACGCGGCCCTATTTTGAAACCGTTCTTGAGACCGTCCAGGACCTCATGAAGACACAGAAGAAGGTCAAGCATGAGTTTCTGGATTACAGAGAAGTCAAGAACAGCATCTATGTCATAGTCACAGCGGACCGTGGGTTGGCCGGCGGATACAACAACAACGCCATGAAGCTGGTATTTGAGGATATCAAGGACAAATCCAGCGCTAAAATTATCGCCATCGGCAGAAAATCAAGAGACAGCTTTACGAAGCGAGATTACAATGTAGTCCGCGAGTACATCCATATTTCAGAAAATCCGCAATATTCGGATGCCCAGGAAATGGCCAGATACCTTTTAAAGCTTTATTCCCAGGAAGAAGTCGATGAGATTAAGCTCGTCTATACGAGGTTCATCAGCACGATTTCCCAACAGGCGACCATGCTGAAGCTTTTGCCGATGGTCATGGAAACCAAGGCGGAAGAAGAGAAGGTCGAGGAAGAGGGCGACGACGAGAGTTACATGGTCTACGAGCCATCGCCTGAAGAGGTGTTGAGCTATGTCATTCCAAAGTATATCGAGAGCACTATTTATGGCGCCCTCGTCGAATCGGCCGCAGCGGAACAGGCTGCGCGGCGCCTTGCAATGGAAAATGCCAATGACAACGCGGAGGACATCATTGAAAGTCTGACGCTGTCATTCAACCAGGCGCGTCAGGCGTCCATCACGCAGGAAATTTCTGAAATTGTCGGTGGTGCGGAAGCGCTCAAATAGGGCTTGTCCCTTAGGAACCAACTGATTGGAAGGGTGTGAAAGCTATATGGAGGGTAAAGTGGTACAGATCATCGGCCCGGTTCTCGATATTCAATTCGAGACGGAACATCTGCCGAAGATCTATGACGCTATTCGCGTCGAGTATAAAGATATCAAGCTGACGGCTGAGGTCGCCCAGCATATTGGTAACAACATTGCGCGCTGTGTCTCAATGTCCTCAACAGACGGACTGGTACGCGGCGTTAAGGCAATCAACACAGGCGCGCCTATTACGGTGCCGGTTGGCAAGGTCACGCTGGGACGCCTTCTGAACGTTCTCGGTGAAACAATCGACGAAAAAGGCGAGATCGAAGGGTCTCCTATGCTTCCTATTCACCGTGAAGCGCCGCCGTTCGAAGAACAAGTAACAAAGACTGAAATTCTCGAGACTGGCATTAAGGTTGTCGACCTCATCGCGCCGTACGCAAAAGGCGGAAAGATCGGACTCTTTGGCGGCGCAGGTGTCGGCAAGACGGTTCTGATTCAGGAGCTCATCAACAATATCGCCAAAGAGCACGGCGGCCTTTCGGTTTTCGCCGGCGTTGGCGAACGTACCCGCGAAGGAAACGACCTTTATCATGAGATGATCGAATCCGGCGTTATCGACAAGACCACCATGGTTTTCGGTCAGATGAACGAACCGCCTGGAGCGCGTATGCGCGTCGGACTTACCGGTCTGACCATGGCGGAGTACTTCCGCGATACGGAAGGCAAGGACGTCCTGTTGTTTATCGACAACATATTCCGCTTTACACAGGCGGGTTCTGAGGTTTCCGCGCTCCTCGGCCGTATGCCGAGCGCCGTTGGTTACCAGCCGACTCTCGCGACAGACATGGGCGCCCTTCAGGAGCGCATCACGTCCACTAAAAAAGGCTCCATCACCTCTGTTCAGGCCGTCTATGTACCTGCGGACGACTTGACAGACCCGGCGCCTGCTACGACCTTTACGCACCTTGACGCGACTACGGTTCTTTCCAGAAAGATTTCCGAGCTCGGCATTTATCCTGCGGTGGATCCGCTGGACTCTGTGTCCAGAATTCTGGCGCCGGAAACTGTCGGTGAAGAGCACTATAATGTCGCGCGCCGCGTTCAGGCGATTCTGCAGCGTTACAAGGAACTTCAGGATATCATCGCCATCCTCGGTATGGACGAGCTTTCTGATGAGGATAAAACAGTAGTTGCGCGCGCGCGCCGCATTCAGCGTTTCCTCTCGCAGCCGTTCCACGTTGCTGAGCAGTTTACCGGTTTCGCCGGAAAATATGTTCCGATCAAAGAAACGATCAGAGGCTTCAAGGAAATCCTCGAAGGTTTGCATGACGGGCTTCCTGAGCAAGCATTCCTGTATGTTGGTTCGATCGATGAGGCCGTTGAGAAGGCAAGAAGCCTTAAATAACGCTAAAAATCGATCTCCAGGAGGTGAGCCCAGGTGGCAACGAAATTTATGCTGGAAATAGTGACGCCCGACAGAACGTTTTTCGACGGAGAAGTCGATATGGTGATCCTCAGGACCACTGAAGGCGACATAGCGATTATGTACGACCATGAGCAAACAGTAGCCCCTGTCGTCATTGGTCCTATTCGCATTCGGCTGCAAGGCGAGGAGAAATTCAGAGACGCAGCTTGCAGCGGTGGCTTTATGACTGTAACCTACGACAAGACAACGGTGGTTACGGATTCTGCTGAGTGGGCTGATGAAATTGACGTCAACAGAGCAAAAGCTGCATTGCAGCGTGCTCAAGCCCGTATCGAACGACGCGACAGCGAGCTCGATTACGCAAGGGCGCTTGACTCTCTGACTCGAGCAACCAACCGGATCAGAGTCGCTGAAAAAAACTAACCTGAATAAGGAGCATTCACGCACTAAGGAACGATTCGCTAAAACTTGGGTCAGCCGCATGAAAAGGCGCTGGCCCCGAGTTTTGGCTCCAAAGTGCGAGGGTGCTTTTTAATTTGCATGATTTTAGTGTTTGCTTGGAACTAATCCTATCCAAAGAAGCGTGTTCAGAGTATGAAAAACTGTCCCGCGGTTCTAAATAATTCCCTCGTGAACCTTTTATCTTTTTGCTTGGCGATTTTTGCGTTATAATGAAAGAGGTTGAACTTTCCTTCATAATTGTATATAATGCAAGCGGTGAATTATGTCCGGGGCGACCTTAAAAGAGCTTCGAGTAATGTTGCGGATATTTGGCGATCGCGAGAGGAGGCCAATTTTGGCAAATATATTAGTGAATAAGAGCGGTCCTTTAAAAGGACGCGTCAAAATAAGTGGTGCAAAAAATGCAGTGCTGCCTATAATGGCTGCAACGCTGCTGGCAGACACACCTTGTGTGCTTGAGGATGTGCCGCCGCTTAAAGATGTTGAGGTTATGAGCGAGGTGCTCAGGGCCTTTGGCGCCGTTGTCGGCGGCGTTCAGGACGGCATATTGGAAGTGAATACACCGGTCATTACACAGACGGAGGCTCCGTTTGAATTGGTTCAAAAAATGCGGGCGTCTTTTTTTGTCATGGGACCATTGTTGGCCAGATGTGGCGTTGCCCGCATTCCTATGCCGGGTGGCTGTGCTATCGGCGCCCGACCTGTCGATCTCCATCTGAAAGGCTTTGCTGCTCTCGGTGCTCACGTGGAGCATGGTGAAGGGTTTATTGAAGTCCGTGCAGAGAAATTGGTTGGCAATAGTGTTTATCTGGACTTTCCAAGTGTCGGAGCGACAGAAAACATCATAATGGCAGCGAGCATGGCAGAAGGCACCACTATTATTGAGAATGCTGCTGAAGAGCCTGAGATTATTGATCTGGCGAACTTTTTGAATAAAATGGGCGCGAAGGTCAAAGGCGCCGGTACGGACACCATACGCATACAGGGCGTAGAGAGACTGTCGGGTGCGCGTCATCAGGTAATTCCTGACCGCATCGAAGCCGGAACTTACATGGTCGCAGCTGCTATTACGAATGGTGACGTCATGGTTGAGAATGTCGTGCCAAGCCATCTCAAGCCAATTATTGCCAAGCTCAAAGAAGCTGGTGTTGTCATTGAGGAATTTGAAGATTCCCTGAGAGTTATTGGTCAGGGTAAAATTAATTCGGTGGACGTCACAACCCTGCCTTATCCAGGTTTTCCTACGGATATGCAGGCTCAGTTTATGGCATTAATGGCTGCGGCAACAGACACCTCTGTCATCATTGAGACTGTTTTTGAAAATCGATTTATGCATGTGGCAGAGTTGAACCGAATGGGTGCGGACATCAAGATAGAAGGTCATAGCGCTGTCGTTACAGGGGTCAGATCCCTCCATGGCACAAAAGTCATGGCGACAGACCTCAGAGCTGGCGCGGCCCTCATATTGGCCGGTCTGATCTCAGAGGGGACCACTGAGATAGGAAATACCTATCATATTGACCGCGGCTATGTGGAGATTGAAAATAAACTCCGACAGCTGGGTGCCAATATTTCGCGCACGGAGAGCTGACAGCAAGTTTTGGATTAAAAATTTGGCAGTTTTTCCGCTGCCGTCCCTTGAAACGCATAAGACATTAGGAGGTCAGCTATGTTTGGATTAGGCACTGAAATTGGGATCGACCTGGGTACCGCCAGCGTTCTCGTGTTCATAAAAGGCAAAGGTATTGTGCTGCAGGAGCCCTCGGTGGTCGCGATTGACCGTGATACAGGCCGCGTTCTTTCCGTAGGCTCTGAAGCGAGAAAAATGCTTGGAAGAACACCGGGCAATATCGTGGCGATTCGTCCGCTGAAGGACGGCGTCATTTCAGATTACGAAGTAACTGAAAAAATGCTGCGTCACTTCATCAATAAAACCTGTGGTCCACGCAGGTTTATCAAACCTAAGATTATAATCTGCGTGCCGAGCGGCGTCACTGAAGTCGAAAAGCGTGCTGTTATTGACGCCACCATTGAAGCGGGCGGCGGCAAAACCTTCCTGATTGAGGAGCCAATTGCAGCAGCTGTGGGTGCTGGGCTCGACATCACTAAGCCGGACGGCAACATGATTATTGATATTGGCGGAGGAACCGCGGATATAGCGGTGATTTCCCTGGGTGGCATTGTCGTCAGCAAATCCATAAAAGTTGCCGGTGACAAATTTGACGAGGCAATTATCAAATACATGAGAAAAGCCCATAACCTGTTGATTGGAGAGCGTACTGCCGAGGAACTTAAAATGGAAATCGGTACGGCATCGCCGCGTCCAAAGCCAGTGACAATGGATTGCCGTGGCAGGGACCTGATTACGGGTCTTCCAAAAAATATTACTGTCAGCAGTGAAGAAATGCTGGAAGCACTAAGAGAACCAGTCAACGCAATTAGTGATGCTGTTCACTCTGTGCTTGAGAAGACGCCGCCTGAACTGGCCTCTGATATCAGTGCGAGAGGCATTGTCATGACCGGTGGCGGCTCATTGCTGCATGGACTAAACCGCATGCTCGAGAAGAGAACGGGGATTCCGACCTACGTCGCTGAAGATGCCATATCTTGCGTCGCCAAGGGAACTGGAATGTCTCTTGAACACATTGACGTTCTCGAGAAGAGCATGATGACGCATCGCCGGCGTTAGGGATTACCGGTCGGCAACAAGCTAAGAATGGATCACGGCGCGTTGGGAAACTTCCCCACGCGCCGTATTTTTAACAGTGGCATTCAAAGCTGCTGTAGCAGGGGGCACTGACAATGAAGATTCACGTGTATGAGATTCATGCCTTTACAGATGGTTTAAACGGTGGAAACGCTGCTGGCGTCGTGATTCAGCCTGATGTTTCATCCCTGACGGAAATGCAGATGCTCGAGATTTCAGCCCGAATGGGCTTTTCCGAAACCGCATTTGTCATGGAGAGTGATCAGGCGGATTATAAGGTGCGATTTTTTACCCCGACAGAAGAAGTCGATCTGTGCGGGCATGCGACTATTGCTTCTTTTTGGCTGCTTGAGCACCTCGGGTACTTAAAAGGCCGTGAAATGCTGGTCCAGGAAACAAAAGCAGGGTTGCTGAAAATCAGAGTTTCCCCTGAGGAGATCCTTATGGAGCAGGCAACACCTGAATTTGGACCTGTCCTTGAACCGGAGGAGATTTTTTGGTCTCTTGGTTTATCAGAGGATGATCAGGCACCGGGCCTCCCGGTTCAAATTGTTTCTACCGGTTTAAGAGATATTCTGGTGCCTGTGAAGTGTATCGATTCCTTACGTTCGATGCTGCCCGACCTGGAAGAGATCCGAAAAATCAGCGAAGTCCATGGCGTCACCGGATATCATTGTTTTGCGCTTCCCTCAGGACGCGACTTGACCCATGAGACAACCCGTCCTGAAGTCACTGCGTGGTGTCGAAACTTCGCGCCTTTATTCGGCATAGATGAGGAATCTGCGACGGGGACGTCAAACGGTGCTCTTGCAGCCTATCTGAGCGCTTATGGCGCGGTTTCAAAGGACTTGGGAGCGTGTACAAGCACCACCGGTGCGGACGAATGCGATACCGGTGAAGAAGCTGCCGGCAGTGACGCCGTAGAAGAGACCATGACATTTGCCCAGGGTATGTGGATGGATCTGCCTTCAAAAATCAACGCCAGGGTGTTGTGGACCGAGAGATCCGGCGAAGCGCTGGATCCGGACCAGACCCCTGAGGGTGATAATAAGAAAGATGAAGATCAAGAACGTGAATGGAGTCAGACCGTTTGGGTTGGAGGTTCGGCAACGCTGACAGGAGAAACTGTACTTGAGATTTAAGCGGATTAGCATAGGAGGTCAAACATGTTAAACAGCATTGAAATTCAAAAAATCATTCCCCACCGGTATCCGTTTTTACTTGTGGATCAAATTGAGAATTTTGAGCCCGGGAAAAGCGCGGTGGGTATAAAGTCAGTATCTGTAAATGAACCTTTTTTTCAAGGACATTTTCCGGGGAATCCTATCATGCCGGGTGTGTTGATTGTTGAAGCCCTGGCTCAGGTCGGCGCGGTCGCATTAATGAGTTTGGAAGAAAATAAAGGAAAACTTGCCGTTTTTGCGGGTATAGATGAGGTAAGGTTTAAACGGCAGGTTGTGCCTGGAGATCAACTCAGAATGGAAGTCGTGCTCCACGCCTTCCGACGTGGCATTGGAAAAGGCGAGGCTATTGCCTATGTAGATGGCGAAATTGCCTGCAAAGGCATGCTTATGTTTGCTGTCATTGAAAATAAGGGACTTTAACAAAGGTTTGAGTTCCTATTTGTGCGCGGCTGAGCAACCACGTCAGCTGTTTTAAAATCCCAACATTGGAGGGATAAGTTTGGCAGGTTTGGTACTTGAAGGCGGCGGCGCCAAGGGCTCCTATCATATAGGCACATGGAAAGCGCTCAGGGAGCTTGGCGTCGAAATTGACGGGGTCGCCGGCACTTCTATAGGTGCGATCAATGGCGCTTACATTCTGCAGGATGACTTTGAGCTGGCTTGGGAAATTTGGTACAACATGAAGCCGTCACTGGTTTTCAATGGCGACGAAAAGCTTATGAACAAGATTATTCGCATGGACCTTGAAACAGAGGATTTGAATAAAATCAGGGCATCTTTCAAACGGTTTATTGCTGAAGGCGGGTTGGATATCACGCCCCTTAGACGGCTTCTAAAAAGCACGGTGAGGGAAGAGGCCATACGAAGATCCCAAAAGGTTTTTGGCTTCGTGACTGTCTCTCTGACTGACTTCAAACCTCTGGATGTCTATCTGTCAGAAGTGCCGGACGGTATGCTCACAGAATATCTTATGGCATCTGCGAATCTGCCCGTTTTCAAGCTGGATCGTATTGATGGGAAACTCTATATAGATGGCGGCTTTTATGACAACTTGCCTGTCCGGCTGCTGCAGCAAAAGGGTTTTAAAGAGATTATCTGCGTGGAGTCTCAGGGTCTGGGACTGAAGCAAAAGTTCGACAGCACCGGTCTTGAGATCACGCGCCTCTATCCTTCCGGAGATTTGGGAAGAACGCTGGAAGTGATTCCTGAAACCCTTCATCGCAATATGAGGATGGGGTATTATGACACGCTGAAGCATTACAGAAAATTTAAAGGCAGTCAATATTACGTGGATCAACTGCGCGATAATTTTTATTACATAGAGCGATTTTCTCAGATGGATGAAGCGGTCATAGCCAAACTTGCCGAGCTGCTCGGAATCAAGGATAAAAGTCCGCAGCGGCTGCTGTTTGAGGATCTCATTCCTAAGTTGTGCGAACTCCTGAAACTCAGTCCATCAGCCTCCTATGCTGAGATTGCCCTGGCACTTATGGAGTACGGCGCCGAGAAGGTCGGAATCGACCGATTCCGGATCATCAGTGATGTTGCGTTATCGGAAGAGGTACTTTCCAGCGAGCCTCTGATTCAGGTAGAAGACCGGAAAAAAATTCCGGGTTGGCTGCCTGATGTTTTGAAGAGCAACGGGTTATATCTTAATACTATCAGGGACCAACTGCTTGCGACGGTTCTTGAGGAACTGCTGAAAACAACATGACATTTAGGAGGGGATCATCATGGACGTTCAAAAAATGTATCAGCTTTGGTTAGACAGCCCTTATGTGGATGAGGTCACTCGACAGGAACTTGTGGCCATTAAGGACAATGCCAAGGAAATTGAAGAGCGCTTTTATAAAGACCTTGAATTTGGTACAGGCGGCATGAGAGGCATCATAGGCGCGGGCACCAACCGAATGAATCGCTACATGATTCGCAAAGCCTCCCAGGGATTTGCCAAGTATATTCTCAATCGGGGTGCCAGAACAGAACCTGCCATTGTAATTGCCTATGATACCCGCAGATTTTCCAAAGTGTTTGCTCTTGAAGCTGCGCTAGTCATGGCCGCAAACGGTATCAAAGCCTATGTTTATGAAAGTGTACGAACAACGCCGGAGCTTTCCTTCGCTGTTCGGTTTCTCAACGCATCCGCGGGCATAGTCATCACCGCCAGCCACAATCCACCGGAGTACAATGGCTATAAAGTCTATGGGGAAGATGGCTGTCAGCTCGTGCCTGAAGAGGCGGACAAAGTCATTGAGGAAGTTGTGGCAGTCCAATCTTTTGAAGATGTCTCATATATGGAAGAAGCTGCTGCCAAGGCAAAAGGACTTCTTGAAATCGTGCCGGACTCCGTGGATCAGGCATACATTGAAGGCGTCGTATCAAAAACCTGCACACCTTCAATGTTCAGTAATCCTCCTGAAGGCTTTAAAGTGGTGTTCACACCGCTTCATGGTACCGGAGGCCGGCCGGTCGTAAAAGCGCTGGAGGCACTCAATTTTAAAGGTTTGATTCCTGTCCTGGAGCAGATGGAGGAAGACAGCGATTTCACCACCATTAAGCTGCCAAATCCGGAAGAGATGGAAGCTTACGAGCGCGCGGTAGCTTACGCCGAACTGCATGGCGCTTCAGCGGCTATTGCCACGGACCCGGACTGCGACCGAGTGGGCGTCGTTGTCAGGGATGACCTGGGTCGTTACATTAAACTGACAGGCAATCAGACGGGCGGTTTGCTCCTGGATTACATGATCTCTCAATTGCGCGAGTTTCCAAAGAATCCGGTTGTCCTGGATACAATCGTCACCTCGGACTTTGGCGCAGCTATAGCGAAGAAACACGGCATTGAAGTGGTCAGCACCCTGACAGGTTTCAAGTTTATTGGAGAAAAAATCCGAGAGTATGAAGACGGCTCCAAAACGTTCCTCTTTGGGTATGAAGAAAGCTATGGCTATCTGATCGGAACAGATGTCAGAGACAAGGACGCGGTCATTTCTACGGTCTGGATCATAGAAATGCTGATGTACTATTATAAACGCAAGCAATCCTTGCTGGATCGCCTCGACGCTCTCTACAGAGAGTATGGTTACCACTTTGAGACACTTGTAAACCTCAAGCGCGAGGGCAAGGACGGCATGGCGCAAATCGGTCAGATCATGGCAAATGCCAGAAATGACCGCATGGATGTCGTTGCCGGCCTCAAAACTATAAAAATTACTGACTTTGAAAATGACACTACCGGCCTTCCGAAGTCAGATGTTGTCAAGTATGAGCTCGAAGGCGGCACTTGGTTCGCCATTCGACCATCGGGCACAGAGCCAAAACTTAAAATCTATGTCTCGTCTGTGGCAGCTTCCGGTGAGGAAGCGAAGACCATGGCAGACGCGGTTGCCAAAGAGGTGCAGAGCCGCTTAGTGCCTGCCGTCTAACCGCATGAAAGGAAAGAATATGGGAAAAGTAATCGAAGGGCGGTTTTCCCGCCCTTTTTCACAACGCGCAGAGCTTATAGACGCACAAGCCACGGCGACGAGGCTGATGGGTGTTGTAGGCGTCGTTGCCCGGTGGCGGATTGATGGTTCACAAACTTTGTATCAGCTTTTGCATCTGGATTATGAAGATTACGGCATTGACGCCTATGACGAGTTTGATGCCCTGGAGAAAGAGCGCATTGAGCAGCGGGTCCTGGAAATGACGGGGGGTCTGGGTGGCGCCTTTAAACCAGTTACCTACGAAGAGTTCGCATATCTTGTTGCTACGGCTCATGCGGTGGATCCGGAGTCTCCGAGCGCCATCTATGATTTTCTGCCTCAGTACAGCTTTATCCTGCAAGATTATGAGAAGAACGGGCTGGGGAGAGAAGCAGCCATACAGCTGTTTGAACGTCTAGGCCCGTCGCCGGCTTCGGAGTGCGAGCATCTTCACTACTACCTCATGAGGCTTCACGGTCAGGATGCAGAAGGTATATTGTACCTTGGGGATCTCGTCTTCGATGAGCGTCTGGATGGTCCAAAGTCGACCTTGCTTAAGAATATTGTCAAAGAGGGGGCTGCCCCTGGACAATTCCGCTGTGAAGCGCTGATCGAAAACGAAAATGGCTATTTTGTCCGCATCTTCGATCTTGTCTTTCACAACGATCTGCCGGACCATCCACACCGGTGGATTGGCAGTTGTGAGCTCAAGCACCAGTTGGCTGTATCCCCGGTGGAGGCGTCCTTTATGCTGCGCAAGACAGAATACATCACCCTCTACAGCATACTCGATCCGGCATTTTTGCCCGAGTTTGAGTCGTCCATGCCCGAACTCATGCCCAACAGTTACCTGGCGGGGGATCTCTTCACCGAATTCAATCATGATAATGCCCACGTGTCAGAATGGATCTATTATTTGAATGGGGATGTCTTTGCCAATTATTTTGTAACCGAGTCCCACCAATTGCTGGTTGCGGCATTTGACCAGGAAACGCTGAATACAATTGAAAAGCGTTTTGCCGATGGTCACCTTAGCCACTATCTGTCCAAAGTGGGCGAATTTTCTGCGGATCAGCCGTTGTTATACGATTTTATCAATAGCGGCATTTCAGATTTTTTTGAATACTTATAATCCGGTTGAGGATCCGGTCTTTTATAGGTTTGCAACTAAGGAGCGTTGCCAATGGTACTGCAGCAAGTCTTTGTCATATTTTTGCTCATAGTAATTGGTGCAGTCGTCAAACGGCTCAGAGTCGTCACAGATGACGTGATTCGGGAAGTGGGCAGTCTGGTCCTCAATGTCACGCTGCCGGCGTTCTTGATCACTTCCATGAATATGGAGTTTTCTCCCTCTGTTCTGAAGAGCAGCGCGATTTTTATCGTCATCTCTCTCTCGGTTTATGTGTTTGGCATTCTCATGGTCAAACCGGCGACCTGGCTTCTGAAAGTGGACGGTAAAGCCATGGATGTCTATGAGTATATAATTTTGTTCTCGAATTTTGGGTACATGGGATACCCGGTCATAGATCTGATCTATGGTTCTCAGGGTGTCTTTTATGCGGCGATCTACAACCTGCCGTTCTCATTTCTGGTGTGGACGCATGGCGTACATGTGTTGAAACGCCATACAGATTCAGCGGGTTCTCACTCGAAGAGGTTTCATATCAATGCCAGTCTGGTTGCCATTGTGACCGGCTTTATCCTGTTTCTGCTGTCGGTGGATCTGCCGGCTCCAATTTTTGATGCGCTGGCTTTGGTGGGCTCCATGACAACACCGCTGTCTATGATGTTCATTGGATTTATTTTGGCGGACAGCGATTTTAAACAGTTGACCATGGACTGGAAGGTCTACGCTTTTTCCGTTCTGCGTCTGCTGATCATGCCCGTCTGCGTCTATCTGGTACTTACGACCTTGGGCTTTGATGGCCTTCTGCTCGGGGTCCCTGTCGTTATATCTGCCATGCCCGCTGCGGCTAATTCAGCCGTTATAGCGGCTCAGTACGGCAGTGATTATCAACTTGCGAGTCGTGCGATCTTTATTTCGACACTTCTGTCAATCGCGACCATTCCATTGTTCGTTGCGCTGCTCGCAGCTTAAGCAAAGTGTTAACAAAAAAAGTATACAGCCGTGAAATTGGAGAATCGCCAATTTCACGGCTGTGTTTTTTGAATGCTTATTTCTTTAATGAAACGGTCCTGAGCTGATAAGTGATCGCGCCATCCTTCAGGTTGACGGCGACTGCTTTGGCACCCGTTTTCAGATCAAAGGTGCTGGAAGGCGTCAGCGACTGGACGTCGACAACGCTGGCATAACGCGTCAGACGAAGGTCTGGATCTTTGGAAGCCCCGCCGCTGAAGATCGTCGTTCGAATCCCCTTGTTGTACAGCTGCTCGAGTTTTTCGTAGAAGAGAGTTTCTTCGAGTTTATCTGAGAACTCAAGGGTAGAGTTGGTGACGATCATGAGGGATTTTTCGCCGCTTCCTGCGATCATGGCGTTTGTGCGTGTCAGGAAGGACTGCCACTGCTTGGCGTTTGATTTGATGATCGACTTGTTTTTAACATTTAAGGTGACTACGGCAACCTGATCTGAGATGAATTCGCTGTAGCCGGAAGCCACAACTTCGGTACCCATGAGGTTGCCGAGCATAGCATCGATTGGGCCTGCAAAATATGTTTTCGAGGACCTGTTAAGCTGTGTCGCTGCGTTGACGTAATTGAGATAGGTCGTATTTGTCGTAGAACCGGCAATGCCGTTCAGACGTGTGCCGGCTTCAAACCCACCATAGACAAGAAGTGTTGTGCCGCCGCTTGTATTGATCTTTTGTGACTCGAGTTTCGGCAGCTTGGTCACATCATCCGGGAGATTGACCTGCAGGGCGTTCTTCTTAATTGATACCAGTTGGTCAATAACGATAACACCGCGGTCTTTTCTGGCCGGATTATCCTCAGCCACATAGATGCGCTCCACTTTGACAGGTGCTTTTAAGTCGTTGGGATAAGCTGCTTCAACGAACTTCCAGCCTTCCCAGTTGATGCTTGGTGCGAATTCAATATTGACTGCCTTGCCGTCTGCGTCCACCAATTTCGCCTTAAGCATATGCTCGTAGCCATAGTTGCCAAAGACCCACAAACCGAGCTTGTCAGGGACTTCAGGAAGGGTGACGCCGGTTTCGCCCAGCATGATATAAGCTGCTCTTGTCGCTTCCGTCTTCGTGAAGTCGAAGATCAGCCGCCCGCCCATAGAGCCGTTAGGACTGAATTTAAGCGGTACAAAACTTCCTGTCACCTCTTGAGGATACCCCAGGAAAGTTGCCGATGGCTGCTCAAAGTCAAATAAGACCGTATGTGACTCTCCGACCGCAATTGGCAAATGCTTTTTGATACCATTGTATTCGGCGGAAATCACGCCCTTGCCGGGATTGACTCCCGCTGTGAAACTGCCGTCAGAATTCAATGCGATCAATTGATCCGGAATGGTCCAAGTCGCGAAATTCGTTGGAAGTTCGGCTTGATGCCCGGTCGCATCAAGGGCGAACAATTTGAAGCTTCCGGTTTCCCCAAGTTTCAATTGGAGAGAAGAGGGCTTTATGATTAGATCCACCGCGTCTTTATAGACCTCAATGGTCTTTGAAGCAGTCAGCCCGCCGTAACTTGCTGTGATGACGCCTTTACCTGAAGTAGAAGGTACAAAGCCGTTTTCGGTAAAGCTGCCGCTGACGCCTGCAGCCGACCAACTGATCTGCGCCGGATCGATCTCGACAGGGCTTCGGTTGGCGTCAATGCCTTTCAAAGTCAGCTCGAGCGGGGCATTGACAAAAATACCGGACTGAGCGGCTTCCAAAATAATCAGATCCAACGTGCCGCCTTCAGCAGTGCTGATCACACCAATGCCGTTGTGTACTCTTCGCTCCGCGCCGTCAGAAGGGGTATTGACCACATCGAGGTCGGTGGAGCCAATTGGACGAACGACCATAGTTGTTGAACCGCCGCCGTCAAAGTTGATAGCGTCATAGGCGCCAAGCTCAATCAGGAGCTGTGAGAGTTCGGGTTGGGTCAGTCCTCTGAAATTATTGGTTCGGCCGTCAACTGTGAGCAGGATCAACTGTTGTTTATCCTTTGTGATGCCGGCAGCAGTTCTTGGATGTTGACCGGCGATATTCAATGTATAGGTGCTGACGGGTTTTCCGTCCTTCACCATGACGGAACCACCGCCTATGGTAAAATCGATACTTTTCAATGAATCGCTGTAGTCGAGCTCAACTGTGTCACCGACGTGGAAATTGTCGCGCATCTCTTTGATTTTGGAGCCTACAGCAGCGACGACAAAAGCATTTTCCGTGAGCGGATAAGGGTTACCATTCTCTTGGAAGCCTCTGACAATACCGTTTTCGACGTACATTTCCAGAATGGCGACATTCGCTGTCTTGCCGAAGGACTTTGCCGCCCAGTTTGAATCGAAGAGTATGGCGCGGTCGTAGTTGAGGTATGGCTTGTTGATGTAATTCAGTGACATGGTGTAGCTGCCATTTGAAAGGCTCATCTCATAGTCAGCCCAGTGGTCAATGAACGGTACACCATAATCCGTTATATTGAGCGCGGCAAAACGTGTATCGCCATTCGGCGTTGTAATCAAGGTGCCTTCGTCCACGATAGGACCAAGGGTCGAGCTCGTGGCAGGATCAAAAAAGTCAGCGTTGACAGAGCCAATGAGATTGTCATAGGATTTTGAGATGTTCGATAAACTGGCTTTTGCGGACAAAAGTGTCGGATAAATAGGTTTAACTTTGAGAGTTGGGTTTTGCAGATCGACCTTCAGGACATTGACGTTGACCCAGCCTCCATCCGTCAGACGCAGAAGCTTCTCGTACTGCACACCGTTCGTAATGGTTTCGGTTGTTTTGTTCTGATAATAAAGCTGATAGTCAGCAAAGGCTGACGAGGTGATAAGTGACAGAGCAAGGGCGGCTGTAGCAAATTTTCGCCCAATGCGGATAAATTGTGGTTGCATAGAATCACCTTCCCAATCCAATTATACTAAATTTCCCGGAGTGGCCTATTACAGTGACCTTACGAAATGGTTACAAAGATAGGGGTTAAAAAAATAGGTTGCTATCCTATAATGCCTGTGCTATAATTTCAATGGTCAAAAACAAATAATTGAATCCTTATTGAGAGTGGTGGAGGGAATAGGCCCAATGAAACCCGGCAACCGGTACGAACGGTGAAAGTATGCATTGTATATGCAGACCTTCAGCTTGTTGAGTAAAAAGGTGCTAAATCCTACAGTCGCGACTTGGACGGCTGAGAGATGAGGTGTGCTTAAGTAGTCTGAAGTGCCTCTTCTTTTCTGAAGGGGCTTTTTTTATTTGCGCGGCGGCGGTTCTGACTTGTACTGCGGAACTGAGACCATCGGCAGAGGCCTTTTGGGGTCCTGCATGAGACATTACACAAATTGATGAAATTCAGGAGGCATGAAAAAGTGAAAAAAAGACTCTTTACTTCTGAGAGTGTTACAGAAGGACATCCGGATAAGATCTGCGACCAGATTTCTGACGGCATTCTTGACGCCATTCTCGCCAACGACCCAAAAGCGCGCGTCGCATGTGAAACTGCTGTAACGACAGGTCTCGTGCTTGTTATGGGCGAAATTACGACGAGCTGCTATGTCGACATTCCGAAGACGGTACGGGACATTATCAAGGACATTGGTTACACACGCGCGAAGTACGGTTTTGACGCGGACACTTGCGCGGTGATCACTTCTATTGACGAGCAGTCCGCGGACATTGCCATGGGCGTGGATGATGCGCTGGAGCATCGCAGCGGCCAAATGACTGACGAGATCGAAGCGATTGGTGCGGGAGACCAGGGATTAATGTTTGGTTATGCCTGCAACGAAACCCCTGAGTTGATGCCGCTCCCTATTTCGTTGGCTCACAAGCTGGCGCGGAGATTGACTGAGGTCCGTAAAAAGGGTGTTCTCGACTATCTCCGTCCGGATGGAAAAACTCAGGTGACGGTTGAGTACCATGGGGATACGCCGGTTCGGATTGATACCATTGTCATTTCGACCCAGCACAGTCCGGATGTTGACAGAGAACAGATTGAGACGGACCTGAAGCAGTATGTTATTGGCCATGTCGTGCCTGAAGCGCTGCTTGACGAAGAGACCAAATACTACATCAATCCGACTGGACGTTTTGTCGTGGGCGGACCTCAGGGCGATTCCGGTTTAACGGGAAGAAAGATCATTGTAGACACCTACGGCGGGTATTCACGTCACGGCGGCGGCGCATTCTCCGGCAAGGATCCTACAAAAGTTGACCGCTCTGCGACTTATGCTGCACGCTATGTTGCCAAAAACATCGTAGCAGCTGGACTTGCAGACAAGTGTGAAATTGAACTCGCGTATGCCATTGGTGTCGCAAGGCCGGTCTCTGTACTTGTTGAGACCTTTGGAACCGGCAAGGTGGCTGAGGAAAAGATTCTTGAACTGGTTAACAAGCACTTTGACTTGCGTCCGGCAGCCATCATTCGAGATCTCGATCTGAGACGTCCAATCTTCCGTCAGGTAGCGGCCTATGGTCACTTTGGCCGGACGGATCTCGACATTCCTTGGGAGCGTACGGACAAAGCGGCAATTTTAAAGGAAGAAGCCTTTAAATAATAAGTCCTTATGTAGAAAGCTTAATATGCTGACTTAGGGTCCTGAATCTCTTGTGATTTAGGACTCTTTTTTTGAAAAAAACCTAAATTATGCTATAATGCAATTTAAGCAACTAACAAAATTTTGGAGTGTGATTGAATTGGAACCTAGTGACTTATGGCAGAGTATTTTACTGATTGTACTTTTAATGATGTCGGCATTTTTCTCTGCCTCGGAGACGGCGCTGATGTCACTCAGCAAAATCAGACTCAGACATATGTTGGAAGAAAATGTAAAAGGCGCGGAACGTGTTTCCCGACTTTTAAAATCTCCAAGTCATATGCTGGGTGCCATACTGGTCGGCAATAACATAGTCAACATAGCCTCATCTGCATTGGCTACTTCAATAGCCATAACGCTTTTTGGCCCTGTCAAAGGGATTGGGATCTCGACGGGGGTCATGACGCTGCTCGTTTTGATCTTCGGTGAAATTACGCCAAAGTCGATCGCTTCGGAGCGCTCCGAACAAATCGCGCTTAAAGTCGCTGCACCTATTTCCATTCTCATGGTGCTTCTGACGCCGGTTCTGACAGCCATAATGTTTGTGACCGGACTTTTGATCAAGATGATGGGCGGAAGCCCTGACAAAGACCGGCCGTTCATTACAGAGGAAGAGCTCAAGACCATGGTGACGGTCAGCCATGAAGAAGGTGTGCTTGAGGTCGATGAAAAGAAAATGATTTACAACGTATTTGAGTTTGGTGACTCTCAGGTTGGAGATGTCATGACCCCGCGTACGGACATGGTTATGGTTGAGAAGAGTACGGAATTTAAGGAAATTGTAGATATTTTCAAAAGCGAAAGGTTTTCGAGAATCCCTGTTTATGACGAGACGCCGGATAATATCATTGGCCTTTTAAATGTCAAAGATCTGATATTTTATGAGCCGCTCCAGAATGCGTTCAAGATAGAGGATTTTATCAGGGAACCTTATTTCACATACGAATTCAAGATGACCAGCGAACTTTTCGCTGAGATGAGGTCGAAACGCGCCGCCATTGCCATAGTCCTGGATGAATATGGCGGGACGGCGGGTATGGTCACGCTGGAAGACCTTGTCGAAGAGATCGTGGGCGATATCCAGGATGAATATGACGACCACGAGGTTTCCATAGAAGTGATCCAGGAAGATGAGTATATTGTGGACGGTTCAACAAAGATTGATGTGGTCAATGAAATGCTTGGACTTCGCATTGAGACCGAGGATTTTGATTCCATAGGCGGTTTTATTATAGGTGAATTTGGCAGACTGCCTGAAGTAGGAGAGCGCATCGAGCACGCCAATGTTGAGTTTGTCGTAGAGAGTATTGAGAAAAACAGGATAGAGAAACTCAGGATTTTGACCTGAGG
Source organism: uncultured Acidaminobacter sp. (assembly GCA_964416305.1). Lineage (GTDB taxonomy): Bacteria > Bacillota > Clostridia > Peptostreptococcales > Acidaminobacteraceae > Acidaminobacter. The sequence continues at coordinate 61,388 of CAYQDM010000005.1, read as the reverse complement.
CTGAATAAAATTTCACACAACTTGCCAAGCAAAGAGCGCTGCCTTAAGCGAATAGGCAAGCGCTCTTTGCTTGTTTGGTTCTTAATTTCATCATTTATGGAATAGAAGCAGTTCGCTTTGCTCCATGCAAATGACCTGGCAGTCTGGGGCGAGTAAGCTCATTTCAGCGGCGAAACTCAATGGATCTCCGCCATGTTCACTGAATGTACCGTAATGGCATGGCACGGCGTTTTTGGTCTTTATATCATGTGCGAGTCGAGCGCCTTCGGAGGCATTCAGGTTACCAAATTTACCATTGATAGATAGAAATGAAATGTCGGGTGGGTTGTCTGCAAGCCAGGTTAATTGTTCCGGCCTATAGGCGGTGTCGCCTGAAAAATAAAGAATAATGCCATTAAAATTCATTAAAATTCCAATCGCATCTGGGGACAAGCTGCCGTGATCTGCAAAGACTGCGGTAATTTTTATGTTTTTGTATTCAATTTCTTTTTGAAGATTCAATTGCATTATTCGGGCGGGCTCCAAATTGTATTCGGCGAATTTCAGGCAGCAGGATTCGGGTCCGAGGAAAATTGAATCACTGTGGCTGGCGACTATTGGCAGGGTATCGTAGTCAAAGTGATCAAAATGCAGATGTGTTGTAACGTATAAATCAGGCTTTAATTCGTCAGCGGTAATCGATTTGGGTGAGCACCTGACGAATCCTTTTAACCTTTCTCCACAGTCAGAAAGGTAGGGATCTATGGCGACAATTGTGCTGTTATCATCTTTGATAAGAAATCCTGCCTGACCTAGCCATAGAATTGCAATTTCGTCTTTTTTCAATTTTGCAGCCATAATTTTTTGATAGGCTTCACTCACTTCTATCACTCCCGTCATTGTAAAAGTCAAAGCGCGCACTTAGAAGCTTAGGGGAACAACAGTACTTTTATTCTGAAATCTTTCTTCGTCCGCATCATGTTTATAGCTTCAGAGGCTCTGCTCAATGGATATTTGTGGGTGATGAGTGGCAGCACATTGATTTTTCCGGCCGCCAGCAATTCAATTGTTGGCTTGAAAGAATTGCAGCTTGCCAATACGCCAATCACTTCTGCATCCTTCGATACAATGCTGTTAATTTCTGCCATGAATTCAGAGCTTGAATAAATGCTCAACAGAATAATCTTCCCACCCGGCTTTAGCAGCTTCAAGGATTGATTGAAGGCTTTTGTGCTGCCTGAGGTTTCAATAACCACGTCGATGCCTTTAAATTGTGTCATCTCTTGTATGGTTTCTACGATATTATCATTTCGATAATTAATAGTAAAATCCGCACCCATTTTAGATCCCAATTTCAGTTTTTCGTCCCAACTGCCCATCAAATAAATCCTGCTCGCACCAGATAGTGAAGCAGTCTGGACGGATAGTAATCCTATCGGACCGTCTCCGATCACCAATACGGAATCTCCCAAACCAATACCTGCTTTCATCACACCATAGGCGGCGGTGGCTGCAGGCTCTATGAGTGCGGCCTCTTCATAACTCAATGTATCCGGCAATAAGTAAACATGTCTGTAAGGCAATTTGATGTACTCTGCAAAAGCACCGTTGTAGTTTCTGTAAGAGCCTACAACTTTTCTGTTCGGACATAGGTTAAACCGTCCGCTCATGCACATGCTGCAACTGCCGCAGCCAATGCTCACATCACCGGTTACTCGGTCCCCGACCTTGAAATTGGGAACTTTGCTTCCAACCTCAACTATTTGACCTGACCATTCATGCCCAGGGATAAGAGGATAGGTAGTGAACCCGTTTCTTATATAAGGCATTTCGCCGCTGAAGAGCTCAAGATCTGTGCCGCAGATTCCAACAGCCATTATTTTTATGAGAACTTCACTTTCGCTAATGATGGGATCTGGAACGTCAACATATGTCATATTTTCTGGACCGGTGAACTGAACTGCTTTCATTTTGCATCCTCCATTTCGTTGTAAAAGAACAGGAAACAGCTTCAAATTATTTGTTGTTGAATAGCGATTGCATTAAATGGCTGCAGTTTTGGTATCGAGATCTACCTCCTCAAAAAAAATAGGTGCCCAGAAAGTGAGCACCGTAAAGAACCATAACTTCAAATAATCTCATAAGAGAATCATCATTGAAGTTGATTGGATAGTCAGGCTCTGATCTTTCCGATAGTGGGAGGCTTATGGATTTCTCCAATAAACCCAGGTTGCAGACCATAGCGCTTGACACTGCCTTAGGTGATGCAACTCGAAAAAAGCTGAAATATTCAGTTGTAAACAGAAGGGGATGTATTTGAGACTTGCAGGCGGTCGGTCGGGCTGGGCATTCGCAGATGGGGTGCGTACCTAGGGCTGATGACTTTATATAATGCAATATGCATGCCAAAGCAGGGAACAAAAATGAGGGTGCTGTTTTTTATTATAATTGGATTCATAAAGTCGCGTTGTTCACGGTTTATTAATAGCGGAAGAAGATCCGGCTGCATTCGGTTTCGTTCGGATGCTTACTGACGTGGAATAAAGAAACCTCCTGCAGAGTGCTCGCATGGGGCCTGCTGGAGCAACTTTACAGGAGGTGCTGAAATTAAGTTTACGCGTGATCATTTTTCAACAAATTATTCAGCGCTGAGTATGTAAAATGTTGTGAGGCCTTAGGCGGGGCATGGCATCGGTACAGTTTGCGACGATTTTGATGCATTGCCGCATCGACTCTGAGGTAATAGCGCATCACTGGTTTAAGAAAGTGACTTGTATTCATTTGGATTTAGGTGTGCCGCATTGTGTTTCAGTTAACTTACTTCAGTCAATTTTATAGTCGTCAGCAGCTTTGAACATAGCTTTGAGATTCTCTATTGGCACCTGATTGATGGAACCTCCGGCTGCCAGAACACAGCGGTTATTGCCGTCGAATGATTTTAATGTTTCGATGCATTTTTCGTAGGTTTCCTCTGCTGTCCATTTTTGCAGATCCAGTGGACTCAAACCGCCCAGCAGAGTAACTTCTCCTCTGGTCAGCTCAAGTGCATCCTGCGGAGCGATATCCGGAAGGTATTGCCAGGCAACCATGCCAGAATCAGCGATTGCGGTTGCGACGTGGCGCGCAGTTGAATCATTGTGCAGCCATCTTTGGGTGTTGGGAAACTCTTTAAATATTTGTTCGTATCTAGGCAAAATTATTTCTCTGAAGGATTGCTCATTCAGAAAAGCAGATAGATCATCCGCGACTAAAACATGATGAAGTGTACCAAGAATCTTTTCCTGCGCTTTTAAGAATCTTATTTGTGTCTCAACGACGACATCAAGAATTTTGTTCACTAAATCAGGTTCAGAAATTGTATCCGCGCAAAAGTCGCTGATTCCTCTCAACATTGCACCTACGGTAAAAGGGCCCATAAGCGGATGGGGATTCACTCGATAACCTTCCGGACAGTGATCTACCATATATTGGAGTGTTGTCAATGCTTTTGCCATGTAATTGTCACCATACGGATCTGCGGGTTCCAGCCAATCTAAGTCGCTGGCATCAAATGCCTCTGCAATTTTGGGGTTAGGATGTGCAGAGATAAAGCCTTTTTTATCAAATAAGACAATACTTCCCAAACCACTGGCTTCTGCGACGGAACCCATGTCAGGCACCAGGTTGCCGATCCCGTCCAACAATTCCAAGGCTTCATACTGGCACTGCAGTGTCACTTCTGGTTTGTGAAAATAGTCATCAAGGTTAACGCCTGTTACAGATTGAAAAAAAGGAAAAGTATAAAAATGAAAAACAGCATGACCATCAGATTTCTTACCCGCAATACTTTCTTGAAGACGTCTTAAATTTCGTTCTCTTAAAGTTGACACTGTACGATCACCCTCGATTATTAAATTGTATTTTGAATATTATAAATATTCTAACATTCATTAATTGTCAAATCTATAATCAAAATATGCTTGAATATATAAATCTTGCTTTTTCATAAAAATATAAATTTGTTTTTTAGCTCTCTTATTTGAGAAAATTGAAGGGTTTTCAATGTGATTTTTGTTATTGCAAATAAAATATACTTTTTAATTCATATATCTTGCTGTATAATGACGTAAAGACGTGTTCGATTTGGAGGTCTTATGGAGAAAAATATGACAACCAGTGTTTTCTCATTGAATCCCTCTGCGTTTGCAAAGGAACATCTTTATTATGTTGAGCTTGCGGGTGAATATTTTGGGATCAGCGATTACAAAATTGAAAGAGATTATCTGGATAGTCTTTTATTGATGTACATAGAAAAAGGAGAGTTACAAGTCGAACAAGGTGAAAAAGTTATTAGTGTCGGTCGTGGTGAATGTGTTTTTTTAGACTGCAGAAAGCCTCACAAATATTCATCCAAAGAGTCAATAACATTTAAATGGGTTCACTTTCGAGGCAATTCGGTTTTTGCGTATAGTGAACTGCTGGCGAAAGAATACGGTGAGCCCATTGTAATCAAAGACCCAACATTAATTGAACAGGAATTTAAATTCTTAATGGGATTGCTCAGAAGCGAGAGTTCATTGGAACATATGTTATCAGTTTCGATTCATAGACTTTTGGCAATGCTTTCGGAGAACGGATCGGCTCGGACAAAGTCTGCAGATCTTGCTGTTGCATCTGCTGAAGCGTATTTAAGACAAAATTTCGAGAAGCAGCTATCTATAACTGAGGTTGCCAGTGAGGTTGGGTTAAGTGTTTTCTATTTTACCAGGCAGTTTCAGAAACAATATGGAATTTCACCTTATGAGTATTTGATTACTCAAAGGATCAGCAACGCCAAGAGGCTGCTTCTTAACTCAGGTATGAGTATCAGGAATATTTCAGCGGCATGCGGCTACAACAATCCTTCTATTTTTATTGCATCATTCAAGTCGAGAGTCGGTATGACACCTACTCAGTTCAGAAGAAGCATAAATGGAAATATTGACCGGGAATAATTTAAACATGGCAATAGGCTGTGGGAAGAGTTCAGGTGAATTAAAAATATATAAGATGCTGATATTTTGATGATTGGCAGCTGTTTGGAGAAATAAGGAAACCGAACTTAACTCGTGATTATTCATTTTCTTCACAAAAGAAAACACCCCATAGATGAAAGTGCTATTAATGAGGTGACAACAAATTTTGTTGTAAAAATAATTATAAGAAAGGGGGGAGGGATTCGTTTTAGCTCGGCTATGCCTTGTCCGGATCAGAACGACTGACAAGTTATGCCGGACGACATGCAAATTTCTTTGTCTGGAATCTTTGATTAGGGCTGTGCGGAACGAAGTTCATGGATGATTTCCGGAACGATCTCAAAAATATCTCCAACAACAGCAATATCAGCCATTTGCATCATGGGTGTATTTGGATTTTTATCGATGGCAATAATCAGGTCGCATGACTGCATGCCCACCAGATGCTGGATCTGACCTGATATGCCACAAGCAATATAGACACTTGTTTGTACTGTTTGGCCGGTTTGACCTACCTGGTGAGAATAGGGAATCCACCCGGCGTCAACTGCAGCGCGGCTTGCACCAACTGCGCCACCAAAGTATTCATTCATCTGCTTCAACAGTTCAAAACCTTCAGCGCCTTTCATGCCCCTGCCACCCGCGATAATGATATTTGCATCTGCAATATTCACAGAATATTCTAAATCTTGAACAACTTCGACAACTTGTTTGATGTTGCAGAGATCAGATTCTTGAATAGATTCTATGATTACATTACCTGTTCGGCTAAAGTCAGGTTCTGGTGAGATCATGACTCGAGGACGAACGCTTGCCATCTGGGGCCTATGGTTGGAGCTTCGGATCGTAGCCAGAATATTGCCTCCGAAAGCAGGACGGGTCTGGAGCAAGTCACCGTTTTCGGGATCGATGCTCAATTCCGTACAATCTGCAGTCAAACCACAATCGGTCATAACCGAGACGCGTGGAATCAAGGCACGGCCTCTGGCGGTAGCAGCACACAGTACAATTTCGGGCTTATACTTTTGGATTAGTCGTGTCAGCAGATTAGCTTCCAGTTCGTCGACAAAGTTTTTTAGGAGAGGATCATCAATTGCAACGACACAATCCGCGCCGTATGCGAATAATGATGATGCTTCAATGGACACGGCATCACCCATGACAATGACCCAAACTTCGGAGCCGCGAAGATCCGCCAAATTTCTAGCTGAACCAATTAATTCATGGGTGACAGATTGAATTTTCCCGACGAGTAAGTCGGCAACTACCCAGACATTTCTGAAGTCAAGTTTATCTGTTTCGTTAATTCTCATTAGGGGATCCTCCGATCACAATAAATTGCGAAGGCGTAATTCATTAATTAGAGACTGTGCGCAGATCTGAGGGGCACCTTCAATTATTTTTGTAATATTTTCTCTTGGTGCTGGGGGTTGTGTTTTAACAACGCGAGTAGGAGAACCATTTAGTCCCAGATTATCAATATTTGCATCCAGATCAGCCGGAGTCCAAACCGGAACCTCATAGCGGTCGGATGCAATTCTGCCTTTGAGTGTCGGAACTCGCGGCGTATTGATGCCCTTGACTACCGACAGAACGGCAGGTGTTTCAAGAAGGCATATATCATAACCCATTTCATTCATTCGTTTTACCCTCATTTGATGCGGGCTTAAAATATTAATTTCCATAACGTAGGTAGCTTGCATCCAATTCAGATGAGCAGAAATACCGGGTCCTACTTGTGCAGTGTCACCGTCGATTGCCTGTTTGCCGCAAAGCACTAAATCTACTTGACCAATTTTCTTAATGGCTTTTGCCAGTGCATAACTGGTCGCCCAAGTATCTGAACCCCCAAATGCTCTGTCGTTAAGAAGAACAGCGTGATCCGCCCCCATTGAAATAGCTTCGCGAAGCACGCGCACCGCTTTGTCCGGACCCATCGAAAGCGCAATGACTTCGCCGCCGAATTTATTTCTCAGTCGGATCGCTTCTTCTATGGCGTAATGGTCAAATGGATTTAATATAGCTTTAACATCTTCGCGTAAAATTCGTTTGGTTTCAGGATCAATTTTGGCTTCGTTGGTTGCAGGAACCTGTTTAATGCAGACCACTATTTTCATTGGTATTCCTCCTCGTGCATCAGATCCATGTTTCGCTGAGCAGATCAAACTGAGTTTTAAAGCTAAGAAGAGAAAGGTAGACGCCGCAGTTCGGATAAATTTTATGCAGCATTTTCAAAGTTTCAATGGGATCAAACTCAGTATTTTCCGGGATCTCGTAACCTACAGCTTCAGATAGAAGATGCAGCTTCTTGCTCATCCAGGCTTCAATAACAACCGGAATGGCAGGATAAAGATTCAATAATTGATTAATAATTTCATTTGATTCGATCACAGGTTGGGTCACAATAAATGCTGCACCAGCTTTCAATTTCCTTTCCAATTTATGAAATTCATGCTCAGCAGGTTCATAGGGATTGAAAGCAACGCCCAATATAAACTCATTTGGATATTCACGGTGAATGTAGCTTAGCAATTCCACAGAAGTTACCGTTGTGGTGTCAGTTAAATTGAGATCTGCGGCTTGTAATTTTGGAAGTCGGTCAGAACCGTCACCACTGATGACTAAAAGATATTTGATACCTAAGGCTTTACATTTATTCAAAATATTTTTCAAGTCTTCGAGGGTATGAAAAGTGTTCAGATGGATCATGACTTGATCAGATTTTACCGGCAGCTCAAGTTCTTCTATGACTTCAGTGCCTTGAAACGCCAAATTCCCCATAGCGTTGTCCGTCAGACAGATGCATGAACCAATTTCTAAGGCTTTGTTGTATTTATCCGCGAAAAGGGCAAGATCTGCTGTTAGTTTTTCGGTATCCTGTTTAGGCGGAAGAATTTCAACATGATAGATTCTATTTTCAATATGATGCAGCATTTCGGATATCAGTCCTTTCGACCTAAGAAGTAAAGATCACTCGGAATAACTTGGCCGGGTTTCGCTAGCGAATCCTTTTGCATAATCAATGAAATTGACGGCTAGAATTCGAGTTCACCCTGGCGGAATTTATCGAGGTAATTCAGGCAGTACTCATCTCTACCGAGAAGAGCTTCAGTTGCGTACAAATAAGCCATGAGTTTTTTGTCAAGCGGATCCAAAATAGCGCCATCCATACCGGCTGCCATTGCAGCGACCAGAAAGGTTTGATTCATTATTTTTCGAGCAGGAATACCAAACGATACGTTACTCAGACCGCAGGCAATATGTACTTCGGGATAGGCGTTCTTTACATTTCGGATCGTTTCAATAGCAAGCATCCCATAATGAGAACCGGTTCCGATTGGTCTGACAAGTGGATCAATGTAGATATCATCCAGCGGAATGCCTTCTCTGGTCAAATTTTTAATCAGGGTTTCTGCAACCTCGAATCGCTCGTGAACAGTTTCCGGCATTCCACGATCGTCCATGCATAATGCCACAACACCTGTTTTATATTCAGCCACGAGCGGCAGGATGGTATTAAATCTGTCCTTTTCCCCAGTGATTGAATTAATAATGGGTTTCGAATTTCGATTTGCTTTCAGACCTGATAAAATACCGTTTGCGCTTGGAGAATCAATTGAAAATGGAGTATCACAGACTTCCTGTATTGTATGAATCAGCCATTTCAGAACTTCTGGTTCATTGTTGTGGAACATGCCGGCGTTTACGTCAATATAGGCGGCGCCCGCATCTCTCTGGCGTATGGCAAGTTCCTGAATGGTTGAATGATCGCGAGATTCCATGGCAGGGCGAATGGCTTTTAAAGTACTATTGATTTTTTCTCCAATAATGATCATGTCAGTCCTCCTCGATTTTTCCAATAATAGTCTGTTATGTCATGTCGATGACTTTAAGCGATAACTTTCTGACTGCCTGGAGTGCTATAACAGGTTAAGCCCATTTTACTGATACGCCGGCAATCCATCTTTTAAAAAGTGATAAATAATGTTAAAAATTTTCGGAATACATAAATGATTCGAAATAATCAAACGGTGAACGCTTTGAATAGTTTGTCAGGAGGAAGATTATGGGGAGTTCAATAGCAGCGCTGAAGTGTAAACAGGTATTGACTGAGAAAACCAGACAATTTTCAATGGCGACGGGCGTTGGGTGCCGAGCGATTTTTTTGGATGAATCGGAACAGTCAATAAGTCCTGCATGTAATCTTTGCGAGATTTTGTCTGAAATCACCCAGATTAATGTTGAATGCGGAAAGTCGCTGTTATATAGCGGGCGGCAGTCTGAAAGATTTGACGGCGAATATGTCTTTTACTGCCCTGTGGGACTAGTGAATTTTGCTTCTCCCGTTTATAGTGAAGGGGGACTGTTTGCAGTGGTCGTCGGTGGACCGGTTTTGTTGAACAGCCATGAGGAATTTGTTTTTGAGGAGTTAATAGATAAATTTCTAATAAAAAGCAAACAAATCCCACTTATAAACAATGGGATTCAGCATATTCCTCAGATTCCGGCTGAACGCGTTACAGCGCTCAGTCATATGTTGTCCGCTGTCTGCGTTTCTATAAACGGAATGGATCAGGTCCATTATGTAAAAGACGAAACTGCACTTGGCCGAGATATTTCAAAATACCTCAAATATCTCAATACGATGGGTGGGGGAGAAGAAGCGGAAGCTTACCCTATTGAAAAAGAACGTCAGCTTCTCGCCTTCATTTCATCTGGCAATAAAGTCCAGGCACAGCGTCTTTTGGATGAGATTCTGCTGTATATTGCGTCCTATTCAAATCACGATTTTGAAATTGCTAAAGGCCGAGTGCTTGAGCTGGTGGTCCTATTATCAAGGGCTGCTTTGGAAGGCGGTGCCGGGCTTGAAAAAATATTCGGTTTAAAATATAAATATCTGAGTCAAATCAATGACTTCAAAACTGTCGCAGAGTTGTCCGCTTGGCTATTTCATATCATGCTTCATTTTATTGAACAAGTTTTTGATCAGAATGATCTTAAGCATCCTCAAGTCATATTGAAAGCAGTTGATTTTCTGCAAAAGAATTTTCAAAAGAAGATTACTCTGGAAGAGGTCGCTGCCTATGTAAACCATAGTTCGTCATATTTTTCCACGATTTTCAAATCTGAATTGAAGGTGAGTTTCAACGCCTACCTCAATCACTTGCGAATCGAACAGGCGAAAAAATTGCTTTTGGAGAATGAATTTACGATTGTTGAAATAAGTGAGCTGGTGGGGTATGAAGATCAAAGTTATTTCTCGAGGGTATTCAAAAAAAATACCGGTACCTCACCCGGAAAATATCGCTTGAGGCACGGAAAAATAATGTAAGAATTTAAAAACATCAAATATTATTGTGATAAATTAAAAAATAATGCAAAACAGATTTGACGAGATTTGATACAGTGTGAACAAATAGATGAAAATTCAGACAATATAATAAGCTGACAATAATCAAGGTGGAGCCTCGGTCTGATGCTATTCGGCTTCCGGTTTGATCATGTCGCTGAGGCCATGCGTACTTAAATAAAAAAGACTTTAGGGGAGTGAAGGACATGTTGTTGGAAAATATTTCTGAAATGGTTCAAAAGGGAAATGCTAAAAAGGTTCAGGAACTGGTTTCACAAGCTGTAGCAGAGAAATTGACGGCAAGTGAAATTTTGAATGATGGATTGCTGGCAGGTATGAACGTCATTGGCGTCAAGTTCAAAAACAATGATGTTTACGTACCTGAAGTATTGGTTGCAGCGCGAGCCATGAATGTTGGGATGAAGGTGCTCGAACCATTGCTTGCGGAATCAGGTGTAAAGCCAATAGGCAAAGTGGTGGTGGGCACAGTTCAGGGAGACTTGCATGACATTGGAAAGAATCTTGTAATTATGATGATGAAAGGCGCTGGCCTGGAGGTCATCGATATTGGAATTGACGTCGCACCTGAAGTATTTGGAGACAAAGCTGAAGAGTATGGCGCGGATGTTATTGCAATGTCAGCACTATTGACATCGACTATGGGCAATATGAAAGATGTACTCAGTGACCTGGAAAACAGAAATCTAAGAAACAAATACATAGTTATGGTTGGTGGTGCGCCACTTAACAATAATTTTGCCAAAGAGATTGGTGCCGATTGCTACGCGCCGGATGCTTCGACTGCCGCTGAAGCTGCGAAGAAAATGATTCTAGAAAAAATAAGCTAAACTGCAATTCTCCAGGAATGTGGCAATGAACATCCATGTGGCTCTTCGGATCGAAGCTGCGTGGATGTTCGCATTTAGGTGTGAGATGGTTTTGCGTTCACACTGTGTTAGTTGAAGCGGAAAAACGAAAAGCTTTTGCTCCTTGCGATTAAGTATTAACAAAAGACGTATTTTAGACATCATGATGCGATAATAAAAAAGGATCGTGATCATTAAAATGATAAAATTTGTAAATGAATTTAATATACAACTTGATCGAGAGAAAATATTTAGGATAATGAAATGTCATGACGGCAGCGATGCTTATATTGAAGCCTGTGAAGTATTCAATAAACTAGAAAATGATTTCAGTGGTCTTATTGCCCCCAAAGGGATTTTTTCGTTAACAGAACAATCAGACCAACTTAATTCCATAGAACCGGCAAATAGGGCAAAAAAAATCGTATGGGCAGCAGTTACCTTGGGAGCGCCGGTAGAAGACAGGATCCAGGGTTTATTTACCGAAGGTGAATATTTGGAGGCAATGATGTTGGATGTCATAGCGGATGAGTATTTATTCAGGATGAGTAATTTGATGTATGAAGAGATCATTCGCGTGTGCCACCCACTAGGTTTAAAATTGAGTTGCAGAGTGACACCCGGGGATGCTGCCATGCCAATGGCATTCCAACAAGTGATTTTTAAGACACTTAGGGCAGATTTGAACTTAGCGCTGGACATCACGAATTCTTTTATGCTTAAGCCTGTAAAATCCATGATGTATTTGTATGGAGCAGATGAAGCGTTTTCAAATATCCAAAGAAACCAAAGCTGCGAAAACTGCGAAAATTCTGATTGCACTCTTAGAGACGACCAGACCATAATTATAACCGTCATTGAGGATTCAATTTCCTATGAAGTGGAATATACTCCTGGCGAAAGCTTACTGCATTCGCTGGTGAAAAAGGCAAATCTGGTGTCACCATGCGGTGGCCATGGGACTTGTGGGAAATGCAAAATTATGCTCCTTGAGGGTGAGCTGCCTGCAACAGAGTCAGATTATAAGAAGCTGTCAGATGAGGAGATTAGATCAGGTTACCGGTTGTCCTGCTGCGCGTATCCGAGCCGGAATTGCACAATCAAAATTCAAGCTATGAATCGAAAAAGTACAATCATTACTGACTTTATTCAGAACCAGAGTGATTTGCATCCTTGGGTTGAAACCTTGCCAGTGGCACTGCCCCAAAAACGAAGTCATGAAGCCGGTGCGTTACAATGGCTTAAAGGGGTTGTCAACGAACGAAAGTTTTCTTTGAAAGCCTTATTTGCCCTGTCTGAACTGATTGCTGAAAATCGAGATTTGGAGACAATTTATCTTTACATGAGTGATGGCGAAATACTCGACATAACGTCTCAACGAATGCAGCAATTTGGATTTGTTGTGGACATAGGGACCACGACCATTGTAGTTGGTCTGGTAAATTTGCATACCGGTGAATTGGTTGATCGATATTCTGTATTGAACAGTCAGAATAAATACGGTTCTGATGTCATTTCGAGAATTCAATTTGCCTCTCTGGACGCGGCTAATCTATCCGCGTTGAATGATGCGGTACGGGATGACGTGTTGAAGGGGATTGAGGTTCTATGCGAATCCTGTGACGTTGAACCGAGAGGCATACACGACATTGTCATAACAGGCAATACGACAATGCTGCATCTTTTTATGGGAATTCAATGCAAGACAATAGGTTCAGCCCCATTTTTGTCTGTCACTTTAAATAAACACAAATTCGGTTTTGAAGAAATTTTTAAGAGGAATCATATTCAGGCACTTGTGAGTATTATGCCGGGAATCTCAGCTTACGTAGGATCTGATCTGGTAATGGGAGTTTTAAACTGTAACATGGATCTGAAAGAAGAAATTGCTCTGCTTGTTGATATTGGTACAAACGGTGAAATGGTGATCGGAAACAAGAGAAAAATGATGTGTCTTGCTGCGGCTGCAGGTCCTGCTTTTGAAGGGGCCAATATATCCTGTGGTACAGGATGCGTTGATGGAGCGATCAACTCTATTCATAGGGAAGGGGACACATTCGAATTTACTACGATAGGAAATTTTTCGCCTGTTGGCATTTGTGGTTCGGGTGTAATTGACATGGTATATTCATCGCTCATCTGTGGCATTATAAACGAGACTGGCCATATAGAAAACGCTGAGTTAAAAGACGGCATCGTGATCTCAGAAGGTCTGGAATCGGCGAAAATTTCATTCAGTCAAAAGGACTTCAGAGAAGTGCAACTGGCAAAATCAGCAATTCGTACAGGGATAGATATTTTGATATCGAGATTTGGCTGCAGCTATAAAGATATAAAGCGAGTCTTCATTGCGGGTGGATTTGGCAGCAAAATGGACATTAAGAGTGCCGTTGGAATTGGCATGATCCCTCATGAGCTGGAAGAGGTGATAGTTCCTATTGGCAATAGCGCATTAGGTGGTGCGGTAGACTACATACTTGATAAAAATAATGATGATCGTGTTCAGCGAATTGTTCACTTAACAGAGTATATCGATATATCAAAAGACAATAATTTCAATGACTTATTTGTCGACAATCTGACCTTTGGAAATATTTAATAAAATAGATTTAACACCAAAAACCTTCAGAGAATCTATCTAGCGTTTTTGATATTAAGAGTCGGCGATCCCCTGGTAGGAACTCGAAAATAGTGCTTTAAATAAGGGGGCAAATGGTGTGGGATTAAAGTATCTTACTGATTGCAGAAGTATGGTTGATGTGATCAATACATTGCTGGAAGAGCATCATCTCAATGTAAAATTTAGATTTCAGAGATCATTGGAAGATCCAAAAAATCAGACCGGCAGCAATTCAAAAAAAAATATAAAAGCGACTTTTAAGAAAAAGGATGGTTCGGACAGACAGCTTGAGTCAGGGGACTTTGTATTGGATTCACAGAAGATCGACTCAAAGGAGAAGCTCGATATCTATAATCCGGATGGTTTGCTGATTGGAGCTCTATTGATTGAGTGTGAATCTGTGATGCCTTCTTCTAATGGATTTACTCTGACAGATGAGATTATAAGAATCTTGGAATCTTCGTATGATGGTTTGTGGATTACAGATGGCAAAGGCAAGGTTCTCTATACCAATTTAGCAAATGAAAGATTGACTGGAATAAAGAGGGAAGACGTAGTGGGTAAAATGACCCATGATTTGATCAATCAAAAACTTTTTTCTGTTTCTGCGACATTAGCTGTTATGAATGAACATAAAAGAGTGACAATAATGGGCTACAATTATAAAACAAATAAGCAAGTTCTGATCACTGGCAATCCCATCTTCAATAGTGACGGAGAGATTGCCTTTATTGTAAATAACGTACGAGACATTACGGAGTTCGATAACTTACGGAAAGAATTGAATGATAAAGACAAAATCATAGATCAACAGAAAATTGAAATTGAGAAATTGAGAAACAGTAAAAAACCATTGAACCGCGGCTATATTTTTCGCAGCGGCATTATGAGTGAAATATTCGAGTTGACACAGCGCGTTGGACGATTCGATCTTAACGTTCTGATTTTGGGTGAATCCGGATCGGGAAAAGAAGTCGTTGCAGATAGTATTGTTGATGCAAGTGATCGACGTGACAAACCTTTTATTAAAGTTAATTGTGGAGCGATCCCTGAGTCTTTGCTTGAGTCAGAGCTGTTTGGCTACGAAAAAGGAGCGTTTACCGGCGCGAATCAAAAGGGAAAAATAGGGATGTTCGAACTGGCAAATGGCGGTACAATTTTATTGGATGAAGTGGCAGATATCCCACTGAATTTGCAGGTGAAATTGCTCAGGGCAATTCAAGGCAAGGAAATCATGAGGCTTGGCGGTTCAAAAACAATCAATTTGGACGTAAGAATCATAGCGGCGACAAATAAAAATCTTGAGGAAATGTCTCGCGAAGGTTTATTTAGAGAAGATTTGTTTTATCGGTTGAATGTAGTTGGAATCACTGTGCCGCCTTTACGTGAACGAAGAGAAGATATCCCGGTACTGATCCATCATTTTTTGAAAAAATTCGCTGAGAAGCACAAGGTAGAGAAATCCATTGAAACTGATGTTACGGACTTCTTGTGCAATTATTCCTGGCCTGGAAATGTTCGAGAGCTTGAAAACCTGATTGAAAATCTCGTTGTTTTAACACGAGAACCGGTGATTGGAAAAATGCATCTTCCGGAAAGGATGCTTAGAGACACTAACGAAGGATTTCCAATTATTGATCTGCACGGGATCATGCCATTAAAAGAGGCAGTTGGGATCTTGGAAGATAAGCTGATTGAAATGGCCATGCACGAATACGGAACAACGCGAAAAGCAGCACATGCACTTGGCGTTGATCAGTCAACCATTGTAAGGAAACTGAATAAGCAGACTTAATCTTATGTCCGTTAAAGAGTTTCCACTAAGGTTTTGTAATGCTTAGAAAATGGTTCGGCTCAAATGATGTAACTGAAATGTCCTTACTGTCATATTGATGGAAGGACATTTTTTTAAATAAGATTATATTATGTGCACTCGCTGGCCTTGTAATTGCTATAAAGGATGCATGAGAGAAAATAAATTCATAAAGCGAGGTGTGTTTCGTGAAAATAACAATTAAGAATGCTTCTTATATAAACTTGAAATCCAACCAGGTTTTATCGACCGCAGACAACTGCGCTACCATCTTCAGTTTGTTGACTGAACATAAGATTGAAGAAAGTATGATTAGGACAGTGACATTTTTGGTAAATGGCACTCCGGCCAAATATAGCGACACATTGAAGGATGGGGATGAAGTTGTTGTGATCCCGGTGATTGTTGGAGGATGATTTTTGATGCAGAACCGCATTTCTCCGATGCGCTGTTACATCAATTTATGCTGGCGCGTCAATTTAGAAATGGCATTTTTATGTTTGGCATAGTTATCCCAGGCATCTTTATTTTTAAAATATTCAGAATGTTGAAATATTATGCTTAAGGATGTCGAAATTCTCTATTCTGATTGAGATTTGCAAGATCAAATTAAGAAAATTGCATTTTTTTCGAATAAACTCTGTTAATGTTCTTAAAAATGACTGGGTTGGCACAAACCTTGCTTTGATATTTATTGAATAGAAAAGGGGGTTAATAATGGTGCAGATGAACTCCAGGGAACGCGTAAAAAGAGCTTTAAACCATCTGGAGTCAGATCGTGTGCCAATCGATATCGGGGGCATATCGGCACTGACAACGTTCCATCGGGATGCATATAAAAAGTTGCAGGCATACCTTGGCATGGACAATCCTATCAATTTGACTTCTATGCCATCGCAGTCGGTTTTTCCTGATGAGTCAATCAGACAGAGATTTAAGGCGGACTGCTATCCGCTGACGATCATGGCGCCGTACGGCTCTCAATTAAGCCCAAAAATTGAAAGCGATGGTGCGACGACCTATGTGGATAAATGGGGTGTAAAATGGAGGTCGCCTAAAAACGGATTATATTACGATACCATCGGCCACCCGCTTTTGGATTGCACACTCGACGACATTGAAAAGTTCAAATGGCCAGACCCTCGGGACAACAGCAGGATCGCTGGTTTGGGAAAGCTCGCGAAAGATCTGTATGAAGGTACGGATTATGCCCTGATCATGAATGGACCACTTTATGGGGGTGTTTACGTTCCGTGCCAGTGGCTCATGGGTTTTGAGGAATTCTTCATCAAGATGATGCTGGAACCTAAGGTAGTTGAAGCGCTGCTTGACAGAATTGTTTCTTATCACATTGGGCAGTGGGATCTGATCCTGGATGAAGCCGGAAAGTATCTTGAAGCGGTTGTAATTTGTGATGATTTGGGAACACAAAGCAGCCCAATTATGAAGCCTTCGATTTACAGAGAACTTATCAAACCGGCTCATAAGAAAATTGTTTCATTTATCAAGTCCAAAGCTGATGTCAAAGTCATATATCATAGTGATGGTGCAATTTCGGAATTTCTGCCCGATATTGTTGATGTTGGTTTTGATGTTCTAAATCCTTTGCAAGTTTCCGCAGTGGGCATGAATGACACAGCGCAGTTGAAAAATGAATTTGGAAAGAAATTGTCTTTTTGGGGTGCGGGCTGTGAAAGTCAAAGCACCTTGACACATGGTACAGTTGCGGACATTCGAGCGGAGGTTGAGCAGCGCGTTCGAGATTTGGCACCGGGTGGTGGTTTGATTCTCGGGTCGGTACACAACATTCAAAGAGATGCGCCTGTAGAAAATGTTGTCGCATTTTATGATGCACTTTATGAATTCGGCTCTAAGTTTTACAAATAATAAAACAATCAGGGAGGAAAATGAATGAAAAAGTTAGTCGCTTTACTGCTTTCACTCGTCCTAGTATTCTCACTCGCTGCCTGCGGCGGCAACAGTGCTCCGGCAGAGGCTAAGCCTGAAGCTACACCTGAGCCTGCCGCTGAAAAAGTAACGATCAAAATCGCGACAGTAATCTCTGGCGAAAGCAGTCCTACACTCCAAGCCTTAAACATGTTCAAGGAAAATATTGAAGCTAAGTCAGAAGGTCATATTGAAGTTCAACTCTTCCCAGGCGGTCAGCTTGGCACAGCTATTGAATTGATGGATCAAGCCAGAAACGGCGATATTCAGATGACGACTTCAAATCCGTTGACAGTGAATACAACCATTACTGAACTCGCGACGCTTGACCAATATTTTCTCTTTGATGATGCTGCGCATGCCTATCGTTTCTTTGACAGCGAAGGCGGTCAGTTCTTGCTGGACACATATCAACAAATGGGACTACAGGGGTTAGGCTATTTCCCTCTTGGGTTCCGCCAAATGACCAACAGTAAACGACCAATCAATACGATTGAAGACTTCAAAGGCCTCAAAATTCGTGGTTATAACCCAGTACAGATCGCAGTTTGGGAAGCGGTAGGATGTAACCTAAGCAGTGTGGCATGGGGCGAGCTGTTCAGCGCGCTGCAGCAGAATCTGATAGATGGTCAGGAAGGTGCGATTACAAGCTTTTCTGAAGCGAGGTTCTACGAAGTCCAGAAGTACGTCACGCTGACAAATCATATGTTTTCAACAGATGTCTTGGTTGCGAATCAGGAATTCATGGCGTCATTAAGCGATGAAGACCGCGCAATGGTCGAAAGTGAATTGGCAACTGTATTTGCTTGGCAGCAAGATAAAGTCGTGACTTCAACCCAGGAACTGATCGACTCTATTGCGGCTGACTATGGCGTCGAATTTAATGAGATTCCAGCAGATACCCTCGCAAAAATGAAAGAAATCATGGCACCGATCACAGAAGAAAATATTGTTAAGATTTCGGGACAGGAAGTCTTTGATAAGGTCATGGCATACGTTGAAGAAGTCAGATAGGCTATAACCACTTCTGACAGAGAATTCGGGCTCTAGTTGGATTTAGAGCCCGAATTTATTAAAACTGGCGTTGCTGGGTGAAACGGGCATTATGACATCTCGCAGATATTATCGTTTTAGCTAATGGGGGTTCGATATGTCATCTTTAAAAAAAGGTCTTAAGTGGCTCGATATCAATTTGGAACCACTGTTCATAATGGTAATATTTATAGTCATGACTTGTCTGATTACAATTCAGGTTATTAAACGATTCATATACGGCTCGGGTTTTGCCTGGGGCGAAGAGTTTTCTGTATTTATGTTTGTTTGGATCGTGTTCTTGGGAATTTCCTATGCATTTCGAAATAATCGACAGATTGGTGTAGATTTCCTGCGTGACAGACTGCCGGAGAAACTTAGAAAGATTTTAGTGGTTGCAGTTGAAATTTCAATGCTGGTTTTGATGTGCGTCTTCTTGACCGGGGCAGTAAGCAACGTGCAAGCTGTAGCGAAATTTGGAGATAAGGTTCAGTCAGTTCCCATTACGCTCAACGTCTTATACTTCGCGGCAGTTTCGGGGTATACCTTGTCCCTCATTAGGCTGATTCAGTCTATTATATGGAAGATCAAGCGATTTAACGCTTCTTATGAATTGTTTTTGAACCGGGGAGGATTGTATTCCGGTGCGAGTGATATATTTTTTATGCCTCTCGAATATAAAGAAGCTATGGATTCGAAACGCATCACAGAATTGATCGAAGAAGAAGCTTTAGGGTTATATAAAAAGAACAGGGGAGGTGCATCACTGTGATTGCAACCTTATTTGTCACATTTCTGGTCCTCCTCGTTCTCTCTTTCCCGATTGCGGCAGCGCAATCCATTGCTTCAGTTCTGCTTATTTTCAGCGATGACCCGCTCTCGATAGAGAGCTATACTAAAGCAATAGTATCTGGATTTAATTCATTTCCTTTGGTAGCTATACCGCTGTTTACTTTTGCGGGCGACATCATGGGTAAAGGCGGTATTTCAAAACGACTGATCAATACGTCGAAAATATTTTTAGGTAATGTAACCGGTGGACTTGGCATTGTATCTGTCGTTGCATGCATGATTTTCGCAGCGATCTCGGGCACTGGCTCAGCGACGGTTGCCGCAATAGGACTGATAATGGTCCCTGAAATGGTTAAAGCCGGCTACGATCGTGCGTATAGTGCGTCATTGGTAGCTACGGCAGGGACTATCGGAACGATTATTCCGCCTAGTATTTGTATGGTCGTTTACGCCATAGCTGCAGGAACGTCTGTCACTGCAATGTTTACCGCAGGTTTTCCGGTGGGGATTATTGTCGGAACAGCACTCTGCATTTATACTTACATATCCAGCAAGAAGAATGGCTACAAGCCTGTGATCATTCGTTATACCTTGAAGGAGATCATTGCGATCTTCATAGATGCCATCCCTTCTTTTGCTGTTCCGCTGATTGTACTTGGTGGAATTTATGGCGGCGTGTTTACCCCAACGGAAGCGGCCGCCGCGGGATGTTTCTTGGGTGTGCTGATCAGTGTCCTGATCTATAAGGAAGTCAAGATTTCTGAGATCCCTTATCTTGCTTTTCGATCGGTTTATATCAGCTCGCCGGTTATGTTCATTATAGGTGTCTCAACAGGGTTTGGCAGGCTCCTCGCAATTACACAAATGCCTATCAAAATAGCGGATTTGATCCTCAGCATTACTTCGAGCACGATCTTGCTGATGTTGTTAATTAACGTGCTGCTCCTGATCGTTGGAACCTTCATGGAAACAAATGCCGCAATCATTATTCTAACGCCTATTCTTTTGCCGATGGTTACGGCAATTGGCATCAATCCGGTTCACTTTGGCATGGTGATGATTCTGAACCTCGCGATTGGCTTTGTCACACCTCCTGTAGGCGCGAACTTGTTCATGGCCAGCGAAATCTCGCGGGTAAGGTTTGACATCTTGGCAAAAACCATCTGGCCTTGGGTATTTGTAATGGTGTGCGTCTTAATGCTGATTACCTATGTGCCTGAAATTTCACTCTTCTTGCCTCGAATGTTAGGCATCAGAATTTAATAGGTCGTGATCTGGCAATGTGTTAAAAGAAAAAAGACTGGAAGTGCGGCCAGTCTTTTTTTTGATACAGCAGAGTTTTGGCGAATCAGCGATGCATTAGTGAATCATTTTGATGCAAAATTGCATCGATTGAATTGCATTTCTCTAATTTGGACCCTATAGGATAGACTTTGACGAACCGAGTGGCTGAATAATGGAATTTAATTGGATCAAATTTCTAATAATTGCTCGATAAAAGCTGAAAATTGCAATATTTTCTATTATTCTCATCATAATTGCAAGTTGGCATTAAAGTTGCTTATTTATATAGTTAGTCAGAAAGTTGTTTTTAACCTAAAAACGAAAATTGAAAGGTGGACCTAAAATGCCGGGACAAAATTCTTATTGGTGGCAATACAAAAGTTGGAACGAAATAGTTGATCAAGCAAAAGAATGTGATATTGCAATCATTCCACTCGGATCTATTGAACAGCACGGCCATCATCTGCCAACAGGACATGATACGCTTCAGTTGTTCCCAATGCTTGAAAGAGTTGCAGAACAAACTGGAGCTATGCTGATGCCTTGTCCGTGGTATGGCGCACATCCGCATCATCATTGGAATTTTCCTGGAACAGTTCCGCTTTCTAATGATACTTGCAAGGCTATGATTAAGGACATTGTCAGAGGCGCTGCAGTAGCGGGCTTTAATAAGTTCATTTTATTCTTTGGACATGGCCAGGCCTTTGTAACCAACTATACAGTTCAGGATCTTGGACAGGAAGGATTTTATGTGTTGTCAGTTATGTTCCAGAACTCTGTCAGAGACGTACATGATCAGATTTTTGAGACACCGTTCTGGCATGCAGATGAAGCTGAAACCTCCATTGCACTTTCGCTGTTCCCGGAATATACAGATATGAGCAAGGCCGTCGTAGAATATGCGACACCGCTTCTTAGCAGAGAATTTCTTACAGGTCCAACTCAAATGACTTCTTCAAAACCGCTTAGATTTGATGAAGGTACAGTCAGCGCTCCGGAATACAAGGATCTTAAAATTGGTGTTGTCGGAGATCCAACTCTCGCTACAAAGGAAAAAGGCGATCAGTATGTAGATGCCATTGTTGAGAGAATGGTCAACCTTGTAAACAGTATTAAAAAAGACTACCCTGCAGGTGTCAAAATAGAAACTAATTAGCACCTCTTGGGGAAATAAGGAGTACTGTGTATGATTCGGAAAAATAAACTGAAGCAGCTGATCAAGGATGGCGGCTTTGCCGTCGGAACCTTCGTTAAGTCAAATGATCCTGCGATTGCTGAGATCCTAGGCTTCTCGGGGCTGGATTTCATAGTGTTGGACAACGAGCACGTTGCAATGAGTCGAGACAGCATGATCAATATGATTCGCAGCGCGGATTCAACAGGCATCGTGCCAATTGTGAGAGTCAGAGAAAACAGACCTGTTGAAATACTACAGGCTTTGGATGCCGGGGCATTGGGCGTGCAGGTACCTAACGTAGATACAAAAGATGAAGCCGCATCGCTTATTGAAAGTGTCAAATACAATCCCATCGGCAAAAGAGGTTTTTCTCCAACTACTCGAGCCGCTGCCTTCGGTTTGATGGACAAAAAAGAATATGTAGCACTGTCCAATCAAGAAACACTCGTAGTCGCGCACTGTGAAACGACGACTTGCATGGAGAACCTGGACGAAATTTTAACGCTGGAGTACCTGGATGTCATCTTCATTGGTCCTATGGATTTATCTCAGTCTCTTGGCGTCATGGGTGAAGCTAACCATCCAAAAGTTGTTGAAAGTATTGAGTTGATCATTAATAAAGTCATTGGAGCAGGAAAAGCGGTGGGCATTGTTTCAAGCCCTGCACAGGCTGATGACTATATAAAAAAAGGCGTTCAATATTTGTTGATCAGCACGGATCAGGGGATGATTGCTTCCACTGCTCAAAAGATAGTGGCAGATATCAAGAAATGATTTTGGCAGCGCTTAACAACGCGAAAAGGGGCGAAGCCTTTGTATAAGGTATTCCTAACAGAACCAATTCATCCGGACGGCATTAAACTTTTGGAGTCAGTGGCAGAAGTAGTCCGCGGAACGGCAGCAGAAGCGCAGACAATTGTGAAAGAGGCACAGGACTGTGATGCCATGCTTGTGCGTTCAGCCTATGTGACCAGCGAGATGATGGCGGCGCTTCCGAAACTCAAAATTGTCGCAAAACACGGCATTGGTGTGGACAATATTGATGTTGAGGCGGCGACGCAGTACGGAATTATGGTTGTAAACGCACCGGAAGCGAATATAAATGCTGTTGCAGAGCATGCCTTCGCATTGATTATGGCACTTTCTAAAAACTTGTTGTTTTTAGACCGCAAATTGAGAAACGGGGACTTTAGGGCAAGAAATCAGTATCCTTGTACTGAAATCAATGGAAAAGTTATAGGTTTGGTTGGTCTGGGACGCATATCAAAATTGCTGGCTGCGAAGATTAAATCCCTAAATGTTCAAGTGATCGCCTATGACCCGTTTATTTCAGAAGAAAGCAGAGTATTTGCATCGAGTGAGCGGATCGAGCTCGTTGAGACCTTGGATGATGTTTTAACACGCTCAGATATTGTTTCAATTCACGTTCCGCTGACGAATGATACCAGAGGAATGTTTGGCAAAGCCGCCCTGTCTAAGATGAAGTCAGAGTCTTATCTTATCAATGTCGCTCGCGGGCATATTGTGGATGAGGACGCGTTGTATGAGGCGCTGAAGAACCAGCAGATTAAAGGTGCGGCACTGGATGTATTCGCTGAAGAGCCGCCGGCTCAGGATCATCCGTTGTTTCAGCTTGACAACATCATTGTTTCTCCGCACAACGCGGCTTTGACGCACGAGGCGCTCTGTGCAATGGCAACACACTCTGCTCAAGGCATTGTTGATTTCCTGTCTGATACGGAACCAAAGAATATAGTCAATCGAAAAGTATTAAAAACTACATAATACAACTTGTTGGAAAGCGAGGCTTAGATAATGGAAAACGTGTTAATTCCTCCTTTAAAGGAGGGCAGAAAGCTATTGAGAGTTAATCTGACCACTGGTGAAGTTAAAACTGAAATGATAGAAGAAAGAATTCTCAGACGCTATTATGGCGGCGGTGCATTGGCAACTTACTTCTTGCTCAATGAACTTAACCCAGGCATTGATCCGCTGGGTGCAGAAAATCTATTGGTCATTACCTGCAGTGTTTTGACCGGAACTTTGATCCCAGGCGCCTCCAGATATACGATTGCTTCAAAATCGCCATTGACTAATGGGTTTGCAGAATCAGAGGCGGGTGGATTTTGGGGACCTCAACTCGCAAAAGCCGGATACATTGGCATTATCATTTCTGGGGTATCCGAAAAACCTGTTTACCTATGGATTCACAACGAAAAGGTTGAGATTCGAGATGCCTCCCATTTGACAGGGAAATCTACCGGTGAAGTTGAAGGGCTGATTCGAGAAGAGTTGGGCGACAACAAAATCGTTATTGCCCAGACTGGTCCGGCGGGTGAAAAGCTGGTCAAGTATGCTTGTGTTTTAAACAATTTAAAACATGCCAACGGAAGAACGGGTATGGGCGCAGTCTTTGGCTCAAAGAAACTCAGAGGGATCGCAGTTCGTGGAACACTGGATATGCCGGTTGCAGACCCTGAAGCAGTGAAGGAACATGTCAAATGGTTCGGTGAAAACTGGAAAAACAACACAAGCAATGTACGTTTAAATAAATATGGAACGGCGCATTCGATTTCAGGCCTTCAAAACACTGGGACACTCCCTAGCTATAACTGGAGAGACGGTGAATTTAAAGACGCTGAAAAATTTTATGGCGAGACCATGACGGACACCATATTGCTTAAAAACGAAGGTTGTTATGCTTGCCCTGTCAGATGTAAACGGGTCGTCAGCGGTACGGAATATAACGTGGACCCAATTTATGGCGGACCTGAGTATGAGACCATTGGTGGATTTGGCTCGATTTGCGGTATCTCAGATCTTCCTGCAATTTCAAAAGCTCATGAAATGTGCAATGCGGTCGGTCTGGATACGGTGTCTACCTCGGTTGTGATTGGTTTTGCAATGGAATGCTATGAAAAGGGCATCATAACGGACAAAGATACAAATGGCGTAAAACTCAACTTTGGTAATATCGATTCTATGCTGAAGATGATCGACATGATTGCCAACGGCGAAGCTATTGGCAAACTGCTTGGCGAAGGCGTGGCAAAAGCTGCAAAAGTACTGGGACATGACAGTGATAAATTCGCTATGGAAGTAAAAGGCCAGGAGTTCGCGGCACATGATCCAAGGGGTAAGACAGGCGTTGGTTTAGGATTCGCAATTTCTCCAACAGGCGCTGATCATCTTGAAATCGCTCACGACGGTGGATTTGCAGACTACACGATTGCGCTCGAAAACGTTGCGCCAATTGGAATCCACGAACCTGTCGACATGGTTGCGCTGACAAATGAAAAATTGAGACTGTTTTACAAGCTTCAACAGGTCTGCAGCTTAAATAACAGCACTGGGATGTGCAATCTTGTCATGGCACCCGCCTTTACCTTCCCGTTTGATAAATTCATTGAAGTTGTCGGTGCTGTTACCGGCTGGAAAATTAGCATGTATGAGCTTATGATGCTTGGTGAGAGAGCCAACAACATGGCAAGATGCTTCAATGTCAGAGAAGGATTTACCGCTGCGGATGACAGACTCCCTGAACGCTGCTTTGAGCCGCTTGGAAACGGCGCGAGAAAGGGACAGTTTCTTGACAAACAAGAATTCAGGAACTTTATTGATAACTATTACAGCATTTGTGGCTGGGACACAGAAGGTGTTCCAACGCCTGCAAAACTTGTTGAACTTGAGTTGGAATGGATTAAGTTATCTTAATCATTAGTGGTTTATGACGCACATTATTTGAAAAGAGGTTGATCATCATGAATGAGCATACCAGTTTGCATAGGTTTAAAGGCGAAGAGCAGTATGAACGCGTTATCACTTCAGAAAATTCAAAGTTAAAATTTATGGGCTTTGACAGGGTTCTTCTCAAAGCGGGCGAAGCAATGGAGCGAGACATAGTAGGCGAAGAAATCGTACTCGTTCTAATCGAAGGTGATATGACGATCTCTGTTGAGTGGAACGGTGAAACTCACATTAACAATCGGCAGGGCGTTCGTAAGAGTGTCTACAAAGAGCGGCCCCATGCGGTTTATATGCCGCCCGGAAGCAAGATGATCCTGAGTACTGAAAAAGGCATGGAAGCCAGAGTCTTCTGTGCGCCATGCGCAGAAGGCAATCCTCCCTATTTCTGTACCCCTGACAATGTGGATGAAGGCACGCCGGGCGCAATGAATATGAAGAGGAAGTACCGTTTTGTCTTTGGACCTCCGGGGCAAAACAATGACACTATTACAAAGAAACTAATCATTGGAGAATCAGTATCAACACCGGGCGGTTGGATTGGATTCCCAGCTCACAGACATGATTATGACACAAACGACGAAACGGAACTTGAGGAAGTATTTTCCTTCAAGGTTTATGGACCGAGGGGCGGTTATGTCATTCAGCATTCCTATGAGTTGGAGCCAAGATGGGATGAATTCAATGTCATTGAAGATGATCTTTGTGCAGTAGCGCTGCCGAAAGGCTATCATACGTCCATGGCTGTACCTGGCTGTGTTGAATATCTGCTCTGGGGTTTAGCCGGTGATAAAGGTAAAGACTATGTGCTCAAATTTGACCATAGACTCGAATGGATCAGAGAAGCTGAAAACCTCTTCCCATCGTTTTAATAAGTGAGAACGTCGTCAATTAATAATTTGGATAAGATTTCAAATGCAAAATGAAAAATTGAAGGTCGGATTATTTATTCTGAGATGGAGGTCATAGTATGGTTAGAGTTGGTGTAGCAGGTTATGGTGTTATTGGTCAAAGACTGGCTGACGGCATAGCGCTTCAAAAAGATATGGAGCTGGTAGGTGTTGTGGACGTTGCGCCTACCCTATCGGTTAAAGCTTTGAAAGAGAAGGGCATGCCGTATGCATTTTACGCAGCGACTGAGGAAAGCATTCCGAACCTTGAAAAACACGGAATTCCTGTCTCTGGAACTATGGAAGACATGCTCAAAAAGGTAGATATCATGCTGGACGCTACCGGAGCGGGCATTGGCGCCAAGAATAAAGTACTTTATGAAAAATATGGCGTTAAGGCAGTATTTCAAGGCGGAGAAAAAAATGACGTCGCTGATGTCTTTTTTCACGGTTATGCGAACTATGAAGAAGGGTTGGGCAAAAATTTCCTCAAGCTGACCTCCTGCAATACGACTGGCCTCATCAGAGCAATTGATTGTCTGGACAGAAAAGTTGGCATTGAAAAGGTCGCGATTACAATCGTCAGACGCGTCGCTGATCCTGGCGATTACCACAGAGGTCTCACCAATGCCTTGCAAGTAGATAAGGCGCCAAACCACCAGGCAATTGATTTGATGACGATCATGCCGCATATCGACGCAACAGGTCTGCTGATTCATACGCCTGTTACACACGGCCATTTCATTTCAGTTGTGGCAACGCCAAAAGCTGACATGGAGATTGATGAGGTCATTGCTGCATTTTCCGAGCATGATCGCATCAGAGTCGTCAGCATTGACGAGGGTTTTCTCGGAAACGCATCTCTTTTCAGATACGCCAGAGATCTTGGAAATCCAAGAGGTGACATGTATGAAATCGCGATCTGGAGAGATACAGTCGTCAAATCCGGCAAAGATATTATGTTTGGCATACATATCCCTCAAGAGTCGGTCACCATTCCTGAGACGATCGACGCAGTCAGAGCTGCACTGGGGATGGAAACAGACCGGCTGAAGGCTGTTGGAGAAACAAACAAGTATCTGGGGATGGGAGCATGGAAGTAAATAACTCTTTTAGAATACAAAGCGTGGACGAATTCGATTATGATGGCAAGTTTGTACTGCTTAGGGTGGATATCAACTCGCCTATTGATCCGGTGACAAAAAAAATAGTCAGCGACAATCGAATCAAAAAGAGTATCCCGACGATTAAAAAAATTCTTTCAAAAAACGCAAAACTTGCGATCATTGCTCACCAGGGTGACACACTCGATTATCAGAATCTGATCCCATTGAACGAGCATGCAGAAAAGCTTTCGGCACTGCTTGGCACTCAAGTCAAATACATTGATGATGTCGCGGGGCCGGCTGCGCAAGCGGCAGTAAAAAGCATGCAGCCCGGTGAAGGGATCCTCCTTGGGAATCTCAGATATTACACAGAGGAAATTTCTACTTTTGAAAACTCTGTGAAACTCAAACCAGAAGAAATGCTCCAAACTTACCTGGTTAGAAATTTGGCACCGATCTTTGATTATTATGTCAATGATGCATTCGCTGCGGCTCACAGAAATGCGCCATCCATGGTTGCCTTTCAGGAACTGTTGCCTACAGCGGGTGGGGAATTGATGGTACAGGAAGTGAGTGCGCTTCAGAAGTTAATGGAGAAACCTGAGAAGCCCTGCATTTTTGTACTTGGAGGGGCTAAAATATCGGATGCTTTCGGCATGATGAAACAAGTACTGTCGAATGGGACGGCAGATCGGATCCTCACCTCTGGAATTACAGGTGAAATATTTCTGCTCGCTCAAGGCATGCGTCTAGGGACTGCAAAAGAAGATTTTATCCGCAAGAGAAATCTGGACGTTTTTATCGAGGATGCCAAGAGATATCTGGAGGAATTTCCAGGGAAAATTGAAAGTCCGTGTGACCTATCCTATGAGATGAACGGGCAAAGAGTGACAGTTTCAACAGAGAGTCTGCCGATTGATGATGCACTTTACATGGATATTGGTGAAGCAACGGTATCGAAATACTCCGAAATCATCAATCAAGCCGCAACTATTTTCGTAAACGGGCCTGCGGGTGTATACGAGAATTCCATGTTCGAAACTGGCACCAAAGAGATTTGGAAAGCAATCGCTTCTTCTAACGGGTATTCCGTCATAGGGGGCGGAGATACTGTCAGTGCCGCACAGAAATTTATTGATTTAAAAGATATTAATTATGTGTGCACAGCCGGGGGAGCCATGGTGCAGTTTTTATCCGGAGATGAACTTCCTTTGATTGAAGCAATGAAAAAAGCCTATGCGAAAAGTCAAAATACCACTTTGTGAATGGAGGCTATATCTTGAAGAAAAAGGTTGCAGTAATCCATACGTTTCTATATTCCGTTGAGGATTTAAAGAAACTGTTCAGAGAAAAATTGCCGGAAGTTGAAATGATTAATATCATTGATGACAGCTTGCTTCAGGAAGCACTTGCGAACAAGGGGATTACGCCAGGGATCATCAAGAGAATATCCAGATACGCTGTAGAGGCGGAAGGCTTAGGGGCAGACGCCATTTTGAATCAGTGTTCCTCTGTCGGCGAAGCTGCGGATATTGCTCAAAAGATGATCAATATCCCCTATGTAAAAATTGATCAACCTATGGCTGAAGAGGCTGTTCGTCTTGGTTCAAGAGTAGCGGTCATAGCCACGGCTGTTTCAACTATCGAACCATCATCGCGATTGGTCGAAAGTATGGCGTTGAAAGCCGGCAAAGAAGTCAAAGTAAACCGCTGCTTCTGTGAAGGCGCCTATGAGGCATTGCTGATTGAAAACAACAGGGAAAAGCACAATGAAATTGTAATTGAAACCATCAAAAAGGCAAGCGAAGAAAATGATGTCATTGTCTTGGCTCAAGGCAGTATGTATCACTTGCTGCCGCTGCTGAAGGATATCAAAGTACCTGTTTTGACAAGCCTCGAAACGGGTGTAGAGCAACTGCGCGGCGTTTTGGGCCTGTAAATCTGATTTAAGTATGAATAGGGCGGATAAGGCGGATACGGTTTGTGATTACACATAATTGTATCCGCTTTATTTAAAAATTTTTTAGTTTACATTGTTATAAAGTTAATTATCAAAATCTTAAATTGAAGGTGAAAAAACATGGATTTTAAATCTGAAGCTATTCGCTTACATAAAGAGTGGAAAGGGAAAATCGAAGTTATCAGTACGGTTGAAGTGAAAACTAAAGAAGACCTTTCGGTTGCCTATACGCCAGGTGTTGCAGAACCTTGTTTGGAGATTCAAAAAGACGTCGATTTGTCTTATGAGCTGACGCGTCGATGGAATTTGGTCGCGGTTGTCACAGACGGTACGGCTGTTCTCGGACTGGGTGATATTGGCCCTGAAGCGGCAATGCCTGTCATGGAAGGTAAATGCGTTTTGTTTAAAACCTTTGGAGATGTTGACGCATTTCCATTATGCATAAGATCGAAAAGTGTTGACGATATTGTCAATACCATTCGTTTGATTTCCGGTAGTTTTGGTGGAATCAACATAGAAGATATCAGTGCGCCGAGATGCTTTGAGATCGAAAAGAGGCTCAAGGAAGAATGTGACATACCGATTTTTCACGACGATCAACACGGTACTGCAGTTGTTACAGTGGCGGGTCTGTTAAACGCGCTGAAAATTGTCGGGAAGAACATTGAAGATATCAAAGTTGTGGTCAACGGCGCGGGGTCCGCCGGGATTGCGGTTACGAAGCTGATGATAAGCTTGGGTCTTAAACATGTGATATTATGCGATCGAAAAGGCGCCATCAGTAAAGATCGCGCTGACCTCGATTCAACTAAACAGGAGATTGCTGCCATAACCAATAAAGAAATGAAAAAGGGCTTATTGGAAGACGTCATAGCGGACGCTGATGTATTTATTGGGGTGTCTGCGCCAGGTGTTGTAACGCAAGACATGATCAAGTCCATGGCAAAGGACGCCATTGTGTTTGCAATGTCCAATCCGGTGCCGGAAATTATGCCAAATTTGGCAATTGACGCGGGTGCTCGTATTGTTGGGACAGGGCGCTCTGATTTTCCGAATCAAATCAACAACGTGCTTGCCTTTCCGGGAATTTTTAGAGGCGCTTTGGATGTAAGAGCAAAAGACATTAATGATGAAATGAAGATAGCCGCGGCTATAGCGCTGGCCAATCTTGTCGATCCTGAGGAATTAAATGAAAACTACATAATTCCACTCCCGTTTGATCCGCGTGTAGGGAAAGCAGTGGCTGAGGCAGTTTCTGACGCGGCGAGAACTTCCGGTGTGGCACGGCTTTAGCAATCAAAAAATTCGGAGGATAAATATGGAAATATCCGTTGGCTATGGTAAGGGTGATCTCAAATTTACCATTGAGGACCAAAATTTACTGGCTAATTTAATTCCAAATAAAATAGAGATTGATATAAGTGGAGAGGAAGAAGTGAGACGCGCACTCATGGAACCTATTTCATCAAAACCGCTTAGAGAAGTTGTTGTGGCAGGTGAGAAAGTCGCAATTGTTACGAGTGATATCACAAGACCCATGCCAAGCAAGATTGTATTGCCTGTCATTATTGAGGAATTAAATGCAGCAGGGGTTCAAGATGGTGACATTACAATCGTTTTTGCACTCGGAAGTCACAGAAAACATACACAGGATGAAATGATTTATTTGGTGGGTGAGTCAGTTTATAATAGGATAAAATGTCTGGATCTAGATGTGAAAGACTGTGTCCATTTGGGTAACACAAGTTATGGCACCCCTGTCAGTTTATATAGGCCGGTGGTTGAAGCTGACAAACGCATTTGCCTTGGCAACATTGAATTCCACTATTTTGCGGGCTATAGCGGAGGCGCAAAGGCATTGATGCCTGGAGTCGCGACCAGAGACGCAATTCAGGTCAATCATGGTATGATGGTGCTGGATGAGGCTAAGGCAGGCGAACTGAATTCCAATCCGTTAAGACGGGACATTGACGAAGTCACCAGTTTTATTTCAATAGATTTTCTGCTCAATGTAGTTCTAAGTGAGAAAAAAGAAATTATCAAAGCTTTCGCCGGACACCATAAACTAGCTCATGAGGCTGGCTGCCGTTTCCTTGATCGTCTCTATAAAGTGGATATACCGAGACAGGCGGACATAGTCGTTGTCTCAGCAGGCGGATACCCCAAAGATATCAATGTCTATCAGGCTCAAAAAGCGCTCGATAATGCCAAACATGCCGTTAAACCCGGAGGGATCATCATACTTGCCGCATCCTGTAAAGAGGGGTTGGGCGAAGGCGTATTTGAAAAGTGGATGGTCAATTCAGAAACATCAAAAGAAATGATTTTTCGAATCCGTGAAAAATTTGAGCTGGGTGGACACAAAGCTGCAGCAATAGCAATGATTCTAGAGAAAGCTAGAATTTTCCTGGTATCTGATCTGGATGATGAATTCGTCAGGAGTATTTTTTTAGAGCCTTTTTCAAATATCAATGATGCACTCAACACTGCTTATGAGTCATTGAGACGAAATGTTGACATAGTCATAATGCCGTTTGGAGGGTCAACTTTACCCAATGTTTCTCAAGCGACGTAGGCGATCTGGGGGTTTGAGAAAGTCAAAGTGTAAGAACAGGATTTTCAAGGTTAAACTTTTCGAGAAGAACTCTGCATAGTTCTTCTGTGAATGTATTGATGGTGTATTTGGCTCAATAGTGATAAATAGGATCTTCGGAGGTATAGTATGGGAAAGTATGCTGAATCAAAAAAATGTGTATTGAGTTATTTTAATGCCCTCGAAAATGCAGATTCTGAGAGTATTAAAGACGTTCTGGGGAAATATATGTGTGATGACTACATGTGGAAGGGCGTGTATCCATTTCGGGATCAGCAGGGCATATCTGACGTTGCTGAGGTTTTTTGGATTCCGCTTACTAAAGCACTTAAGCATATGCAGAGACGCCAGGATATATTTATAGGAGGCACCAGCGAAATTGGCGGCGAAGAGTGGGTCATGAGCATGGGCCATTTTATGGGCTTATTTGACGCGGAGTGGTTAGGTCTAAGACCAACGGGCAAAATGATCAGCCTCAGGTATGCTGAGTTCAATTGTGTTGAAAATGGCTTGATAACTAAAACCGGCATTTTTGTTGACATTATTGGGTTTATGCAGCAAGCCGGAATCAATCCCCTACCGCCGCAAACCGGAAATTACTTCGTGTATCCCGGTCCGAGAAACCATGATGGCCTTCTGTTTGAAGACGCACCGGAAGAAGAGGGGATTAAGACACTTGAACTTGTAAATCGAATGGTTGATGATTTAACAGAGCTGAATAAAAGCGGCGCTATGGGGTGTCCACCCGAGGTTCTTGAAAAAACATGGTCTAAAAATATGATTTGGTACGGTCCTGCGGGGATTGGTGCCTCCTACACAATTCCGAGATATCAAATACAGCATCAATTGCCGTTCAGAAACAATTTAAAAGACAAAACCTTCAACGGTCATGTCTGTCGATTTGCAGAAGGAAAATTTGCTTGCTTCTTTGGTTGGCCTAATTTAAGCAATACGCCAACGGGTGGTTTTTTGGGACTGCCAGGAGGCAATATAAGGGCAGATATGCAGGTTGTGGATGTCTATTGCCGAGAAGGCGATAAGCTTTCAGAAAACTGGGTCTTGATTGATCTGCCATACTGGCTGAGTCAGCAAGGTCTCGACATTATCAATCGGACGGCACAAATCTATAATCCGGATTTTATTTAATTCACAGGAAAAATTACTGGTGCAACTGGGATGAGTCAAAAAAAGAAAAAGACCCTGGTCGTATTTAAGGTGTACGACCAGAGTCTAAATACATTGCATGGGGTTATTGCATATTTTGTAAGTTTTCAGAAATGATTAATTCCGCTTCTGTGGCGGCAATAACCTGTTCAACGGTATATTCCGGGTTAATTTCTGTTAGAACAAGACCTTTGTCGGTAACGTTCATGACACCCATTTCTGTAACAATAACGTCAACCTGATTTGCTGCCGTTAAAGGGAGGGTGCATTGCTTCAGAATTTTGGGTTTCCCTTTTGCAGTGTGCTCCATAGCGATGACAACTTTTTTCGCGCCGCAGACCAGATCCATTGCGCCGCCCATACCTGGGACCAGTTTACCTGGAATCATCCAGTTGGCCAAGTTGCCATACTGATCCACTTGAAGCGCACCGAGAACAGTAGCGTCAATATGGCCGCCGCGAATAATTGCGAATGACATGGCGCTGTCAAAAAACGCTGCACCTTCAAGTATTGTGGCGGGAACGGCTCCGGCATTGACGAGATCTTTAATTTCTTCACCTGGCTTTGGCTCTGGGCCCATTCTTATGTAACCATTTTCACATTGGAAGGATATATCGATACCTTCGGGTATATAGTTTGCTACCAAAATTGGAAGACCTATGCCCAGATTGACTATATCACCGTCCTTGAACTCTTTCGCAACACGTTTCGCGATAATAGCGCGGATATCACTCATGGTTTTGACCTCCGTTTACTATGAAATCAACAAATAATCCAGGCGTAACGACGTGGTTTGGATCAATGGAACCCACCTCGACAATGTGGTCAGCTTCGGCAATGACTAAGTCTGCGGCAGTCGCCATAAGTGGATTCATGTTTCTGGCGCTGTTATTATAAAGTATGTTTCCCATGTGATCAATTTTATAACCTTTAATAATTGCGACATCTGCTTTAATAGGAAGCTCAACCAGATACTCTTTATCATTAAGGAATATTTTTTGCTTGCCGTTTTCGACAAGTGTACCAAGTCCAACGGGAGTGATTACCCCCCCGAGGCCTGCGCCGGCAGCCCGAATTTGTTCAGCGAGCGTCCCTTGCGGAACCAAAACGACTTCGAGTTCTTCGGAATTCATTTGCAATCCAGACTGAGGATTTGTTCCGATGTGAGAAGTAATTACTTTTTTTACAAGTTTATGGTTGATTAACTTTCCGCCGCCAATATTTACAAAACTAGTGTCGTTGATTATGAGTGTCAGATCCTTGATGTTTTGTCGAATGATTTCATCAATGATTGCTTCGGGTGCTCCGGTTCCTAGGAATCCACCGCACATGACACTCATGCCATCTTTAATTTTGGAGACTGCTTCTTCTAAAGAAATGATTTTTTTCATTTTAAACCTCCAGTGTAATTTCTACTATTAGATGGTGAATTGAGTTGATTCTATTGAGTCAAAATAATGCGCTGAAGCCTATATGTTAAATAATACGCAAAAATGATGCCAACAATGCATTGAGCGGTGCAAATAATTTCACAAACTATGACTAAATGTCGAAATAATATGAAGCAAATTACAAGGATTATAGTGATAACAACTATCGTTTTGCCAAATGGTTTGTTTTGGAACAAAATATTATGATTAAACGCCGAAATTTCGGCGAAAATATCCAAATTTTTCCGATAAACTGATTTTGAGTTGGTCAGTATTTTTCATCTGGATCAAGTAGGATCATCAACCTTTTGTTATTTAAGAAGTTAGCAGCTTCTAAAGCGGAACGCAATTGACAATGAGCAGCTTAGGAACCATAATGATACAAAGTCGCTATACCATTAACAAAATGTATATTTTGAAATGACATTTAAAAAATCTATGGCCTAAAGGGTGCCGAAATATAGGCGTGAACCGCCGAAAAATCGGCAGATTTAAATTTGTTTTTTATAGGTTCAGTAGACCTTTAAAGCAAAGCATTTATTTTTGGAGGTGATGACTTGGGGAAATTTAAGAAAAGTGATATTGCAATAAAGTCACCCGGACAGCAGATCCGAGAAAAAATCATCGAAAAATTCGGGAGCATTAAAAATTTTGCTGACGCAGTTGGAATGTATGACTCGTCAGTGGAACAATATCTTACAACAAGAAGTTTGGGGTCAACAACCTTTAAGATAAGATTAACAAATGAATTTCAAAAAAGTTTATCTGAATTATTTCTGACAGATGAGGCTCAGATTAGGGCAATGACCTTATCAATCTCTGAGAATATCAGTTCGTATAACCAGCATAAGGACATTGAGATCTTAGAGAAGCTAAAGGATCTCTGCATTAAAAGGGAATTGCTCGAGGATTATGCAATTGTATGCAGATCGTACGCAATATTTTTTTATAATCAATTGAAATTGGATCGAGCATTGGCATATATGCAGCTTGCAGTCAATTATCTCCGGGGTAAGGAATCCGTGGATCGATTTGTAATTTACTTGTCTGAACTGATTATGATAGAAGCTGAAATCAGCTTGCGGTCCAGAATAAATAGACTGATCTCAGAATGTTTAATGCTGATAGATCAAAATGACAATTCTGATATTGTTTGCAAAGTATTTACTAATATTGGACTTTCGTTGTTGAAGATGGGTGATTACGATGAAGCTGAAAGATTTTTCCTAAAGGTGATCGAAACTCAAGAGTCAGATCAAAATGTGGCTTTAGTCCTGCAATTGATTGGTGATATTAATATAATAAGAGGAAACTATGGTCAGGCATTAATAAATTACTCTGATGCTGAAAAATTTGTGAGGCAGAGTGATGAATTGATGACGCCTTTAAACCATAGATTCGCGGTTTATTACAATCTTATTGAAGAATACCAACATGCTGAAAAATATATTGATTTAGTTTTTAGTAAAACAAGGCTTAAACTCTCTGCGACGGATAATAAATATTTAGTTACCATGGCTGAAATTAAAATGCATTTTCGCAAGGATCATGAGGTTTTAATTGAAATCAAAAATCTGTTGGAAGAGTTGAAAAAGAATTCAATATATGCGGAGAGACACATCAGACAACTTGAAAAAATCGTTGAATTGTATCGAACGGATTTAGTTTTTCTAAACAAGATAATTGATTTGTTAATTGGCTTTTATAATGAAAGTGATCTTGACCAGGAATTTGTCGATGCAATTAAAATTGTTATTGGAAGAACTGTTTTAGAAACCTATCGTGTCAACAGTATAAAAAGAACAACGTAAAAAGCCCGAAACTGCGAAGTTTCGGGCTTTAATATTATAGCATTGGTTCAATCAGACCATATTTACCGTCTTTTCTGAGGTAAACAACGTTGACTTCATCTGTTTCTCCATTCCGGAAGACAAAGAAGTTGTGGCCCAACAATTCCATTTGAAGGATGGCCTCCTCGGCATCCATTGGTTTTACAGGAAAACGTTTGGTCTTTACGATGCCATGCTCTACAGGAGCACTATAGGCGCTCTCCGGGATATACTCAAAGCGAATAGTGTCATGGCTCTTG
The DNA here is from genome assembly GCA_964416305.1 of uncultured Acidaminobacter sp. Lineage (GTDB taxonomy): Bacteria > Bacillota > Clostridia > Peptostreptococcales > Acidaminobacteraceae > Acidaminobacter. The sequence goes on along the minus strand of CAYQDM010000005.1, from coordinate 24,558 downwards.
TAGCGTTTTTCCAGTTTCGTCTTGTGTTTGGAAATTTGCTTCTGGAGCTTCTCCACTGCCATGTCAATTGACGCATACATGTCAGGTGAAGATTCCTCAACTCGGAAGATGGCACCATTTTTAAGAGGGATCGTAATCTCGACGATCTGACGATTTTTCTGGACACTAAAGGTGGCAGTCGCCTCCACATCAGTTTTAAAATACTTTTGAAACTTGTCCAGTTTCTCCTCGACCATCTTTTTCAGAGATTCCGTAATCTCCACATTTCTACCTGCTACGATCACATTCATAACAACAACTCCTTCCGGGATTTCTTTATGTCACTTCCAGATAAGCGGGTTTATTACTAGCTCTCCTCCCATCCTGGTGAAGTTGTTATGATTTTACCCTTAACCTGCGCAGTCAAACAATTTTCAATTAACATGATTTTAACAATTAAAAAGTTGTCGGATTCTCTCCCAAAAACTTATGTTTGCCGATGGTTGATTATCATACACCGTCGCAAAAGTCATTGTCCAAACTTCAGAAGCCCCGGCTTCAAGCAATGCGCGAGAGCAAATTTCAAGCGTTGCGCCCGTCGTCATGATATCATCGATGAGCAAAACTGAACTTCCGGAAATGCTGCCAGGTGCCTGTACTTCGAAACATCCTTTTAGTGCCTCGGTGCGGGCATCCCGATTCAATTTTTTCATCCTGGGCGTATCCTGGGTTCGAACCAGGACCCGTTTTAAATGTCTAAGACCAGTCATTTCGCTCATATGTTCTGCCAACAACGCCATCTGACAGTAGCCGCGCTGTCTGATCCTCTTTTTTGATGAGGGCACGCCCACAATGCAGTCGACATCACTGATCCAGGTGGTTTGAAGAAGTTCTGCCATCATTTCCGCCATATGGTAGCCAATATAGCGATGGTCTTTGTATTTATACTTGAAAATAAGCTGCTGAGCCAAGTCGGAGTAAGCGGCAACAGCAACGTTGCCCTTAAATGAGGTCAGTTTACCAAAACAAGCATAGCAAAGGCTTGTGGACATTTCAGGCAAAGGTCTGCCGCAGCGTCTGCAGATTCGGCCGCAGATGATCTCCAAATCCTTAAGGCAGCTGGGACATAACCCATAGCGTTCATCAAAAATGTCCTCACCGCAGCCAATACAGGTGATGCCTCTTGGAAACCAAAAATCGGCTGCATTTCTGATCAAGTGCTTGAGGTCCAGGACCACAAAATCCCTCCGTGCACTTCCGCTGCCCTAGTCTTTGAGCAGTGTACGTGCGTGATATTATAAATCAATTTAATACGGAATCAGATTTTGACCTTGTTTCCCATAGTCTCAATAAACTCTGCCTGCCGGCTTATTTTCCAGCTCAGAGCCGTGTTGCGCTGACTGACATCCGTCCGATCTACCATCATCTTCATATATTTTTCATCCCCGACGAGTACGACGATTTTTTTAGCGCGTGTCACAGCAGTATAGAGTATATTTCTGCTCATCAGCATTGGCGGGAACCAGGTAACAGGCATTACGACAATAGGATATTCCGAACCCTGACTTTTGTGGATGGTGACGGCATAGGCATGGACAACCTCTTCCAGCTGATTGTATTCATAGTGTGCTATTTTGTCATCATCATAGCGAATGACAATTTTACGCTCCGACTCCAGAATAGTTTCGATGAAACCCATGTCGCCGTTAAAGACGCCATCACCTTCCATAGCGTCATCCGTCACCCATTTCATATTGTAATTGTTTTTGATCTGCATTACTTTGTCACCCACTTTGAAAACACGATCGCCTATTTTCTTGTGGGGTTTGTCTTCGTTGCCGTTGAGGGCTTGCTGCAAGAGCTCATTCAGTGCCTTTGTACCCACTCTGGAATTTTTCACAGGTGTCAGGATCTGAATATCCTTGATGGCATCCACCCCATAATATTCAGGAAGCCGACGCTTCACAAGGTCAACTATGAGCGAACAAATATCGTCCTGTTGTCTGGCATTCACCAAAAAAAAGTCCTTGTCCCGATCATTGAGCAAAGGATATTCCCCGTGATTGATTCTATGGGCATTAATGGCGATCATACTCCGTTCGCTCTGCCTGAAGATTTCGGTTAATCGAATTACCGGAACGCGGCTCGAATCAATAATGTCCCGAAGCACGTTTCCGGGGCCGACAGAAGGCAGCTGATCAGCGTCACCGACGAGTATCAGCCTCGTTTCCGGCTTGATAGCCTTTGCCAGATGCTGCATCAAGATGATATCAATCATGGAGACTTCATCCAGGATCAGGACATCCGCTTCCAGCGGCGAATCCTCATTTCTTTGAAAACTTAGAAATTCTTTATCTTCGCTAAACGTATATTCAAGCAGCCTGTGAATGGTCTTGGCTTCCCTTTTTGTCGCTTCCGTCATGCGTTTGGCAGCGCGACCGGTTGGAGCCGCGAGGGCTACGCTCATGCCCGCGCTCTCGAAAATCCTGATAAGTCCGTTAATTATTGTGGTTTTTCCGGTACCCGGGCCACCTGTGATAACAGCGAGTTTTTCATCAACGCCAGCTTTTACAGCCTGCCTCTGAAGTTCAGAAAAGGCTATGCCCAGGCGCGTCTCAATTTTATCAATCTCATCATCCAAATCTACTTTGACTTTACCCACAGGGCTTCCTATCATTTCTGCAATAAAGCGGGCTACGCGGGACTCAGCCATGTAAAGTGCCGGCAAATAGACTGAGTCCTTCATCTCTTCGAGATCCTCTGTGTCGGCTTCCAGGTATAACTCCCCTTTAAGAACCATCTCACCGAGTACTTTGAGAACCGCGTCGGCAGGAACGTTCAACAACTCAGAAACCTGGGCTCCCAGTCCGGCACTTTGTATGAAAGTGTGCCCTTGAGAGGCACTGTCAACCAAAACATAGTGAAGTCCACCCCTGATCCGCTCCGGAGAACCCTGGTCCAGTCCCATTCGTCTTGCAAGCGCATCCGCATGCCTGAAACCAAATCCATCCACAAGTTCTGCCAACTGATAGGGATTTCTGTGAACCAAACTGACCGCATCCACACCTAGAATCTGATACACCTTGAGGGACATTTGTGCTGTCAGCCCCAGCTTCTGCAGCTGTAAAATCACATCTCTGGATTCAAACTGCTCCCGGTAGGACAAGATGATCTCTTCCAGCTTCTTTCGGCCAATGCCGGGAATCGCCAACAATTTGTCAGGATTATAGGACATGATATCGAAAATTTCCTCGCCAAACGCCTCGATCAGCTTGGCTGCCATTGAAGGACCTATACCTCTGATCATGCCTGATCCCAAATAACGCAGCAAATCTGTTTCAGTTGCAGGTAAAGTTGCCTCACATTGCTTCGCGTCAAATTGCATTCCATAGGTTGGATGGTCGACAAATCTGCCCGTCAGAACCACTTGCTCGCCCTCTCTGACGTAGGGCATGATCCCCTTGGCATGCCAATAAACACCCTCACAGTCCACCACCATGACGGTAAAGCCGTTTTCGTCATTTCTGTATACAATCTCTTCGACAAAACCGCTCAAGGTATTTGAATATCGTGTTTCATCTTGCATTTAACTACATCCTTTGCAGATAAGAAGAATCGAATTTTGACTAATGGAAATTCAATATATTAACATTGATTTATTTAAACGAGTATCTGGTTTTTTCAACGGTTTGATCTATATCAAGAAAAAAAGGTATGGGGTATTAAATTTTGTGGTTTCATTTTTTTGAGAAATGAAAGTAATAGATCATTGAAATCACTGGATTTCAGCCGAAATAACAGAAAATAAAGAATATTTGAAATTGTGACTAATAGATATAGTAAAAAACGGAAATTGTGTTCGTTGTACCCTTAAAAGCTAAACTGTATGATGGTCTTGTGAGAAACGATAATTTCCGCTCAGGTATTATAAAAACATCAAAAAAGTGTCTGTACTCAAATCATAAGCGTTAGAAAAGATTCTGTAAAGTTGAAATAAACTCAAGATTAAATTTGGAGTGATGAATGATGGGATATTGCTTGGACAGAGAGATCGTGATCAAGGTGGGTGATCATGAAGAGAATGAAGTTGCAGCAGATATCGATCGAACGGTTTATTACGGCGATGCTGATGCAGCAAAGCGTATTGTTAGAACCGATTACAACGATTTTTTGAAGCGGGATAGAAAAACTCAAAATTTAGAAAACTTTGATGAGCAATATTCTGATCTTGTTGATTATATTGTAAAAATTACTCATGGAATTTGGGAAGAGAAGAGCATTGGATTAATTTACGATACTTATCATAACGATGTAACCATGCACCTGGGATCATGTTCGGCTTATGGCATTCAATCCGTGATCTCGGGAACTTTGCAGACGCTTTACTCATTTCCGGATCGAAGATTAATTGCTCAAAATGTTATTTGGTCTGAACATGGAAATGGTTATTTATCTTCACACAGAATTCAATCCATTGCTACAAATTTGAACGACTCAAGTTTTGGACCTGCGACAAACAAAAAGATCAAGTTCAGGACTACAGTTGATTGTTTGGTTGAGAACAACAGGATTTATGAAGAGTGGCTGGTGAGAGATAATCTCACGATTTGTGAGCAATTGGGTTACGATCCGCACGAAATTGCCAAATGTATGGCTAAAAATTCTGAAGTTAAAGGCTTGACGAAAATGAAGCGCTTTGGTTTGGATGAGAATATGAATGGGCAGATCATTCCGGAGATTCATTTGGCTAAAGAGGACAGCATTGGTGAGTATGTGCTTGAAATGCTGAGCAAAATCTATAATTATAGACTCTTCAACCTGGTAAAGGAATTTTATACAGAGCAAGCAGTCATTCATTACATATGCAATCAGGATCTTGTTGGATATTCGCAAATACAAGGCATGTTAATTAGTCTCTTTGCATCCTTTCCGAACGCCAAGTATAGTGTCGACAGAGTTACTTGCAATGAAAACAAGGCGCAAAATGAAACATTTGTAGCGGTTAGATGGCGACTGACCGGTTTACATGAAGGTCTTGGTTATTTTGGAAAACCGAGCTTCAAGCCGGTGGAAATCCTTGGGATAAATCATTTCACATTTTCAGGCAAACAAGTTGTCGAAGAATGGATGACGTTTGATGGCTTGGATGTTCTTAAGCAAATCTATGCAGAGGATGAAAGCTGTGAATCAGACGAAGTGAAATAGTGAAATGCAAAGATCGTTGAACGTGATCAATGACAGAATATTTTGCTGAGTTCGCGCGATAAGCGAAATAAATCTGTTTTGATATACTTTAAAATTCCAAAATGATCTGCTCTTCTGTTCAGCCTAATATTGAAGGGGGAAAAAAAGTGATTTCAACAATTGATAGTATTATTATCATAGTCTATATTTTAAGCATGCTTGGGATTGGATACTTTGTAGGAAAAGACAATGAGTCACAAGAGGATTACTTTTTAGCTAATCGTTCAATGCCGTGGTTTGCTATTGCGCTTTCCGTGGCGGCTACTATGATTAGCGCGAATGCTTTTATCGGTGGTCCGGGTTGGGCCTATGGGTCTGGCATGGCGCCGTTTATGGTCAATATTACTGTTCCGTTCGCAATTTTTATTGCTATGTATGTTACGGCACCTGTGTTTTATCAGCTTAAAGTGACATCTGTCTATCAATATATGGAGTATAGACTTGGGCCAATCAGCCGCATGCTGACTGTGATTCAGTTTTTTGTAAATTCTTTGATCCAAATCAGTTCCATGGTGTTTATACCATCACTGATCCTTCAAGCAATGACAGGGTGGTCGCTGCAGGTCATTGTGCCTCTTGTTGTCTTAGCTGCAATAATCTACACAATTTTAGGTGGAATCAAAGCGGTAATTTGGACAGATGTGGCTCAAACAGTCGTCATTTGGGGTGGACTCATTTTCGCGATCTTTGTTGCTTTAGACAAGTTGGATATGGGCTTTTTTGAAACGCTTGGAGCCGCTAAAGATGCAGGCAAATTTGCAATGCTGGATTTTGAATTGAGCATTTCAAAAACAAATGCATTTTGGGCGTCTCTCTTGGGTGGCGCTGTAATGTGGACTCGCTACTTCTGTTTTGACCAAGCACAAATGCAGCGAATCTTGACTGCAAAGTCAATGAAAGGTGTTAAGAGTTCGTTCCTGAGCAGCGCGGTCATCATGAATGTAATGTATTTCCTTATGCTTGGCGTCGGACTCATCCTGTTTATTTTTTATGAGGGAAAAGAGTTTGAGACTTCAAATCAAATTATGATTGGTTTTATTCTTGAGAATCTGCCTGTCGGTATCATTGGTCTTGTTGTATCCGGTGCTTTTGCGGCCGCTATGTCCAGTGTGGATTCCCTGATCAATTCAATGACGACAGTGTTTGTTAAAGACGTGTATGAAAGATATTTCTTCAAAGGCCAAGGCGAAACCTCTTTGAAGCTGACATTGAAGATTTCCGCAGCGATAGGCTTATTGGTTATAGTTGTTGTGCTCTTTGGATTCAGCGGGACAGTAAAATCAGTTCTCGATGTCGTAGGAAAATACATATCATACTTCTCCGGTCCGGCGTTTGCCTCATTCGTTCTTGCAATGTTTACAACCAAGGCAAATGATAAAGGGGTCGCAACCGGTTTTGTAGTTGGAGTACCTGCAGTATTTTGGATTGCAAAACTTTTGGGAACCAGCTGGTTGTGGAATCCTCTGATCGGTTTCCTGATTACCTTTATGGTTGGTTACCTTGCGAGTTCGATGTTTAAGAGCACTAAAAAAGCAGAGGATTACAAGGAGTTTACTGCTAAAGGCATGCGTGAAAAGATGATGTCAAACGGTATGCCAACAAAAGAGGATGGCGTTTCGCTGCTGCCATTCTCACTCGATAAATATGCAATTGCTGCCTTGATCTTTTTCTTCGCTCAGTATATATTCATTGCGATTATTCAGTATTCTTGAGTATTATGTTATTCGAATATCAAAGAAGCTTAGTGAGGCACCTTAGAGGGTGCCTCATTTTCTTGATCATTTAATAACGCTTTATTCCTGTTGGTCGATATAAATTGCTATATGAATTTTACAATTACATTACAATTGAATTAAACCTCTGTAATATTAGAAATTATTAGACAATTCGCTTGAAATCAGTGATTGACGCTATTTGCAAGACTTCATTTTTTTTGTATAATGACTTTAACATGGTACTCAGAATGGGGGAAATGCGCATGGAAGAAAAAGTACTTAAGTATGAAGACGTCATAAATAAACTGTCGGGCGTCATCGCTTCCAAAGTCGTACTGGATGGACAGGAAATTCGCGAAATTCACGTATTGACTAATCGGACCAGAGCCCCAAAACAAATCTCCAGAGACATACAATCCTCGCTGACAGCATATTATGGCATGCCAATTGATCATAGAATGATCAGCATCGCGCAAATAGAAGACGGATCCAGAGACAAGCGTCTCGAGCGCATCCTTTTGTCAAAGGTTACATACGAGGTTGAAGAAGATAATATTGCGACAGCTACCGTCAAGCTGAGAATGTTTGACGAAGAATTTATTGGAACCTGTAAAGGCGTCAACTCACTGCGCAACGCCATGAGACTGGTTGTAACAGCGACACTGAACTGTGTGCTCAACATGTTGGAGTCAGACCGTCAACTTGTGGTGGAAGACGTTGAAGTCAATCTGCTGGCGAAAACCAGAGTGGCCATGGTGGCGATATCCCTTGCGGACAGCCATGATGAGCAGCTCCTGGTCGGCGCTGCAGTGGTCAGAAAATCCGAGAATGAAGCTGTTGTCAGAGCAACGCTTGACGCTGTGAATCGCAAGATGTATCAACTGTAATACGGTACCAAATCCTCATTGGCAAAAAATTCGGTCGGTGTACCAAAGCGCAAATCAGGAATGCCCTTAGCGAAGAGTAAGACAACCTGCAGCCCATAGCGAAGCAGCAGAGTCAGCTCACAAGGGGGTTCTTTTCAATGAAAAAGAGATTATCCGTAGTAGTTATGTCGTTCCTGTCTCTTTTATTGGCTGGTGGAGCTTATATAGGCTGGAAATAGCCTAAGCCACCGATCGACCGACCGAATTTTTTATTTAGTACGAACTAATATGGGAGATCCTATATGAAACAAAACGTAGGTTTAAGAGTTTTTACATCATTGATCATTTTATTTGGGTTTTTTATTATTTTTGAAGCGATACAAATGATTAGCGCTGAAACAAAAGTGACTTCAGTGCTTTTTTTTGCTTTGCTTTCCTTTGTTGCTGATTCGATGATTGTTCAAGTCACCGAGAAAAAATATGTCTCATTAGGATTTGCAATTGGATTAGCAGCAATACTATTGTTTGATCCATTTACAGCAGCAGCAATCAATTTTCTGGGTACATTTTTCAGTGTGTTTTATTCGGATGGAAAATACCAACACATCTTTAACAGTTCATTATACAAGCGGTTGTTCAATGGTAGTGCATATGCCATTGGTTCATTAGTTGCTGGCAATGCCTATTTACTGAGCCATACAGTTTTACCATCTTTGACAGTTTCCTCATTTGGTATAATTGGGATCATCGTTGCAGTAATAGTGAATATTATAGTCAACATAATAATATTTAGTATACTTTATACCTTGTTAGATCAATTAGAACCTAAAGAAGTTATGCATGAGTTTGTGTGGATTGGACAGAATTTTATCGGAATTTCGCCTATTGGCGTCTTTATGGCGATCTTATATAAAAATAGCGGCTGGTTTATGGTGTTATTAGTTCTCGGCCCGCTCCTAGTCGCCCGCTATAGCTTCAAACTCTACCTGGACATGAAAAACCAGTATTTTGAGACCATAAAGACCCTCTCCAACGCGCTGGACGCCAAGGACGAATACACCAACGGCCACTCACACCGCGTCGCGCAGATTTCTACAATTATCGCAAAAGAAATGAAAATTCCGGTCCTGCTGATTGACGAAATCAAAACGGCCGCTATTCTTCACGACATTGGAAAGATTGGCATCAGTGATGCCATTATCAATAAGCCCGGCAGACTTGAGGACCACGAAATGGCCATCATCCAGAAGCACCCTGAAATTGGCGCCAATATTGTCAAGGATGTCAAATCCCTTGAGGATCTTTCAAATTATATCCGGTATCACCATGAACGTTATGACGGGAAAGGCTATCCGGAAGGGATCTCCGGTTCGGATATCCCCATAGAGGCAGCCATTATTGCCGTGTCGGACTGTTTTGATGCCATGACTTCAGACAGGGTTTACAGAAAAGCTATGTCCTTTGAGATCGCGCTGTCCATCATTAAGGAGGAGCGTGGGAAACAATTCCATCCGGGGGTCGTTGACGCGTTTGTTCGCTGTGCAGATAACGGACAAATTCCTAAAACACATGAAATGATGTGAAGCCTATGCTGATTGAAACTACAATTTTGGGACTGCTGATCGCGGTGGTCAGTAATCGGTGGCACTTTTTGGTCGAGAACATCAAGATCAAAGGTGTCTGGCTGCCTTTTTTGGCGTTTATTATTGAAGCAGCAATCCAACTGATTTTAAATCGTGGAACCTCAGAAATGCGTGGAATTATCTTCGACTATGAACTGACGCTGATGGTGCTCGTTTACTCGTTATTGGTTGCTTTTTTCGCACTCAATCACAAGACACCTGGCGTTGCGATTCTTCTGGTTGGTGTTGCCCTCAACATGATCGTGATATTCTCCAACAACGGAAAAATGCCGGTGGATATCGATATGGCCATCAGCTATGGATTTACTCAGACCGCGGAGCAACTTAAATCAGGGCTGGTTTTTGGTCACTCCGCCATTAACTCCGAAACAACAAAACTGACCTTTCTCGCGGACATACTGCATTTGAGACCGCCATACCCAATGCCCAAGAGCGTCAGCCTTGGAGATTTGGTTCTGGATTTAGGTGTTTTAATGGTCTTTATACTGAACCTGCGAGAAAATCCCAATGCACTGGAAAAGGAGGAAACCCATGTTTATTGAAGCTTTAGCCCTTGGCCTGATTGCCGGAATAGTACGCGGCGGCAGGGTCAGAAATCTGCTTGAGCTGGAGATCGCGGGTGTCAGCCTGATTCTAACAGCTGTAGTACTTCAAATACTGCCCATTCTCCTTGAACCTTTTATCAAGTCTGAAAACTGGCTTTCTTTTCTGCCGTTTGCAGGGATCTTGGTCATGATTGCAGCAATAATTATGAATAGAAAGAAGAAGGGCTTTTACATTATTTTGATTGGAGCAATTCTGAATATATTGGCTATGGCTGTCGCCGAATTTAGGATGCCGGTAACTGAAGCTGCACTTTTAAGGGCGGGGATGCAGTCTCTGCTTGAGACCATTCAGGATGGCTCGGTAATCAATTATTTACTGGTCGAGAGTGGAGATGGCCTGAGTTACTATCTTGGCAAAGTCATAGCGCTGCCTGAAATCTACCCGCTGTCTAAATTGTTCAGTGTGGGGGATCTATTCATAAGCGCCGGATTGGCCTACTTTATTCAGGACTCCATGCTGACTCAGTGGTTCAGAAAAAGCAGCAGTATGATCAATTACAGATTCTAACAGGTGATAAAAGGGCTGCTGATTGAAGGCAGTCTTTTTTAATAGTGGAATTTGAGTCTGTAAGATGTCTGGTTTTGTGTTTACATGGCACTAGATTTAATCAAACGTTAAGATAAATGTGATAAAGTCGTTTAAGTGTTGTGATATAATGTATGAGGTATCTTTTAAAGTAAGAAAGGATTGAAAAGCATGGCTTTGTTGGATAAATTGTTTGGTAACTTCAACGATCGGGAGATCAAGCGTCTCTCCAAAATGGTAGATCAAATTGAGGCGCTTGAGCCTCAGATGCAGGCGCTGAGTGACGCTGAACTTGCTGGAAAAACAGTCGAGTTCAAAGAGCGCCTCGCAGCCGGGTCGGAACTTGCGGATCTGTTGCCGGAAGCGTTTGCTGTGGTGAGAGAGGCGAGTGTCAGAACCATTGGCTTAAGGCATTATCCTGTCCAGCTCTTGGGCGGCATCGTGCTGCATCAGGGGCGTATTTCCGAGATGAAAACAGGCGAGGGCAAAACACTCGTCGCGACGCTGCCGGTTTACCTGAACGCACTGGAAGGAAAAGGCGTTCACGTGGTCACGGTCAACGACTATCTCGCAAAGCGGGACAAGGAATGGATGAGCAAGGTCTATGGATTCCTGGGCCTCACCGTGGGCTGCATTGTACACGGGATTGGCACGCAGGAGCGCCGCGCGGCTTATAATGCGGACATCACCTATGGTACGAACAACGAGTTTGGCTTCGATTATCTCAAGGACAACATGGTGGTCTTCAAGGAGCAGATGGTTCAGCGGGAACTGAACTACGCCATCGTGGACGAAGTGGATTCCATCCTCGTGGACGAGGCGCGCACGCCGCTGATCATTTCCGGGGAAGGCGCCAAATCGACGGATCTTTACAGGGTCGCGGACATGTTCGTGTCGACTCTGAGACATGAGATTGATTATGTTGTAGACGAAAAGCAGAAATCTGTCGTGTTGACGGATGACGGCGGCGTTGAAAAGGCGGAGCGTTTCTTTAGTCTGGAAAACCTCAGCGATCCGGAAAACATGGAGATTTCGCACCACATCAATCAGGCGCTCAAAGCGCGTCTGATCATGAAGAAGGATGTGGACTACGTCATTAAGGACGGCGAAATTGTCATCGTTGACGAATTCACCGGCCGCCTCATGTTCGGGCGACGCTACTCCAACGGTCTTCATCAGGCCATAGAGTCAAAAGAGAATCTGGAGGTCAGAAAAGAGTCCCAGACCCTTGCGACGATCACCCTTCAGAACTACTTCCGCATGTACAAAAAGCTGGCGGGTATGACCGGTACTGCAAAGACGGAGGAAGAGGAGTTCAAGCACATCTACAATATGGACGTGCTTCAAATTCCAACGAACCGTCCAATTCAAAGACAAGATCTTCCGGATTCCATTTATAAGACGACAGGCGGCAAATTCAATGCCGTCATTGAGGATATAATCAACCGTCATAAAAAGGGTCAGCCTGTTCTGGTGGGCACCATTTCCATCGAAACGTCTGAGTATCTCAGTGAGCTTCTCCGCAAACGCGGTGTACGGCACGAGGTACTGAACGCAAAGCAGCATGAGCGCGAAGCTGAAATTGTCGCCCAGGCGGGCAGAAAGAATCAGGTGACAATTGCTACGAATATGGCAGGCCGCGGTACGGACATAGTCCTCGGCGGCAATCCTGAGTTTATGTCCAAGCGGGATATGTTGAAGCACGGTTATACGGATGAGATGATTTACGAAGTGCTCAGACCAAAGACGCCGGACATTCCGGAGGTCATTGAGGCCAAAGCGTTTTATGAGCAGATCTATGCCGAGCACAAAAGAGTGACTGACCTGGAAGCGGAAGATGTCAGAAGTGTTGGCGGCCTCCACATCATAGGCACCGAGCGACATGAGTCGAGGCGGATTGACAACCAGCTCCGCGGCCGTGCAGGTCGTCAGGGTGATCCGGGTTCTTCTCAGTTCTATCTCTCCTTCGAGGATGAGCTCATGCGCCTGTTCGTTTCCGACCGCGTCAAGGACATGGTTGAGAAGCTGGGCATGGACGAGGATACGCCGCTGGAAGCCAGCGTGCTGTCAAAATCCATCGAAACCGCGCAGAAGCGCGTTGAGGGCCGCAACTTCGGCATTCGTAAGCACGTCCTTCAGTATGACGACGTCATGAACCGCCAGCGCACCATCATTTATTCCGAGCGCTCCAAGGTGCTCCATGGCGAAAATATGAAAGATCATGTGCTTGGCATGATAGACGAAGTTATCAAAACATCCGTTGAAGCGTATACCGCAGGGGCAGATTTCCCTGAAGAGTGGGATCTGAAAGGTCTAGAGGATCATCTGCATCAAATCTTCCTGCCTAAAGGCGGAATTGTGGAAGAGATGGACATTCCTTCGCTCACTCGTGACTCCCTGGAAGAAGCACTGACACAGAAGGCGCTGGCGCTTTATGATGAGAAGGAACAAGCTTTCACGGCTGAGCGCATGAGAGAGCTCGAGCGCTTCCTGGTGCTCCGCGTGGTTGACGACAAATGGATTGATCACATCGACGCTATGGAACAGCTGAAGCAGGGCATTTCCCTCAGGGCCGTCGGCAATGAGGATCCTGTCAGAGCTTATCAAATTGAAGGTTTTGACATGTTTGGCGAAATGATCCGCAACATTCAGGAAGATACACTGAAGTACCTGTTCCACGCCACTATTGAGACGCGCACAGAGCGCACGAGCTCAGTCAAGGTGACGGCGGAATCCGGCGGTGGCGATACGGTGTCCGTGTCGAAACCATCGGCTAAAAAAGAAGTTAAAGTTGGACGCAACGATCCGTGTCCTTGCGGCAGCGGCAAAAAGTACAAGAAGTGCTGCGGTGCCAACGAAGGGAATTGATTTCCCATACGCTTATGCTGATAAATTTAGGGTGCTGTCTGAAGCCCCTTCTTGAGAAGGTGATTGGATGTTGGCTATTGAACAAAGAATAAAAACGCTGCGGGAATTGTCGGAGCGTCTGAAAGAACTGAGGGGTTCACTTTGACATTGACCGTTTGAAAACGGAGCATCAGGACCTGGAAGAGAAGACGGTTCAGGAGGAATTCTGGAATGATCCGGACGCGGCTCAGAAGGTCCTGAAGCAGGCAAAGCACCTTAAAGATAAAATTGATCTGTTCGATTCTCTCGTGGAGTCCCACCAGGATCTGGAGATGCTGGCGGAGATGGCCATGGAGGAATCGGATGACAGCGTTGAACAGGACATTGTCACGGGCGTGGAGCAGCTCGCTCAGAAAATTGAAGCTCTAGAACTTGAGACCTTGCTCAGCGGGGAGTTTGACCACAACAGCTGCATTTTGTCCATTCATGCAGGGACCGGCGGTACAGATGCCCAGGACTGGGCGTCCATGCTGATGCGGATGTTTACGCGCTGGGCAGAAAACCAGGGCTACACTGTCAGAATCCTGGATTTGCTCAGAGATGACGAGGCGGGGATTAAAAGTACCGCCCTCGAAATTGAAGGCGAAAATGCTTATGGCTTCTTGAAGTCAGAAAAAGGCGTTCACCGTCTGGTTAGAATTTCGCCTTTCGATTCTTCGGGTAAGCGGCATACCTCTTTTGCATCGGTGGATGTCATGCCTGAACTGGATGAAGAAATCACCGTCGAGATTGATCCGGGTGACCTCAGAATTGACACTTACCGTGCGTCGGGTGCGGGGGGACAGCATGTCAATATGACAGACAGCGCTGTGAGAATCACCCATCTGCCGACCGGGATCGTCGTACAATGTCAGAACGAGCGCTCACAGCATTCCAATCGTGCGACGGCCATGCGGATGCTGACCGGGAAGCTCCTCGAACTCAAAGAACGCGAGCACAAGGAGCGGATTGAAGACCTTGCGGGTGACTATTCCCAGATCGCATGGGGAAGTCAGATCAGGTCTTATGTTTTCAATCCCTACAACCTGGTCAAGGATCACAGAACAGGCGCCGAAGTCGGCAATGTCTATGGTGTCATGGATGGCGAGCTGGATGTTTTTATACAGGCCTACTTAAAAGAAAACTCCAGAAAATCCTGATAGACACATCAGACTAAAAAACCGGTTCGAATATCGCAGCGAACCGGTTTTTCTGTCGGGAAGCGGCGAAGTGGCATAGGACGACACTGATAAAAGGGGAAAAGGATATGACAATACTTGAACATTTATCCAAGGAGATGGGCCTGTCGGCTCAACAGACCGAGGCTATAGTACGCTTGATTGACGAAGGCAATACCATTCCGTTTATTGCGCGCTACAGAAAGGAAATGACGGGCGGTACGGATGATGAAACTCTCCGGGCCTTTGATGAACGCTTAAAATACCTTCGCGGCCTGGAGGCAAGAAAAGAAGAGGTTATAGCTTCCATCGAAAGCCAGGGGGCTTTGACAGAGGAATTGAGATTGGCAATTCTTGAAGCGGTTGTGCTCCAGCGGGTGGAGGACTTGTACCGGCCTTACAGGCAAAAACGAAGAACCAGAGCCACCATGGCTAAGGAACGAGGACTTGAGCCGTTGGCAGACTGGCTGGCGGATGAGAGCAACCGAAAAACCGACGCAGCCGCCATGATGACCTATGCGGCAGCTTTCATAGACGAAGAAAAAGAAGTGACGGATATTGAGAGTGCCTTGTCGGGTGCCAGAGACATTTTGGCGGAGCGCCTTTCGGACGATCCGGATTTAAGGCAGGCCATTCGGGCCTTTTATCAAAAGCAGGGAAAGCTGCAGTCCAAAGCTGCTGATCCGGAAAAAACTTCTGTTTATGAAACCTATTATACTTTTGAGGAAGCCATAAAAACGCTTCCATCCCACAGAATTCTCGCGATTGACAGGGGTGAAAAGGAAGAATTTCTAAAAGTCAGCCTTCTCATTGATGAGAACCATCTGACCCAGTTGGCGGAAAGGCAGTTCATAAAAAATCTGTCAATCCCTCAGCGCGAGCAGCTGGTCCTTGCGGTTGAAGACGGCCTAAAGAGGCTGCTTCTGCCGTCCATTGAGCGGGAAATTAGAAGTGAGCTCACCGAAAAGGCTCAGGAAGAGGCCATCCGAGTCTTTGCCATGAACACAAAGCCGCTGCTGATGCAGGCACCTGTCAAGGGGAAAACGGTTCTGGCCATTGACCCCGCCTATAGAACCGGATGCAAAGTCGCTGTTTTGGATGAGACCGGCCGGCTGCTGGATAAGACCACCATCTATCCAACGAAGCCACACAACGATATTGAAGGTGCAAAGAAAGTACTTTTGGGTATGATTAAGAAACACGGGGTGGATCTCATCTCCATCGGCAACGGCACCGGCTCAAGGGAGACGGAGCAGTTCGTCGGGGAGATGCTTAAGGAAGCGGGCCGCCCGGTGCACTACACCATTGTCAGCGAGGCGGGGGCGTCGGTGTACAGCGCTTCGAAGCTGGCCAGCGAGGAATATCCGGACTTGGATGTCACCACCCGAGGGGCCATTTCTATTGGGCGCCGCCTTCAGGACCCTATGGCAGAGCTGGTTAAAATTGATCCCAAGAGCATTGGCGTCGGACAGTACCAGCACGACCTGAATCCGGCGAAGCTGGACGATTCCCTGAAGGGCGTCGTCGAAGCCTGCGTCAACGCGGTCGGCGTCGATCTCAATGTCGCCACGCCATCTCTGCTGCAATACGTGTCGGGAATTGGTTCGACACTGGCGAAGTCCATTGTGTCCCATCGAGAAGAGAACGGTAAATTCCATAGCCGAAAAGAGCTCCTCAAAGTCAAGCGACTGGGGCCTAAAGCCTATGAGCAGTGCGCAGGATTTCTCCGCATCGCGGATGGCACGGAGCCGCTGGACGGTACTTCTGTCCACCCGGAATCCTATGCGGCCTGCAGGGCACTGCTCAAGACCCTCAAAGTGAGTCTGGACGAAACGCGAAAAATGGACAGAACCCATTTATTCGCACGAATGCAGGAATCCACCGGAAAAAAGTCGCCTGAAGAAGCTTTCAAGGCATTGTCAGAGCTGACCGGCGCGGGCATCCTCACCCTGAAGGATATTGTGGAGGAACTGCTCAAGCCGGGCCGTGACCCGCGTGAGGACATGCCGGGACCGGTCTTCAGAAGTGACGTCCTGAGCATGGAAGACCTTGAAATTGGCATGGTCATGATGGGCACGGTGCGAAACGTGGTCAACTTTGGCGCGTTTGTCGACATTGGAGTCAAGAACGACGGTCTCGTCCACGTCTCCCAACTCTCGGACAAATTTGTCAAGGATCCTATGGACGTAGTTCGCGTCGGAGATCCGGTCGAGGTCCGGGTTATCGGGATCGACAAGGAGCGCGGCAAAATTTCGCTTTCCATGAAGAAAGCATAACGGCAAGCCTGTAAGGAGTTGATAACACTTGAACCTGATCATAAATTCTGTCGAGGCCATGCAGCGCTTCGGACATTTTCTTGCAGGCTGGCTCGAGCCCGGCGCTGTCGTGGCCCTCACGGGTGACCTCGGTGCAGGCAAAACCACCCTGTCTCAAAGCATTGCCGCCGGTCTCGGCGTCAAAGAGGACGTGACGAGTCCGACGTTTGCACTTATGAACGTCTACAGCACAACGAGCGGCATAGAAGTGTATCATTTTGATGTGTACCGCATCCTCGACCCCTCCGAAATGGAGGAGATTGGCTTTGATGACTTTGTCCATGGCAAGGGCATCAGCCTGATTGAGTGGGCCGGAATGATTGAGCCCATGGTTCCTGAAACCGCCCTCTGGATCGAGATAGGCTACGGCTTTGAAGCTGAGGAGCGATATCTCAGGCTCTCCTCGCCGGCACCTGAAACCCGGGCCAATATCAAAGCGCTCATTAAAGCCTACGAAGGGGAGGATCGCCAATGAGAATGCTGGCTATAGAAACCTCGTCCCTAGTGGCGTCGGTCGCGGTGGTGGAGGACGATTTGCTGCTGGCAGATTTTGTCCTGCAGCATCCCATGACCCATTCCCAGAAGCTGATGCCCATGCTCGAAAACGCGCTCACTTACCTGGAACTGAGCATTCCTGACTTTGATGCGATTGCTGTCACCATCGGCCCAGGGTCTTTTACAGGGCTCCGGATTGGGGTATCCACGGCAAAAGGCCTCGCTCAGCCGTTCGGGATTGGCGTCATCCCTGTGTCCAGCTTAAAGGCGACGGCTTATAACGCCTATGATTCGCGGCGGATCGTCGCGGTCATGATGGATGCCCGGCGCAATGAATACTATGCCGGGGCCTGGAAATTTGAGGCGGACAGCCTGGTGGCCGTGGCGGAAGAAGCCGCCTGGCCGGTGGATGACTTCGCCGCAAGACTTTTGGAGGCCGCCGAGCAGTCCGGGACGGAGGTGCTTCTCATGGGCGAAGGCGCTTCAAAAGCCTACGAACGTGTGCGTGCCGTGCTGGGAGAGCGGGTCGCTCTGGCGCCTCAGGAAATGCGCTGTCAGAGAGCGGCCTCAGTGGCCATGTGTGCCAGACTGGAAGGGATTCCTGCCGTCTCCTATGACAAAGTGCCCATGAACTACCTGCGCCGGCCCGAGGCAGAAGTCACTCGTGAGCAGCGGATGAAGGGGTGAGGCAATGATGGGTTCTGATCACCAGACGCAGGAGTTGATTGTCAACCGTGGCGTCCTCCGACCCATGGCCTTTTCTGACGTCGACCGCGTGGCTGAGCTGGAAGTGCTTTGTTTTACAACGCCATGGCCGCGCAGTGCCATTGAGGAAGAATTGTCGTCCAATCCCCGTGCCCACTATTTTGTCTATGAGGTTGGGGCCAAACTCGTGGGGTACTGCGGGTTCTGGCTGATTCTGGACGAGGGCCACATCACCAATCTGGCCATTGATCCGGAGGAGCGATCCAAAGGGTACGCCCAGGACATGATCGCTCAATTTGTTCGGGAGGCCGAGTCCCTTGGGGCGGCGTCACTGACGCTGGAAGTCAGGAGCGGAAATGCCTCCGCGATTCACGTTTATGAAAAGGCAGGCTTTGTCTCAATGGGCGTGCGAAAAGGCTATTACCTGGACAGCGGGGAAGATGCGCTGATCATGTGGAAGACCATTTGAAGAGGTGAGCAAAGTGAAACGTAAATCCGCACTTTGGGTGCTGCTGGTGCTGGCACTCGTGATCGCTGCCATAGGGGTTGTGATCTGGCGGGCAACCCGGATGGAAGACGGCGTACTTGTCTACACAGAACAAGTCATCTCCAGCGAGGCTGCCGCTTATGTCTACGCCAGCGGCAAAGTGGTTGCCGCTGAAGATCGGGATGTCTATGCAGAGGCTCCCGGGATGGTCAAGGAGGTCTTTGCTGAATTAGGGCAAGAGGTCAGGAAAGGCGACGTACTGGCAACCCTTGATTCCCAGACTCTCGACCAGCAGCTGTCGGCTGCACGCATTCAGCTCAGCATTGCTCAGGAGACCCTGAAGCAGACTCAAAGTGCGGGTAAGCTCACTTATGACTTGCCTCTGAAGACTGCCACAGCCGCTTATGAGGATGCGCAGAAAATGGTTGCGGATCAGCAGGCGCTTTTTGATGCAGGCGCCATAAGCCAGTCCGAACTCGATCAGGCCAAACGCCAGCTGGAGCGTGCCGAAACGGAAAAGCTTTCCGCGGAGCGCGGCTATAACAGTTATGGCCAGGGAAGCACCTTGCGGATTCAGTCCCTTTCCGTCTCCTCCGCGCGTCTCGCCCTGGAGCAACTGCAGTCTCAGAAAGACAAACTGACCCTTAAAGCCCCTGCCGATGGTGTCGTGTATGCCATCCACACCAAACCGGGGGAACTGGCTGTTCAAACCCTGCCTCTGTTTTCAATAGCATCCTCAGATCGATTGAAGGTCTCCGCGTCCATCAGTGAATACGACATTGATTCGGTATCGGTGGGACAATCCGTTATCATTCGAAGTGATGGCTTTTCGGATCAGTACGAAGGTCAGGTGACTTACATCTCAGACGTGGCTGAAAGTCTTGTCAGCGGACAGTCTTCCGAAACGGTCGTCAAAATAGAAGTATCCTTCCTGGCACAGGAGACGAAATTTCGTCCGAACTACTCTGCCGCCCTTGAAATCCTGACGGCGAAAAAGCCTGAGGCATTGATGGTGCCTTATGAGGCAGTCTATACGGACGCATCCGGCGTGAGACGGGTCTTTGAGATTGAGGAAGGCGTCGCCAAAGAGCGTCTCGTTACCCTCGGCATCGAGGGGGACCTGAACGTCGAAATCATTGCAGAGGGTCTTGTTGAAGGTGACATTGTCATTCTCAATCCAACGGAGACCCTGAAAGATGGAGATTTGGTCAAAGTGATCGAGGTGGAGTAGATGATTGACATTCAGGGACTGACAAAAATCTACGATACGGGCAGCATTCAGGTCGAAGCGCTGAGATCGGTAGACTTTCATGTGGATGAAGGGGATTTCGTGGCTATTATTGGGGCATCCGGCTCCGGCAAATCGACATTGATGAACATTTTGGGCTGTCTCGACCGACCGACTCGTGGCCGCTATGTTCTGGATGGCGTTGACGTCAGCAGTTTGAGCGATCCGCAACTTGCGGTCATCCGAAATCAGAAGATTGGGTTCGTGTTTCAATCCTTCAATCTGCTGGCCCGCGTCAATGCCATTAAAAATGTTGAATTGCCCCTGATCTACGGCCGCGTTCATAAGGCCGAGCGGCATCAAAGGGCCATGGAGGCGCTGGACCGCGTAGGTCTTTCAGACCGGATCGATCATAAGCCCAACGAACTCAGCGGCGGTCAAAAGCAACGGGTCGCCATAGCCAGAGCGCTGGTGACCCGTCCGGCTATTATTTTGGCAGACGAGCCTACGGGCAATCTGGACTCCCACTCTACCGAGGAAATCATGCAGATCTTCAAGCGACTGAATGATGAGGGCGTCACGCTGATCATTGTTACTCACGAGCATGAAATTGCGGACAATGCCAAGAGGATAGTCACTTTTAAAGATGGCACCATTGTCACGGATGATCGGAAAACGGGCATTAATGAAAGGTATTGGCCAGAGTTGGCAGCTCATGAAGCAGCGCCTGTGGCCACAGGATTATCCGTAGAAGTGGTTTCTAAAGAAACGAGACCGGCAACAGACGTGCCGCCCGAGGAGGTGATGCCGTGAACTTTGCAGAGAGCTTCAAAATTGCTCTGGACGCCATTTGGGTCAATAAGATGCGGTCACTGCTCACCATGCTGGGCATCATTATAGGGATTTCCTCAGTCATTGCGGTCGTAGCACTTGGAAATGGCAGTGAAGCAGTTATAGGGCAGGAATTTGAATCCTTCGGCGTGAACCGCCTCTTTGTGACGACGAGTTATTCGGAAGAGATTACTTCACGAGACCGTCTCAATCACGAAGATGTGGACGCTATTGAGCGCAGCTTTCCGGAGGTCATCAAAGCTATGACCATTTCCGTGTCTGGAAGCGGTCAAATCAAGGGAAGGCAAAATCAGGATCCCATCTCTGTCAGTTTGAACGGTGTCAACGAGCGGTATAACAATATTGAGGACATCAAACTTCTGTACGGCAGATTCCTCGTCGAATCGGATGTCAAAGCTAAGCGCGCGGCGGCTGTGATCGACTCGAGCCTTGCGACAGAAGTCTTCGGAAGAACGGAGGTCGTGGGGGAACGTCTGACCATAACCTCCAGGACAAGTATGTCCTATATCATTGTAGGGGTCTATGAAGCTCCCATGACCTCGTTTTCAAATATTCCCGGCTTCGAAATGCCAAAGACGATTCATGTGCCCTATACGCTCCTCGAACGACTTTACGGGATTGGAGACAGGGTGAACGGCGTTGAAATCAATCTGGTCATGGAAGCGGATCAAAAGGCAGTTGTCGAGGATCTCAAGGCACTTCTGGAGCGGCGCCACGATAATATTGGCCAGGAGAAATACATGGTTTTCAGTGCAGAGGAGCAACTTGAAACGGTGAATCGGGTTCTGGGACTCCTGACTACTGTCATTGGGGCTATAGCGGCAATCTCGCTGATTGTGGGCGGGATAGGTGTCATGAACATCATGTTGGTCTCTGTCACAGAGCGCACGCGGGAAATTGGCATTCGTAAAGCCTTGGGCGCAAAGCGTAAAGATATTCTGATGCAGTTTTTGGTCGAAGCGGTGATCGTGGCGCTGATAGGCGGCATTATTGGAACGATTTTGGGGATCGCGTTCTCCTTTGGCATTGCCTGGGTCATCAAAATTCCGCCATCCACAAGTCTTGGCACAATCCTCATAGCCTGGCTGTTTTCAGCCGGCGTAGGCGTCTTTTTCGGGATCTATCCCGCGAACAAGGCCGCGAAGCTCGATCCAATTGAAGCACTTAGATATGAATGAGAACGACTTTATTGGCGATCTTCGCTATTCTTTCAGCAACAAACGTCGCTGATGCAGGAGGCTGGAAAGTCGATTAGATTTACTAATATGAGAAGGAGGGCGATTATGGAACCTCGAAATCCCAATCAAGATTTGTATGGGCTGGAGCCCATTGAGCAACCGGAAAAAAATCTGTCGTTTTTCCAAAAGGCTGTGTCAATATTTACCAATCCCGTCCGCGCGTTTGAAGCCATCCGTCAAAAGCCGGATGTCTTTCTCCCCTACTGCGCAAGTATGTTGGTGGCAGCGCTGTTTTCGTTTATAACTATGGAACTCATGCAAGACTATACACTCGAAACTATGGCGACCTCCTATCAGCAAATGGGCATGGAAATTCCGCCAGGTGAGCTTCAGAGCTTTGCCAGGGTCACCATGATCTCCACAGTTGTCGCTATGATTGCGGTCAGCGTGATTGCACCCTTTGTCAAAGGCGCGATTGCCCATCTTCTCGGACTTGCTTTTGAAGCTAAAACGACCTTCAAACAGAGCTTGTCCGTAGTGGCCTATGCCTATCTGATCATGATGCTTGGAACGCTCATTCGCATCCCGCTGGCGTTGATGACGAAAAATTATCTCTTCACCTTCTCACCCGCCTTATTGTTGGGTGATGCTGCACCAACAGACCCGCTCTTTTCGTTTCTTTCCGCATTCGATATATTCACCATCTGGTATTTGGTGGTGTCTGTCATAGGCTTTAAAACCGTCCACAAACTCAAGACCTGGCAGGCTGTCGTCGTTGTACTGCTGCCGTTCGCCATGTCCCTTGTGTCTGCATTAATCCCATTTTTAACTGGCACCGCGGTTTAGTTCTACACAGGTCCTCTGAAAGCTGCTCAAGCGCGGCATATTATAGGTTTAAGGTAACCTTTCAGAGGTTTCAGGAGGCATAGTCATGAAATCAATCTTAACGCTGGCCATTGAAACCAGCTGTGATGAAACCTCTGCCGCCGTCGTCCGAAACGGCAGAGAGGTTTTGTCCAATGTCATCTATTCTCAAATTGATCTTCACAAGCTCTACGGGGGCGTTGTCCCGGAAATCGCGTCCCGCAATCATGTTGAAAAAATCAGTGGGATTATTGACGAAGCCCTTCGGGAAGCGGGTTGTTCCTTTCAGGAACTGGATCTGATCGCGACGACTTATGGACCGGGTCTGGTTGGGGCGCTCCTGGTCGGCCTCTCGACGGCCAAGGCCCTGGCTTTCTCCCTAAACAAGCCCCTGATTCCCGTCAACCATATTGAGGGCCACGTGGCAGCCAATTACATTGCCCACCCTGATTTGGAGCCGCCTTTTGCAGCGTTGATCGTCTCCGGCGGGCATACCCATCTGGTCAAGGTGGTGGATTATGGCCATTACCAAATCCTTGGGAAAACTCGGGATGACGCAGCCGGCGAAGCCTATGACAAAGTAGCCAGAGCCCTTGGCATAGGGTATCCGGGAGGTCCTCAGATCGACCGTCTCGCCAGACTTGGCAATGGCGCAGCCATATCCTTCACCAGAACATATCTGGAGCAGGATAGTCTGGACTTCAGCTTCAGTGGTCTGAAATCCGCTGTACTCAGTTATTTGAATCAGATGAAGATGAAAGGCGAACCGGTAGTGGTGGAAGATGTCGCAGCCTCCTTTCAGGAAGCGGTGGTCGACGTTTTGACTGACAAGGCAGTCGCAGCTGCGGTGTTTTCAGACGTCGGGACCCTCGTTTTGGCGGGTGGCGTCGCGGCTAACTCCAGACTCAGGGAAGTCCTGGACCAAAAAACCAAGGCAAAGGGCATCAGGATGCTCTATCCGCCAATTGAGTTATGTACAGACAATGCAGCTATGATTGGCTGCGCCGGTCATTATGCCTATTTAAATGGACACATTGCGGACATGACCCTGAATGCAGTTCCAAATTTAACGCTGGATGTGCCATCATTCTGAATAACACAACAATTGAAACGCGGCGCGTCTTTTGACAGCCGCGTTTTGTTGTGGGTGGAACTCAGTGTCAGACACCTGCTTCAAGCTGAAACTCGGTGTCTGACACCGATTTTCCTTGTTATGTTAACGGGTTATAAATAACTGAAAATTCTGAATAACACATTTTTTCTGTGGATGACTTTGTGGATAATGTGGAAAACTGTTAGAAACCCCTGTGAACATAGCCGTTTGACAAGGATAACCTGTGGATAGACTGTGTATGGTGTTGATATGAATATTAGAGCGGTGCATATTCATGAATAAAGTTGCGCGCTGCTAGGCGTTATCAGGATTGAGGCGGCCGTTATTCTTTTTCTCTGAAAAAGAGGAATTTACAGACTTTTAACACACGGTTCATCTGATTCTTTCACTTCAGATACAGGTTCAAACGGCAGAGAAGCGTGAAACTCAAAAAAATAACCCGGCTTTTACAGCCGGGTTATTCCACGTTCTTAAATATAATTATCTAACGTTTTCAAGGTACTCAACAATTTGACCCACTGTTTGAAAACGCTCAGCAATATCATCCGGGATCTCAATGTCGAATTCATCCTCGACCGCCATGATGATTTCCACTGCATCAAGAGAATCTGCATCCAGATCGTCTCCTGACTTTAGGATTTTCGAACCCAAATAGCAACAAACATTTGCCCTGAAATC